>JAYGDO010000208.1:0-27269 GCA_046582885.1 Pirellulales bacterium | reverse complement strand
CCAGGGCTGTGAGGATTTGCAAGCAAAATCGTGACGACCGAAACGCCGTTCGGCGAGGAATTTTCCATGCCAAGTGGAAAAATCGGCTGCTGACGATTAGACTTACGACCGCCCGATGTTAAGCAACTCAAACACATTTTCCGCGTAGGACAACTCATGGCTGCTTTTTCAGACCAGATCAATTGCTGGAACTCTGCTTTAACAAAGGCCTTCCGAGGTGTTTTGTGCCTGCTGGTTTCCCTGGTGCCGTACTTGCCGGTCACAACCGCTGGGGCGGAGGATGTGGATCAATCCAAATTGTCGATTGCCACAGAACGGTCGTTTAAAAATCTCTCCGTTCGGCGACCGATCGTTTTGACGCATGCCGGGGACGGAACGAACCGCGTGTTTATCGCCTCGGAACACGGTGTCATTCATGTGCTACCTAACGATCAAGGTGTCGAGAAGACCACCGTTTTCCTCGACATTGAGAAAAAGGTCACTTACAAGGACAAACAAAACGAAGAGGGGTTTCTCGGTCTGGCCTTTCATCCAGATTACAAAAAGAATGGTCAGTTCTTTGTCTACTATTCAACGAAAGACGCGGCACAGACTTCGGTCATTTCGCGGTTTCGCGTGACGTCGGATGATCCCAATCGCGCGGATCCGGCAAGTGAAGAAGAACTGATGCGAATCAAGCAGCCGTTTTGGAATCACAACGGCGGCAACATTCTCTTTGGACCGGACGGCTGTCTCTATATCGGCCTGGGAGACGGCGGCAGCGCGCGAGATCCGAAAGGCAACGGCCAGAATCGGGCGACGTTGCTCGGCAATATTTTGCGTATCGACGTCGATCGGAAGGATGACGGAAAAAAGTACGCCATTCCTAAAGATAATCCGTTCGTCGGCATGAAAGATGCGAGGCCCGAAATTTGGGCGTGTGGTTTTCGCAATCCCTGGGGCATGACGTTTGATGCCGAGACGGGGCTGTTCTGGGTCGCCGACGTGGGCCAGGACATTTGGGAGGAAGTCAACATCGTGCAAAAAGGCGGCAACTATGGTTGGAATCTGCGCGAGGCAAAGCACAAGTTTGGCGACAAAGGCTCCGGCCCGCGTGACGACCTGATCGATCCAATTTGGGAGTACGATCACAAGGTCGGCAAATCGATTACCGGCGGCCGCGTCTATCGGGGCAAGCGGATCAAGCAGCTTGTCGGTGCGTATCTCTATGCGGATTATGTCTCGGGTAAAATCTGGGCATTGCGGTACGATGTGAACAAGAAAAAAGTGACCGCCAATCGCCCCCTGCGCGACAACAAGATGCCGATCATTTCATTTGGCGAAGACCAGGATGGCGAAGTTTATCTGACCGACGCGCTGGGACAGATTCACCGCTTTGTGGAAGCAAAAAAGTAGTCGCACTCCGCCGCGGGCCGTCCGGGCGGGGTTACCCAGCCTGCGATTTCAGGGCCAACGACAAGCCGCCGCGTGCTCCCGCCGAGAGTACCCGACTTTCAGCGGTTGCGGTTCAAGCGGATCGTTTCGCACGTCCCGTAGCTCAGGTTCCGCAGGGCCTCGAGTTAACTGCGGCACTCGCAGGCACTTACTAAAAAAAATAACCCTTTCCCGGAGTTCCAGCAAACAAACGAAAGTGACCCCAACGGGACTCGAACCCGTGTTGCCGGCGTGAAAGGCCGGAGTCCTAGACCGCTAGACGATGGGGCCGACTCTTGACGGAGGCAGCAAAACTTGCCGCATATTAAAGGCAGCAACCCGAAAATCGTCAAGTGGGAATTAGAAATGCGGCACGCAAGAATACGGGACACAAAAATTCGGGACACGAAAATTCCGGACACAGATCAGAGCGATCTAGACTCAAGCATCCGTTGTTTTGGCTGGATCGGCAGCATCCGTTGTTTTGGCTGGATCGGCCGGGGCACCTGCCGCATCGCCGCGCTTGATCGCCTCGTACACCTCTCGCCGGTGAACCGGCACTTCTCTCGGCGCTTCCACACCAAGCCGCACCTTGTCACCGCGAATTTCTACCACTACGATCGTGATCGTATCATCAATGATGATACTTTCGTTCTTCTTGCGCGATAAAACTAACATCACCGATTCCTTACGATTGCTTCCTTTGAGGTAAATTCCAGTTCGGAATCTCCGACCGGCAGCAACCCTCTATGCTGTGCCAAAACCCATCAATCGCGATAGTTCCTTCCTTCCACTCTACGCCCTAACAGGCAACAGTCAAGCAGACCGCTGCCGCCTCGTTCGTATTTGCACGGATTTTTTCAGCAGCCGTGGATAGAATAGGTAACATCGATTAACTCCAATTTGCCGAAAAACCTTGCCTGGGACGTATTATCGGCACCCTAACACCTTTCATAAGATATTGTTATGCCTTTCAGAAGCAGGGTGAATTCTGTTGGCGACGAGCCGCTGGGGCATTTTGTACGGGTGGCTACGATCGGTCGCCTAGATTTTGATATTTCTTGTCGATACCCCCTTATTTGGTGGGAAGTTGTCGGTATTCGCGAATTGAAATTCCCCCGACCAAATCCATAAAAATTGACAGCGTGTCGGGCCGGATTTAGGTTTACCGGCGGTTAAGTTGCGGACTCTTTGAGTGGGCTGCCTGCGGTGGATTTGTGCCGGGCCAGCTTCGTCTCAATTTTCGTCGCACGCAAAATCGTCCTCAACTCTCTGTCGATGGTTGCGAGCGGAAAGTGCCTATCTATAATTCAGCGGGTCGGCCGTTGGTCTGGCGAATGACTCCCGTTCGAATTTCAGGACAAGGAACGCAGGACAAGGAACGCAGGGTAATGCGAAAGTGGTTTGGAGATGTATACGGGGCAGTGTACACCGTGACTCGGGGTCTGTATGTCACTATGCGTTATTGGCTCAGAACATACGATCCGAAACGTAAAGCGTTCACACAGCATTATGAGTATCCCGAATTGCCGGTCCCGGTTGCACCTCGATATCGTGGATTTCACCGCTACGATTTGACGACGTGCATCGCCTGCGATCAGTGCGCCAAGGTGTGCCCGGTGGATTGCATTTACATCGGCAAAGAACGCGTGGAAGGTGGCAAAGGTTTTAAGATCACTGGCTTTGCCATTGACTATTCGAAGTGCATGTTCTGTGCGCTATGCGTTGAACCGTGTCCCGTAGACTGTATTTTTATGGGGGCAACTCACGACTTAAGCTGCTACAGCCGTGACGGCTGCATTGTGGACTTTTCGCGGTTGCCGTTGGACGTCGGTTGGGGCCGCGCAACGTTGAATCCGACGGCAGTCGCAGATTCGAAGGTTATCACAGAGACCGTGCACGGAGGGCCGAATCAATAACAATCGTCAGCCGGGCCGGCGATTGTCGATCTGTTTTCCGCAGCCGACGAAACTGATAGAGAGTCAGCAGTATGACCCCCGATCCTGATAGATTTCCCCGGTTGTTTACGGTGAGAGAAGCCAACGCGACGTTGCCGCTGGTCACCGCCATTTGCAGGGATCTTTCAACGTTGGCGCGGGACGTGGTTGAACGGCGTCAGCGGCTGGCGCTGTTAACGTCCGGGCGGGACGATAACGCGTCGGTGCTCTATGCCGAGGAACTTGTACAGGTCGAAGAGGAACTGCAACGTGACGGAGAACGGCTGCAAGAATATGTGCAAGAACTCGTGCAACTGGGTGTTGAGCCCAAGGGCGCGATGCAGGGGTTGGTTGACTTTCCCTGTTTCATGGACGAACGCATTGTTTATTTGTGTTGGCAACTGAACGAACCAGAAGTACTTTTCTGGCACGAACTTGACGCCGGCTTCGCCGGTCGGCAGCCGGTTACGGTCGACACCGCCGCCGCAGACGGGGCCTTGGATGGGCGTTCTGGCAGCATGTAAGTCGAAGGTGGCTGTACCGGGCGCGTTCTAAAACAGGGCAAGATTCTCGGGGCCGGTCCGAATACCTTCTGTGCTGGTATAGTGACACGTGCTGGTATAGTGACACGGAGAAGGGCATACGATGTTGCTGCCAAGGTTCACGATCCGCTGGATTCTCGGCCTCACGCTCGTCTGTGCGCTGTTGCTGCTGATTTTGCGCGCGTCGATCACCGGCAGCGCTTGGGCAACCGGCGTTAGTGCCGCGATCGGTTTTGTCATCGTTACCCTGCTGGTCCACGGGCTCTGTTTTGGGCTGTTGTGGTTGGTGTCGCAAATTTTTTTTCGCCCGCAAGATGCCCGCCGCCAAACGCCCGGCACAACCGGTTCGCGATCCGAGGAGGTGCCGCCGTGAACCGGCCGAGGATTGAGTTCTCCATTTTGGGGTGTGTTGTCCTGGCGGCCTTTCAGGGGTTGATCGCGACCACGTCGCTTGCCGGAACCGGCAGGCCTATCAAATCGCCCAATCCCAGGGTCCCATCGACAACAGGCATTCAACTGACTGTCGACCCCTATTGGGTCGAAGGCCGGGGTTACCGTCCGGTCCGCGTGACGGCTTTCGCAAGTACTTTGGCGAATTACGATCGGACGATTTCCATCACGTTTTACGCGGACGAATTTTCCGTTTGGGCGGATCGAAAATTGAGCGGCATCAGCGTCACGCAAGAGTTTGTTTTGCCCGAGAATGCGCAATCGGCTTCGACGACGATCGCCGTTCCCCAGTACATGGCATGGAACCGGTTGGGCTGGACGGTATTTGTCGATGGCGACTTGGCGAAAGAACTGGGCGTGGAGTGGATCGAGGGTCCGTCAGGTTCGTCGAATTGGCGAGAACAAGGCAGCCGTGTTCTGTACGTGAATTTGGATTCCATCGTCCGCAAGGTTACGGATGCCCCGCTCCCCGGCCAGCTTCGCCAAGGTCAGATTCGCCAAATTCCGTTGGCATCAGACACTGCAAGCGATGTGGTTAACCAGCCGCCATATTCCTCCAATGCGGCTGGAATCGGAATTCGAGAACTTCCGGTTCGTTGGATCGATTACAGTTGCCTCGACATCGTCCAGGTGCCGTTTAGAGAATTTCAATTACTCGTAAAACAGAATCCGAAAGCCTGGCGGGCGATCAGGCGGTGGATGGCGACGGGCGGGAATCTGGTCATCGAGCAGTTTCCTTTCGGGCCGACGGATAACGATCCGTCGGGTCTTCAAGCCGTCGACGCCGCGCTGATTCAAAACGACGGCCGGCCGACTTCGGACGATTCGCGCTCGGACGATTCGCGCTGGCGGTCTTCGCTGGAGACGTCACCCAACGATCGCGACAGGCCCCAGCAGCGGCCGCTTGAGGTTCCGTTTCGTTGGCGGCCCTACCAAATCGGCACGGTGACCGCGGTGGGCGGCAAGTTGTCGGATCTCGGGTTTCGCTATGAGGATTTTTCGGATGGCGATATCGGATATGGAGGTGCCGTCTATGAAGAATCCATGCCTGAAAATAGCGAGAGATTTACGCCTCCCGATTACGATCGTCAGACATGGACAACGCGTCACGGTCTCGAACCTTACGTGGGAACATCAGAGTTTTGGAACTTCCTGATTCCCGGCGTGGGCCTGGCACCGGTGGGTGCGTTTCGCATCCTGATCACATTGTTTGTGATTGCAATCGGGCCGGTTAACTACTACTTTTTGCGCCGCTGGCGGCGTAACCATCTGCTCGTGTTTACCATTCCGGCCTGTGCGGGCGCGGTCACTTTCGCGTTGTTTGGTTATGCGCTGATTTCTGACGGACTGGGCACGCGGGTGCGCGTCCGCAGTTTTACGGAAATCGATCAACGCAACGGCGAAGCGGCATGCATCTCGCGGCAGTCCTATTACTCGGGACTAGCGCCGGGAGATGGGCTGAGTTTTCCGAATGACGCCATGGTCGTGCCCATCGTGCCGCCAGCCCTCGATTTTCTCCGCTGGACGCGCCACGGCGTGCTCAACGATCCCCACGCGATTGACTGGGGCGATCGTCAGAACCTCACGGACGGTTGGCTTGCGTCGCGGACGCCGACGCAGTATTTGATCGTGCGTTCCCGATCCACGCCGCACGCTCTGGATGTCAAATTTCAAAACGGCGGCGTAAGCATCGCGAATCAGCTGGGTACGCGAGTTCAATACCTGGTCGTTTGCGACAGCGACGGCAATATCCACTGGGGCGAAAATATTGAGGCGGGCGTCGCGTCGCGACTAACGGCCGTCGAGGGACCAGAGGCCGTCTCCAAATTCGATCGCGTGTTCTCCGACAACCACCCTGAATACCCGTCCCGAACGACCGATGACGATGGCGGCTATAACGAATGGCAGTCGCTGACGTCGGACGCTTACGGGGACGGCGGCCAGTTGGAAATGGCCCGCAGTCGTCTTGAGCAATCGTTAAGAACTTACGGTCCCTCGTATGCGGGCAGGCCGCGGCCGCGGACCTATTTGGCGGTCGTCGAAAATTCGCCGGAAGTCGAACTGGGAGTCGAGGCTGCGACCGCGGAAGGAAGTTTGCACGTGATCCTGGGAAGATATTGAAGAAGATATTGGACAGGCGCGACGAACGGGCAAGAGGATGGAGCCGCGCGAGTCGGTAATCCCTGTTGTCCATCTGCCGCGACAAATATATGCATCCGATGATCCAACTCAATCGCCTGTATCGCTTCTTCGGTGCCACCCGCGCCGTGGACGACGTTTCGTTCGAAGTGCAGGCGGGCGAGGTGTTCGGCTACATCGGTCCCAACGGGGCCGGCAAGACGACCAGCATGCGGATTCTGTCGACCTTGGACGAACCGACATCCGGCGACGCCTACGTGGACGGCTTTTCGGTGGTCGATGATCCCGACCGGGTCCGCACGCGGTTGGGATTTATGCCCGATTACTTCGGCACGTACGCGAACGTTAATGTCCGCGAATACCTCGATTTTTTCGCCCGCTCGTACGGACTGCGGGGCGGAGAACGAAGCCGGGCAATCGAGTATGTGATGGACTTCACGCTGCTGAACCGTCTCTCTGAAAAACCAATCAATGCGCTGTCGAAAGGTATGAAGCAGCGGCTGTGTCTGGGCCGCGCTTTAATCCACGATCCGGCGGTAATGATCCTCGACGAACCGGCCGCGGGTCTTGACCCGCGAGCGCGAATTGAACTGCGTGAAATGATCGGGAAATTGGCCGAAGTCGGCAAAGCCGTGCTGATCAGTTCGCATATCCTCACGGAACTGGCCGAAATGTGTCACACGGTGGGCATCATCGAGCAGGGAAAACTGTTGGCCGTCGGTACGGTCGAGGAAATGCGCAAGCGGGCGCAGTCTCTCTCGATGGTTCGCATTACGGTCGTGGGGGGTGGGGGGCCGTTGGGCCAGTGGCTGGCCGCGCGGGACGAGATTGCGGAAGTCGATGTGGACGGCGAAGTCGTCGTCATATCCCATTCGGGTGATCAGCAATCGGAAGTCGCGCTGTTGCGCGAGATCGTCGAGTCGGGTTATCCCGTTGCCGAATTCCAAGTGGATGCGAAGTCTCTGGAAGATGTCTTCTTACACGTAACCGAGGGCAGGGTGCAGTAACCAATGGTCGGCCGGGCACGCGGTAACCGGCTGGTTTCAGGCGGCGTTGCGGAATGTCGCCGCAGCGAACTTAAAGGCAGGATTCAGTAGTGGTCTCAAACGCGGACAGCCCCGAAATTGCAGCGGCCGCCGTCGCAACCGGCGGTGCCTCGCACTGGCAGCGCATCGAATCGCGGCTGCTACGAATGGGCGACTATTTAAATCCCATTCTCGTCAAAGAAACGCGGCAGGCGCTAAAGAGCCGGTACTTCACGGTTACGTTCGGGCTCGTACTGGCCACGCAGTGGATTTGCACGATCCTCTGGTTGGCGGTCGAGGGCTCGGCCGCCTATCACAGTGCAAGAGGCGCCGACCTTTTTTACTATTACTACGTCATTTTAGGTGTTCCGCTAGCCGTCATCATCCCATTCGCAACGTATCGGTCACTGCAGGCGGAGCGGGAAGACAACACGTATGAATTGCTGTCGATTACGGCACTCAGCGCGCGGCAGATTATTGCGGGGAAAATGGGTAGTGCGCTGTTGCAGATGGTGCTGTTCTTTTCGGCGAGTGTCCCCTGTTTGGCATTTACGTATTTGCTGCGGGGCATCGACATACTGACGATCGGGTTGTTGCTCTACTACGCCTTGTTTGCGTCAGTCACGCTTTCAGTGCTGGGGATTTTTTTCGCGACCCTGACGATCCATCGGTTCGCCCAGGTTCTTTTGTCAATCCTGCTGATCATTGCATTGGTGTTTGCATACTTTATGGGGTTCGTGGCGGGCAGTTGGGGATTTCTTTCGGAAGCCGTGCGGGAATACAGCTCGGTCGAGTTTTGGATTACGAATGGCATCATCAGCACGGTTGATTTTACGTATGTGGGCATGCTGTTCTTGGCCGCTGCGGCGATGATCAGCTTTCCAACCGAAAACCGTTCGACGGCACTGCGATGGGGGATGCTCGTGCAGCACGCCTGCATCGCCGGTTGGTGTGCTTTTTTTTGGCAATATTTCGGTCCCGCTCTGGAGGGTTGCCTAGGGCTGATGACTGTGCTGGGCATTTACTGGTACTTGATGGGCGCTTTAATGTCCGGGGAGTCGCGGCATATGTCGGAACGTGCCAAGCGTGACCTGCCGCAGAGTTTCTTTGGCCGCGTGTTCTTAACCTGGTTTAATCCCGGTCCGATGACCGGATATGTGTTCACCATCGTCAATCTCACGAGCGGTTTGTTGTTGGGCTGTTTGGGAATCCTGTTTGTATATTTGGAGGGTAACGCCGGAACGTCGCCGACCTCTGGGGAGACGTTTCGCTTTATGGTGTTGCTGGTCAGCTACGTCGTCATTTATCTGGGCGTGGGCAACCTGATCCTGTCGCCGCTGCGGAGCGTTACTCGCGTCGGTTGGTTTCATTCGGTCGTGGTACAGATCATCTTGCTGTTGGTGCTGTGCCTGGCTCCCTTGGTCATACAACTCTGGACATTCTCTGGCTCATCCCGATGGGATTATTCCTTTTTGCAAATCGGCAATCCGTTTTGGTCCATGTTTCACATCATGGACCTCCGCGGGACGTCTTGGCCGGACGTACTACGGATTTGGTTCGTGCCGACGATTGCTCTAATTGTCTTTTGTTGCAACCTCCGACCGATTCTCGACGATGTGCGGGAAGTCCGTATCTTGCGGCCAAGGCGGGTGCAGGAGGAGGATGCGGCAATGCTCCCCATCGAGACGGAACCGACCGGCCCCTGGGACGATTGACCCGGTTGGCCGGGGATGCGGTTTTGAGTCCGGGTCGCTGCTGTGGTAGTGCGTAGGCTGGCTTGCAAAACTGCCCGCACCGAATAAAATGCCCGTTTCCCATAACCCTCGATGTGCGACGGCATGGCGACCACCACCCAAATCGCGGCCTACTTGACCCTGTTTTTTTCCGTCGGGGTGATTTTTCTGTTCGTCAACTTGTTGGTCGGCCGTTTTGTTCGGCCACACGATCCGCACGCCGAAAAGCAAGAAATCTATGAGTGCGGTGAACCGACGATCGGATCCAGCTTCGTGCAGTTCGATTTGCGGTTCTATGTGGTGGCACTGGTATTCATCGTTTTTGATGCGGAAGTCGCTTTTCTGTTTCCGGTGGCCACCGTCTTTGGCAAGCAGACGCAACTGGAGGAAATGGTCGACGAGCAAGACGTGCTGAACGCCGCCGCCGCGCAAGCGATGTTGGACGAAATGTCCGTCGGGCAGCCTGCCGCGCCGGCAGCTGGCTCGGCAGCATCGCTGCGGGAGACGATGAGCGATTTCACTTGGTACATTTATGTCGCGACGCTGGTGTTCTTTATGGTGCTGTTCGTCGGCTTTGCATACGAATGGAAAACCGGCGCATTCGATTGGGTCCGCGCCGTGAAGCAGGACCGCAGCCGCGCTCCGCCGCCGCCGGGTGCGAATTCCGTGACGCCCGAAAACGAACCCGCGTTGACGAGTTGAGCGAGCCGCAAAATGTCTGATCTGATCGGCCGACTAAAAAACAAGTTTGGCGACATCATTACCGGTGCGAATGTCGAGGCGCTCGATCCTTGGGTCGAAGTTGCTCCGGACGGTCTCGTCGAAATCTGCACGTATCTGCGCGACGAACCCGATTTGCGGTTCGATATGTTGCAGTGCATTTCCGGCGTCGACTATTGCGAGCCGGACCCCAAGAAGGCGGCCAAGCTCGATTGGGAACCGCATATGGAAGTGGTTTACCATTTGTGGAGCATCCCGAACAAAGCGAGCTTGGTCGTAAAAGTAATCCTGCCCCGCTGGCAGGACGGCAAAGAAGGCGAGCTGCCCAGCGTGCCGTCGGTCAGTGGAATCTGGAGCACGGCGGATTGGCACGAGCGCGAGGTTTTCGATTTGTCCGGGGTCGATTTCGTCGGGCATCCAAATCTGCGGCGGATTCTCTGCCCGGAAGATTGGATCGGTCATCCGCTCCGCAAAGACTACGAAATGCCCCTGGAATACCACGGAATAAGATGCCGCTGAGCAGGTCGTTGGCAGCAACGCTGTTTTGAGTATGTTTTTTCACCCCTGACCCCTGACCCTTGAAATGGCGACTGTCGACGACCCCCGCATTATCGAGTTCGACGTCCGTACGGACGAAATGTTGGTCAACATGGGCCCGCAGCATCCCAGTACGCACGGCGTGTTGCGGCTCGTGCTGCGGACCAATGGTGAGATCGTCTCGGAAGTCACGCCTTACATCGGCTATCTGCACCGCTGTGCGGAGAAGATCGGCGAAAACTTGACGCCGCGGCAGTGGATTCCATACACCGACCGGATGGATTACTTGGCCGGGATGAATATGAACCTCGGCTGGGCGATGTGCGTCGAGAAATTGATGAACCTACAGTTGCCCGAAAAAGGGCGGCATTTGCGCGTGATCATCGCCGAAATGGGCCGTATTGCCAGCCACTTGGTTGGCATGGGTGCATACGGGCTTGACCTTGGAACTTTCAGCCCGTTCCTTTACGCCTTCCGCGAGCGGGAAAAGATTCTGGATTTGTTCGAAGAAGCCTGCGGCGCTCGGTTGACGTACAGCTATCTGACCGTCGGCGGTGCGACGGCCGATTTGCCTAACGGTTGGCTGCAAAAATGCGAAGCGTTCCTTGAAGGGTTGTTGCCGGTCATCGACGAATGCCACACGTTGCTGACGACCAATTCGATTTTCGTCAAACGTACGTCTAACATTGGCGTCATGTCGGCGGAGATGGCGATCGACTACGGCTGCACCGGGCCGGTGCTGCGGGGTAGCGGTGTCGACCATGACCTACGGCGGGACGGTGAAGAGTTCTACACCAGCATGTACGACGGTTACGCGTTCGAAGTGATCGTCGAAAAGGACGGCCATTATCCCCGGGATCACGAATATCCGGCCGTGCCACACGAAGCTGCCTTGGGCGACTGTTGGCACCGCTTTTACGTAAGGATGCTGGAAGTCCGCCAGGCGATCGACTTGGTCCGCCAGGCAATGGACCGTTACAGCACGGCAACCGGGTCCCACGGCGAGCCGGTGAAACTCAACGAAAAGTTGCCGAAAGGCGAAGCGTACCTGGAAACGGAGGCCCCCCGCGGCCAAATGGGCTTTTATGTCGTTAGCGACGGCTCGGCGATTCCCTGGCGAGCACGAGCGCGGAGCAGTAGTTTTTGCAATCTTTCAGTAACCGGTCCGCTTTGTAAAAACACGCTAATTGCCGACATTCCGGCGATCGTCGGCTCGCTCGATGTTGTCATGGGCGAGATCGATCGCTGAATGCGTCAATCGCTCTCGATTTTCCGTGGAAACACACCAATCCGACCCCGCAGGGGCTTGCCCATTCGCACCTGCTTGTGCCATATTTCACGGTCTTAAAAGCTTGGAAAACACTACCGGCTTAACCCTAGGCAGCGCCAGGGCTTTGGCGGTCCTCCGCTCGCCATACGAGAATCGATTACGCCGCCGCGATAGTTCGCGATAGTTCAAGGAAGCTGTGGCTGAGTTCATTAACGAGAAAATCCTAACTTGGCTGTTGGGATGGCTTTTTGGCACATTTAACGCCGACCACTGGCTCGGGCACGTTGTTGTTGCGCTGGTTGCGGCTTTTCTGATCATCAACCTGATCGCGGTTGGCGCGCTGGTTTTCATTTGGCTTGAGCGGAAAATAGCCGGCCGTATCCAGGATCGGTTGGGGCCGACCCGCGTTGGCGGCAAGTTCGGTTGGCTACAAACGCTGGCCGACGGTATCAAGTTGATCAGCAAAGAAGATATTACGCCCGGCGCGGCCGACCGGATGCTGTTCAAGATCGCGCCGTATATCGCCTTTTGCGCCTCGTATGGCTCGTTTATTGCGCTGCCGTTTGCCACCGGCTGGGTCGGCCTGGAGTTGAACGTTGCGGTGTTCTTTGTCGTGGCGGTGTTGGGGTTGGAAGTCTTTGGTGTCATCCTGGCTGGTTATGCGTCGGGGTCCAAATGGTCGTTGTTCGGCGCCATGCGCGAGGCGGCACAAGTGGTCAGCTATGAAGTCCCACTTGGTCTGTGCGTCGTCATTCCCGTGATGATCGCCGGCAGCATGGACCTGACCGTCATTGGCGACCAGCAGGCGGGGTTGTTCACAAATTGGTATATCTTTCACGACCCGTTTGCGTTTGTCACGTTTTGGGTTTATTTCACGTGTGCGACCGCGAGTGTCAATCGGGCGCCGTTTGATTTGGCGGAGGCGGAAAGCGAATTGGTCGCCGGTTTCCACACGGAGTATTCCGGCCTGCGTTGGAGCTTCTTCTTTATGGCCGAATACGGTTCGATGCTGTTGGTATCGGGTCTCGGTGCCATCCTGTTTTTGGGCGCCTGGAATGGGCCGATTCCGATTACGGCGGTTTTGGATACCAATAGCGGCTTCCTCTGGTTCGTAGCAAACGTGCTTGGGGTGATGAACTTTCTGCTCAAGGCCGTCGTTTTAGTGATCTTAATGATGTGGATCCGCTGGACGTTTCCACGCTTGCGGATCGACCAGGTGATTACGACATGTTGGAAATACTGCACGCCCATTGCCGGAGTGATGTTCGTCGGAGTGATTACGTGGCAGGCGTTGGGACTGCCTAATGGTGGAGACCTGCTGCCGCCGCCCGCAGACACCACCGTCGAAGTCCGCGAGACGACTTACGAGGTGGGCGGTCAACGGCAAGTTGCCGACAAGATTGAAAACGAATAAACCTTATGGAAATTAACTGGCATTCGCTCTACTTTCTGCTGTTCGCGAGCATCGCGTGCTTTTTCGCCTTGGCGGTCGTGTTCACGGCGAACGTGGTGCGGATGGCGTTTTATTTGATCCTTTCTCTGGCGGCGACCGCCGGCTTGTTCTTTTTGGCGGGAGCCGATTTTGTCGGCGCGATGCAGTTGGTATTGTATGTCGGCGGAACGCTGGTGCTGTTGGTCTTCGGTGTCATGCTGACGGCGCAAAGCCCGTTTATTTCGATAAGGACCGGTGGCGGCGATTGGGTTTTAGCGGCGATCGTTGGCGGTTTGTTCCTGGCGGTGCTGATTCCGGCTGCGGTGCAGTCCGGCGCGGCGCACGAGAATTTTTCCAAAAATGCCGCCGCATCAGAGGAAGATGCTGTCTCGGCTGACACGGTCGCAGAGCCTACTAGCGAACCGACCGCTGCGCGAATCGGTTTAGCTCTGCTCGGCGCACCGGCGGACGGATCGAAAGGCGGCAGCGGGTATCTGCTTCCGTTTGAAATAATCTCGATTCATTTGCTTGTTGTCCTAGTCGGCGCCGCTTATTTGGCGAGGCCGAAGCGGCGGTTGACGCCCGATAAAAACGTCGCTGAGGAAAGTTGAACCTTACGGCCCTCCCTCGTGCGGGAGGACTGGCGAGGGGTGAAAGAAAGTCATGAATCTACTAACAGATCCGGTCACCATTTCGCACTATTTGATTGTCGGCTCCGTCATGTTTGTTGCCGGCGCGGTGTGCATGGCGACGAAACGCAATGCGTTGGGTGTGTTGATGGGTATCGAGTTGGTGCTCAACGGCGCAAACATCAACTTTGTCGCCTTTGGCTCGGAATTTCTCGCCAGAAATCCGCATTACCGATTGGGCCTGGACGGTCAGATTATTGCGTTGTTCGTGATCGTGTTGGCTGCTGCCGAAGCGGCCGTGGCCTTGGCGATTGTACTGAATTTTTATAACAACCACGCGACCGTGGACGTGGACCGCGCGGATGAGTTGAAGGGCTAATGGAACTGGGAGCGACATTATCGACGCTGTTGCTGCTGGCGTGGTTGCTGCCGTTGGCTTCGTTCGGGGCCATCGTGCTGTTCGGTCCGCGGATGGGCCGTGCGGGAAAAGCCGCCGGCTACGTCGCCACCGGCGCAATCCTGACCGGCGTGGTGTTGTCGCTCTTCGCGCTGGGGTTTTGGATCGGCGAACACGGTCTTGGAGAGTCGCTTCATGGCGACGAACACGCTGAGGTTGAAACAGGCGAAGAAGCGGGCCACCACGGGCACCGTCATGACGACGGTCACGCCAAGAAGTACTATTCGGGCGACTGGTACACGCTGGCCGAGTTCGGCGGACTGCGGCTGACGATCGGCTATTACATCGACGCGTTGACGATCGTCATGTTCTGCATGGTCACGCTGATCGCTACGTGCATCCATTTCTACGCGATGGGCTACATGCGCGAAGAACTAGAGGACGTTACGGACCACGAAGTGGCGCTTGCCAACGGCGAACATCTGCGGCGGCCCGGCCGCTATCACCGTTTCTTCCAATACTTGTCGCTTTTCTGTTTTAGCATGTTGGGCATCGTGGTCGCCGGCAACATCGCGATGACGTTTGTCTTTTGGGAACTGGTCGGGATTTGCTCGTACTTTCTGATTGGCTTTTACATCGAACGAAAGACCGCCTCGACAGCCGCGAACAAAGCGTTCATCGTTAACCGCGTTGGCGACTTCGGCATGATCATTGGCCTGATGGCGATCTTTGGGAGCCTGGGCACATTCCATTACGAAGAGATCTTCGCACAGGTGCGGCCCCAGGAAATTTACACGCCGACCGAGACCATCGAAAAGCACCATGAACTCACCGTGCCCGACGGCATGGTTTGGGCGGAAGCGACGGAGCGCGCCGGCGAGATCGTGATGGACCACGCCGGGCAGGAATACGGCCTGGCGAACGCCGCCGCGCAAATGGCTGCGGAAGCGAATGAGTATCGTGATCAGGGGTTTGGGTATACGTTGTTGATTATCGCCGGCCTCGGCATTTTTTGTGGCTGCATGGGCAAAAGTGCCCAGTTTCCTCTGCACGTCTGGCTGCCCGATGCGATGGAAGGCCCGACGCCGGTTTCTGCGCTGGTTCACTCGGCGACGATGGTCGCGGCGGGCGTATTTCTCACCGCGAGGTTCTTCCCGGTGTTTACGCCAGAGGTGCTGCTGGTCATTGCGATTGTCGGCACGGTTACGTTGTTCATGGCGGCGACCATTGCGATCACGGCAACGGACATCAAGCGCGTACTGGCATATTCGACGCTATCTCAGTTGGGCTACATGATGTTCGCGCTGGGCGTTGGCGGTTGGGTCGCCGGAGTTTTGCATTTGATTACGCATGCGTTTTTCAAGAGCCTGCTGTTCATGTGCTCCGGATCGGTGATCCACGCGGTTCACAGCAATGAAATGACCGACATGGGCGGGTTGCTCAAGAAGATGCCGATCACGGCTTATACGATGTTGGTCGGCTGCTTGGCAATCATCGGTGCGGGAATTCCGTTGGTGATCGGACTCAGTGGTTACTATTCCAAAGACGCGATTCTCGCACAGGCATATGTATTCGGCGAGTCGAACGGAAGTCTGCTTTTCCTGTTTGTCATTGCCGCCGGCGGGGCCGCCATTACCGCATTTTATATGTTCCGTCTGTGGTTCATGACATTCCTCGGCGAGCCGCGCGACAAGCATCGTTTCGACCACGCTCATGAATCACCAAAAGTGATGTGGCTGCCGCTGGTTGTGTTGTCTTGTTTTGCGGTTTTCGTCGCCACGCCACCGATTACAGATTTGTTTAATCCCACCGCCGCTCCCTTGGTTCGCATGTTGGAACAGGCGGTGCCCAACGGGGTTGCCGCCGGAGGAGCGAGCGGCGGTATCGTCATTCCGGCCGAAGCCGATTCTCACGAACACGCGGTTCACGTTCTTGCCGGCTTCATCGCATTTGGCACCGCAATGTCGGGACTGCTGATTGCCTGCTGTGTCTACTGGTGGCGGCTGATCAACCCCGATGAAGTCCGGGCCATGTTCGAGCCAATTTATCGGTTTTTGTTGAATAAGTGGTGGTTTGATGAGTTGTACGACAAGCTGTTGGTCAGGCCGACACTTTACATCGGCAGATTCATTGCCTGGATCGATCGAGGCCTGATCGACTGCCTGATCGACAATATCGCCCGCTGGGCGCGAGGCTTTTCTGAGGGTTTTGATCGCGCGATCGATCGCACTTTTATCGACGGCACGGTCAATTGGATCGCCCGCCAAACGCACGCCGTTGGTTTGGCGCTGCGCGGCGTACAGACCGGGCGCATCCGCCAGTATGTTGTTTTGATCGTCGTTGGAACAGTTACCATGTTTGTTATTGCATTTGGATTGTCGAAATAATCGAGGCTTTCGCCTACATAAATTGGATCAGTTGAACGATGAACCCATACGTCCTTTTCATTAGCCTTGTAGTCTTCCTGCCGGCGGTGGCGTCGCTGGTACTGCTGTTTCTTAGCCGAGACAATACGGAAGGCATCAAATGGATATCCATGATCACGACCGTGATTGTCTTTTTGCTCACACTTTGGATGGCGATTCCCGCCGCCGAAGGTGTGGACAACGTCCAGTTCCAGTTGGGCGTCGAACAAATGCAGAGCGCGTTCAACTACGAATGGATTCCTACGTTTAACATCCGTTATTTCATGGGTATGGACGGGATTAGTTTCCCGCTGCTCGTACTGACGTCGTTTATCAGTATGTTGGCGATGGCGACAAGCTGGAACATCAGCAAACACGTCAAAGCGTACTGCGCGCTATTTCTACTGCTCGAGACCGGTATGCTCGGCGTCTTTTTGGCGTTGGATTTCATTTTGTTCTACGTCTTTTGGGAGGTCATGCTACTGCCGATGTACTTCCTGATCGGCGTCTGGGGAGGCCCGCGTCGCGAATATGCGGCGATCAAATTCTTCCTCTACACGCTGTTCGGTAGCGTGCTGATGTTGATCGCAATACTGATGTTGTACTTCAATAGCGACCTGCGGGAACTCACACCCGATCAGCTCACTGAATCGCATGTGCTCGATCCGTACGTCGACAGTTCGATCGACGATCAAGAGGCTCGAGAAGTCGGCGCGCGGGATAAGTTGCTTTCGGCGATCAAAAGTGGAGAAACATCGGAACACACGTTCAACATTCTCGCCCTGCAGCAGCTTGGACAGCATACGACTCAGTTCGACGATTTTGGCGAGGATGAAGACGGAAAGGCGATTTACTTTCTGGGGCAAAGCGTTCAGTTCTGGGCTTTCTTGCTGTTGTTCGTTGGCTTCATCATCAAAGTTCCCAGCGTTCCGTTTCACACTTGGTTGCCCGATGCACACGTTGAGGCGCCGACACCAATTTCAATGATCCTGGCCGGCGTGCTGCTGAAAATGGGTGGTTACGGCATCATTCGAATCTGCTATCCGATCTGTCCTGAAGCGGGATATGACTTACGCTGGGTCGTGTGCATCATCGGCGTCGTCAGTATGGTTTATGGTGCGTTTGCCGCGCTGGCTCAAAAGGACTTCAAGCGGATGGTCGCTTACAGTTCGGTCAGCCACATGGGCTACGTCGTGCTTGGCCTCGGCGTGTGGAGCGCTCTGAATCAGTCCGGTTACAAGACCGAGTATTGGCAAATGGGCATGAACGGCGCGATGTTCCAGATGATCGCTCACGGTATTAGCTCGGCCGGAATGTTCTTCATGGTCGGAGTAATTTACGATCGGGTGCATCACCGTCGCCTCGACGAGTACGGTGGGCTGTTTGCAAAGATGCCTACTTACAGCGGTTTGGCCATCGTGATTTTCTTCGCCGGCCTGGGATTGCCAGGATTGTGCGGCTTCATTGGCGAAGTGCTGGTTGTGCTGAGCGTCTGGAACTTCAGCAAGGTATTAGCAGTGATTTCGGCGTTCGTTGTGATACTGACCGCTGCTTATATTCTTTGGGCGCTGCAGCGTGTCTACCTAGGGGCCGAATACAAAGGGCCACACGAAGAATCGCTCACGCGGATCACGCCGCGCGAAATGTCCGTTGCCGTGCCGCTGGTCATCCTGACGATTCTGTTTGGCGTCTATCCAAAGAGCGTGCTCAACTACATGGCGCCGTCGGTCAACAAAACGGTTGATGACTTGACCGATTGGCGGATGCGGCAAGATGAGAAGCAGGCCGCGCAAGCGAAAACAACACAAAAAGGTACGCCCACAACGGTAGCGGATGTGGCGATAAATCGGCAGAACGTTCAGCTGCCGGGCGCCGCGGCAGACGAAGTCGCGATCGTCGAACGGAGGGCGTTCGGTTTAAACGAGGTGCAACGTAATTTAACTCCTCCCGTGAAAGAACCAAACCAGGTCAATCCCGCAGTACGACAAGAACCGTGAACTACGACGCGTTAGCCAAACTAGTAATCAGTGAAACGAGTGATTCACTGGGTAAGTTTTTGCCCGAGATTGTGCTCTGCGGCACGATACTCGTGATGCTGATGCTGCGTATTTCGAATCGACTGACCAAATTGTTTCCCTCGTGGTTGCTCGCGCTGGCGGGTGCGATTATTGCTCTGGCGTTCTGCGATCCATTGAGCGTGCTCGGCAGCCAGGTAGTCCCAAAGCCGGATCCGATTTTTCAGGAAATGCTGGTTTACGACGCTTTCACAGTTTTCTTCCGGACGTTTCTTCTCTTGTTCACGGTCCTCTTCATTATTCTTACGAAACTAACAGGCATCCCCGACTCCGAAGACGGCGCTGATTTTTACACGCTTGTCCTCGGCGCGGTGATCGGCATGTGCTTGATGGTATCGGCGAATCACTTGTTGATGGTCTTTCTGGCAGTTGAGATGGCCAGTGTCCCTTCGTATGTGCTGGCGGGGATGTTGAAAGGACGTCGCGAATCGAGCGAAGCGGCCTTAAAGTATTCGATTTACGGCGCGGGTACGGCGGGCGTAATGCTGTACGGCATCAGTCTGGTCTCCGGTGTGATCGGATCGGCGCACCTGCCCACCATTGCCACGCGGTTGGCTGAAGGTGTTGCCGGCGACGCTTCGCTGGTCTTGGTGCTCGGCGGCTTAATGATCATGGTCGGTTTGGCGTTCAAGCTGTCGGCCGTACCGTTCCATTTTTGGTGTCCCGATGTTTTCGAAGGTGCCTGCGCCGAGGTGAACGCCTTTTTGTCAGTCGCCTCCAAAGCCGCGGCGCTGGCGCTATTGGTTCGTGTGGCGATTGGCGTCACCAACCCAGACCTCCCCGAAGTTGCCGAGCCGGTTGCTGCTGTCGAACAATCGGGACAGGAAGCGGGTGAGCAATTCGTTCAACCGATGACCGGCCCGAATGAAGCGGGCGAGGTGCATTCCCTAGCCGACATCAGACAATTTATCGCCTATGTGATCGCCGTGATCGCCGCTATCACTTGTACGTTCGGCAACCTGGCCGCCTACGGACAGACCAACATAAAACGGTTGCTGGCTTATTCGACAATTGCTCATGCAGGCTACATGATGATGCCGGTGGCGGCGGGCGTGTGGCTGATGAACGAAAATCCCGCCGCCGCGGAAGAAGCTTTTGCGTCGCTGTTGGTCTACGCAGGAATCTATCTGTTTATGAACCTCGGCGCATTTGCCATCGTCGCCATCTTGCGCAATCGGATGTTTAGCGAAGAGATTGCTGACTACGCGGGCCTCATTCGGACCAGTCCCGGTATTGTCGTTTGTTTCACGGCCATACTGTTTAGCTTGATTGGCCTGCCGCCTTTGGCTGGATTTTTGGGCAAGTTGGTGATTTTTGCCGGATTGGTCGATGCCAAGATGTACACACTGCTGGTGATCGGTGGCGTGAACACGGTGATCAGCCTGTTCTACTACTTGCGCGTTGTGAAGGTGATGACGTTCGAACCCGAGCCCGACAATCGGTCGCAAGTCCGCTTTCCACTGCTCGGCTCGCTCGCGGGAATTTATGTTGTGGTCATCACGGCACCGGTCATTTTGTTGATTTTCCAGTGGAGCGGTCTGCATGAATGGTCGTTGGCCGCCTGCCAGGAACTATTAAACTGATCCTCACATGACCGTCTCTGAAAACAGTCTCGATATTCTCAACGAAATATTCGCGGTGCATTACCGATCGTTGCCAAGGTACCTGCTGGACGCCGCACCGTGGACACATCGCGGTGATTTGAAAGCGGCGGAAGTGCTCGGCGACGTGGTGGGCGACCAACAGGAATCCTGTCGCCGAATCGCGGAGGTGATCGTTGCGCGAGGGGGTACACTGGAGTCGGGCGAATATCCGACGGTGTTCACGGATATGCACTTCCTGTCGCTCGACTTCTTGCTCACCGAGTTAATTCGGCTGCAGCAGCTCGACATCGAAACGATCCGGGTGGGCGTCGATCGTCTCGGCAACGATCCGTCGGCGCAAGGATTGCTCCAAGAATGTCTCGGCGGCGCAAAGGGACATCTGCAGTCGCTCGAAGAATTGGTCGCGGAACTCTCGGCGGCCGGTTAGATTGTGAAAATGTCTTCGGCCGAAAGTGGATTCCGGCAGGGCCGATAGCGAACAGTTCTTACCAAGAGGTCGGGTTGCCGCTCGCATTCGGCATTCAGTAACGGCTGGGAATCTCATCGATGACCGGCCGTAGTTGTGCGGCCGAGCGCTGCACTCAACACCGCAGCGTGATGGAGGTACAATTACTTCACGAAATGCAGCTTATCGACACACACGCCCATCTGGACCAGGACGAATTCACCGACGACCGGGATGACGTCATCTCCGCCGCAGAAGCGGCTGGCGTCAAGACGATTCTGGCCGTCGGCATAGGGGCCGAGTCCAGCGAAGACTCGGTCCGACTTGCCGCACAGCACTCCGCGATTTTTGCGGCGGTCGGCATGCAACCAAACTATTGCGGGGAAGCGCAAAAGGGCGACTGGGACCGGATCGTTTTGCTTGTCGGCGCAAACCGCGTCGTTGCGATTGGCGAAACGGGCCTTGATCGGCATTGGGATTTTACGCCATTCGAAGTTCAGCAGGATTATTTTGACCGGCAACTAAGGCTTTCTCAACAATGTGGTTTTCCATTTATCGTGCATACGCGTGAAAGCGAGGCGGACGTGTTGGCCATGCTCCGCGAAGCGCGGCGACGTGGCCCGCTGTGTGGCGTCATGCACTCGTTTGTCGGCGACGACCAGGCCGCCGCGGAATGTCTCGACCTGGGACTTTACATCAGTTTTGCCGGGATGGTGACATTCAAGAAATCCAGTAGCCTGCGGGAGACGGCCAAGACGATCCCAGACGACCGGATTCTCATCGAGACCGATAGCCCCTATCTGTCGCCCCATCCATTGCGAGGCCAACGCAACCAGCCGGCGCATCTGATCCACACCGCCGAGTGTCTGGCCGAAGTGCGCGGAGTCGGCATCGAGCAATTCGCGCGACAAACGACCGCAAATGCACAACGACTGTTTAAGTTTTGATGATTGGGCGGATTTGTTGGTTAACCCAGTCCGGCGGAGAGAGTGCGTTACCCTAGGCCTCGGTAATTGAGGGTGAGACTGATGGTGTGATATGCCGTAACCCGAGGTGTGAGCAAAATGATTTTGGTACCCGCTCCCACTCGAAATTTTGGCCTCAGGTGCGGCTTTATCAATCGCGTCTTCGATTAACGGGGTTTGATTCAATTAAATCGAATAAAATGAACCGGGCTAGAATTTTTGCCCCCGGGCGTGATAGGCTAAAAAAGGCATGGATGCGGCCCGCTGATTGGGCATCGCGTGACGGAAGACCGTAACGAGTGGGGATCAAATGGCCAAGTTTATTTTTGTCACCGGAGGCGTTGTCAGTTCACTGGGCAAGGGCTTGACCAGTGCGTCGGTCGGAATGCTGCTTGAACATCGTGGTCTGCGGGTGCGGATGCAGAAACTTGATCCGTACATCAACGTCGACCCGGGGACGATGAGCCCGTATCAGCACGGCGAAGTTTATGTGCTGGACGACGGCAGTGAAACCGATTTGGACTTAGGCCATTACGAGAGGTTTACAAATAGCTTACTTACACGTGACTCGAATTACACGACGGGCCAAATCTACCAAACGGTAATCAACAAGGAGCGTAGAGGCGAGTTCCTAGGTAAGACCGTACAGGTCATTCCCCACATTACCAACGAAATAAAGAGCGTCATTGCCAAACTCGCGGGTGAAGATACCGATGTGGTGATCGTCGAAATTGGCGGCACCGTGGGCGATATTGAAAGCCAGCCATTTCTCGAATCAATTCGTCAGTTTGCGTTGGATGTCGGCAAAGATAATTGCCTGTTCATTCATTTGACGCTGGTGCCTTATCTCAAAGCGGCCGGTGAATTGAAGACGAAGCCGACGCAACACTCTGTCGGGCAACTCCGCGAAATCGGTATTCAGCCGGACATACTTATCTGCCGTACCGAAAAGACGATCTCGAGAGAGGACCGAGAAAAAATCGCCTTGTTCTGTAATGTACCGATCGATTCGGTGATCGAAGAAAAAGACAAAGACTTTTCGATCTATGAGGTACCGTTTAGCCTCGCGGAAAATCAACTCGATCAGTTAATTGTCAATAAAATGCATCTTGAGGCAAACGAACTGGAGTTGGACGACTGGCGGGAGATAATGCACCGGCTGCGTAATCCGGAACACGAGATTAGCATCGCAGTAGTCGGAAAATATGCGGTTCATCGGGATGCATACAAATCTATCTACGAAGCGCTCGACCATGCGGGCATCGCGAACCTCGCGCAGGTGCGGATACAGCCAATCCAAAGCGAATCGATCGAACAGGAAGGCCCGGAGCGATTGTTGTCATCGTACGACGGCCTGCTTGTCCCGGGCGGGTTCGGCGAGCGTGGCATCGAAGGCAAAGTGCAGGCGATCCGTTTCGCTCGCGAGCGCAATCTGCCATTTTTGGGCATCTGTCTGGGCATGCAGACCGCGGTGATCGAGTTCGCCAGAAATGTCGTTGGGCTCGACGGTGCGGATTCGACAGAGTTTGACAAGGACGCCACGCACCCCGTGATTTGTTTGTTGGACGAACAGCGGAATGTGGTTGAAAAGGGAGGCACGATGAGGCTGGGAGCACAGCCGGCGCATTTGGAACCTGACGGTCGCGCCCTGCAGTGCTACGATTGCGATGCAATCTCCGAACGGCATCGTCATCGGTTCGAATTCAATAATGTCTATCGAAAACAGTTCGCCGCGCATGGCATGTCGATTTCGGCCACTAGTCCGGATGGGAAACTGGTCGAAATTGTTGAAATTCCAGACCATTCGTGGTTTGTCGCCAGCCAGTTTCACCCGGAGTTTAAATCGAAACCAACGAAATCGCATCCGCTGTTTGCGGGGTTCATTGCAGCCGCGGTTGCACATCGCGGTGCCCGTTCGCAACGCTCGCAGGAGCGGACGACGAGAAACGAAGTCAAAAATTTCCCACTGTTAGATGACGAGTAGGGCGGGCGGTTTCCACGACAGGGAGTATTTGCGCGCAGCGGTGATTGGCGAATTAAAGCGGTTCCGGCAGACAGAGCAGGCCCAACAGCTATGAGTAACGAAGAAAAGAAGATTATCATTGACGAGGATTGGAAGGAGCAGGTCCAGTCCGAAAAGGAAACTGCGGCCTCGGCCGGAGAATCGGATGGCGCAGATCCGCAACCTGCCGCGGGGGCACTGCCGCCCGCCGGACTTCAGACCATTGTGAGCATGCTCGCAAGTCAAGCAATGCTGAGTCTGGGCACGTTGCCGAATCCTATCAGTGGCAAACAGGAAGTTCGTCTGGACGAAGCGCGGCACTTCATCGATCTGATTGAAGTGTTGCAGGAAAAGACGAACGGCAATTGCACGGCGGACGAATCCAAATTGATGGAAGGGCTGCTACACGAATTGCGGATGGGTTTCTTGGCTGTGCAAAATATGCCCCCAAGCCAAGAGGACGCGGAGTCGACGAACCCGTAGGTTCCGTCTTTTTTAACTCGTTTTCTAAAGGTTTACGCTTAGTTACAGAAAACGGTCTATTCGTTGACGGCGGCCTCGGTCGTTGACCGCGGCCAGCCAACGGAACGTGGCGATCAAAATAAGCGAGTTGTTGGCCACTACAGTCGTTGCAGCGCATTAGCTCACTATAGTTTCCAACCTTTGCGATACTCGCGGCGTACGAATTGATCTGCTTCGGGCGCGTCAGGTGACCGCATGTTGGGGCCGTCCCATTTAAATTTCTTTCCGACGCGGACGGCCAGGTTGCCCAACAGTACAACTTCGGTGAACGGTCCGGACCGTGCGAAGTTGGAAAGCGCCGGCGGGCCACCTTTACAAGCCGCGATCCACTCGGCATCTTCGTTCGCGACGCGGGGAATCGTTTTTTCGGGCTCGTTAAACCCATCCAGCGCCGATTCGGGTTTGATCACCCAGTTGGTTCGGCCGCGGTGAAAGAACATCTTGCCCTTTTCGCCGACCAGGATCGTGCCGAAGCGTTTCAGGTTTTCGCCTTCAGAGACTTCAGCCGGCGGCAACTTGTTGCCGTCGTACCAAACGAACTTAACGGGTGGATTCTCGCCCCGTGCCGGGAACTGGTAGGTGACAATCGCCCAGTTAGGTGCTGACTCTGCGGTGGCGCCGCTGGAAATCGCTTCGACGGTGTCCGGATAGCCGAGGCCCAGCGACCAGTAGGCCATATCCATCAGGTGGCAGCCCATATCGCCCAGTGCGCCGGTGCCGAAGTCCCAGAACCCTCGCCACTTGAACGGCACGTAGGCCGAATGATACGGCCGCCTAGGCGCGGGGCCGAGCCACAAGTCCCAATCCAAACCGGCGGGAACCGGCGGCATTTCTTTAGGACGGTCGACGCCTTGCGGCCAGATTGGTCGGTTCGTCCAAACGTGGGCTTCCGTTACCTTGCCAATGATGCCGGCGCGGACCAGTTCGACGCCGCGACGGATCGGTTCGCCCGCGTGTGCTTGGTTCCCCATCTGCGTGGCGACTTTCATGTTGGCGGCCGTTTCAGCCATCACCCGCGCTTCGTAGATTGAATGCGTCAGCGGTTTTTGGCAGTAAACATGTTTTCCCAATTTCATCGCCATCACGGACGCCGGCGCGTGCGTATGATCGGGCGTGCTGACGGTGACCGCGTCAATATCTTTTTGCCTGTCGAGCATGACGCGGAAATCTTTGTATTTTTTTGCATCGGGGAACTTTCCGAACGTCTTAGCCGCTCGGCTTTCGTCCACATCGCACAGCGCAACGATGTTGCATCCTTCGCGGGCCGTGTCGTTGATTTCGCCGGCACCCTTGCCCCCGACACCGATCCCGGCGATGTTCAGGCGTTCATTTGCGCCCCAGACACGACTGGGAACAAAAGTAAACGAGAACGTGGACGACACCGCACCAACAAACGCGCGGCGGGAGAGATGTGCTGCAGCCATTTGAGTTTGCCTTTTCGAAAAACGGAGAGCGATTTTGAAAACTGGAGATGCGCCGGCCATTATCCGGGGAAATATGCCGACATGCAAGAAGTTAGCGTTCGTCAAAGGTCGTCGGCTACTCGACGGCCGGCGGGTTGCAGGGGGGTTCGAACATAGAGCGGGCGGCGAAAATTGGAAATAAAATAGGTGTATTAATTCTCCCTTGGTCTTCGTTGCCGTCTCCACCGTAAAAGAAAAATATTGAGCTGACTTGCTTCTCAGCGTATTGGACTCAACAATAGTCGCAAACTTACCGCGCCAGATGTCGGGACTTCACGCTGAGATCGCCGGGACGAGAACGTGGCCCAAACGAATAACAGAAGCCAGACTACAAATCGACGGGCAACCGACCAGATGGCCGGTAGCGAACTACTCAGCGGATCGACAAGCGAGCGACAACTGCGCAAGCAGTCTTGGCGAAGGTGGGCCGTTCTAGCCTGTCTCATTACCTTGATGATTGTTTGTGTTTTCCTAGTGCGTCGGCGATATTTCAGCGACGACCCCAGCGCCGTGCGGCTACCGCAGGTGAACATTGGACATGCCGCCGAGATCCTGACGACCGGCAACAAGGACGAATCTGCGGATGAAGGAACCGCGCAAAAAAAGACCGCCCAACACCCGCTCGTACCGGTGCTGAAAATCGCCAGAGACGGCTTGGCTGGTATCAAGGCGAATCTGGTCGACTACGAAGCGACGCTTGTCAAACGCGAACGCGTCGGGGGGAACTTAGTGGGACCGGAAAAATTGCTATTGAAATTTCGTCGACGGAAGAAAGAAAACGAAGAAATTATCGTTCCACTAAGCGTCTATCTGAAGTTTGAGGAACCGCAATCGAGATCCGGCCGCGAAGTAATTTGGGTCGAAGGGAAGAACGACGACAAGCTGATTGTCAACGAACCGGGCATTTCCAGATTTCTGGGCCGGCTGAATTTACCACCCGAAGGGTTGCTCGCTATGCAGGGTAACCGCTATCCGATTTGGTGCATCGGGTTCGAGTTTCTGATTGAAGAACTGATCAGGTTTGGTAAGGCAGACCTGCGGTACGGCGAATGCGAAGTGCAAATCAGCAAGGAGGTCGAGGTTGAAGGCCGGTTATGTACGCTCGTCAAAGTGTGCCATCCCAAAAAGCGAGAGCATTTTGAATTCCACGTTGCCGAAATTTTCATCGACAACGAACGAAAATTACCGATCCGTTTTGCGTGTTACGATTGGCCCGCCGAGGAAAGTGACGAGCCGGTACTGTTGGAAGAGTACACGTATCTCGATATCAAACTTAACGTCGGACTGACCGACGGCGATTTCGATCCAGATAATCCGGCGTACGGATACCCGTAGGTCACCGTCGTCGACGTTACGGAATGGCGGGACGGCGGGGTCATTCAGCTGTCCACAAAGTGTTCGGTCGCAATCTGTTTGAGCGCCTTGAGGTCCAGCTTTCCGGTTCCCAGCACCGGTAGTTCATCGACCTGCAGGAAACTGTCGGGCGATGGAATCCAGATTGGCGGGAAGCCGGAGCCGAGAAGCGCTTTACAAATTTCATCGGGAGACTTGTCGATTTCAATAT
>JAYGDO010000147.1:0-3368 GCA_046582885.1 Pirellulales bacterium | reverse complement strand
GGTGAAAACGCCGTGGCAGCCGTAGAGCCAGCCGTCCGGGCCCCAGAGAAAACTATTGAGTGTTTCGTGGCGGTCGTGAATGCCCCATCCTTCCAGCAGCACTTTCGGCGGTCCGTCGGGCTTGTCGTCGCCGTCGGCATCGGGGATGAAAACGAGATTCGGCGGTGCGCCGACCCAGACCCCGCCGTGACCGACGGCAATGCCCGAGGAAAACGTCAGTTTTTCGGTGAAATATTTCTTCTTGTCGAACTTTCCGTCGCCGTCAGCGTCTTCGAGGATCGCCAGTTTGGTCGACTGATCGGTCGTATGGTTTCCGCGGGTGCGGTAGTTGTAGTTTTCCACCACCCAGATTCGACCTTTGGCGTCGTAACAAAAGGCGATTGGCTGGCCGATGTCCGGTTCGCCGGCAAAGACCTGTACCTGGAACCCGTCGACAAGTGTCATCTTGTCAACCGCCTGCTGCGGCGTCAGATAGGGCACTTTCTGTTGGGCGGTCGCCACGGTGGCGAAGCCAACTAGTGCCACGGTGACCGCTAGCGATTTCATTCGGCTGTTTATCATCATGCAGCTCACATAGGTAATGGGACGTGGTTGTTTGAACGCGGATAGACAATCGCCCTACGATTATTGGTCGGGAGTACGCTTCGCCAAGTTCTTCGCACCTTTGATGTGATCCGCCCAGGCCTCGCCGATCAGGTCGTCGTTCTTGGCGCCGGTATAGATGAGCAGGCGATGGCGAAATGTAGCCGTTTTGCCGGCGGGAATTTTCCAATCTCCGAGCCGTGCGTAACAGGGGCCTACACCGAGTTGTCCATCCACCCGCCAGGGCGTGGGATAACCGGGGTTGTCGGGATGAACCATGATAACGATGTGCGCCAAATCTTCCCGGCCCTTGACCTGCATGCCGACATCGACCCATTTGGCGCGTTGGCCCTCGGCCTCGCCGTTTGTCTGTTGCCCACTATTAATCGCGGCCCCCTGGATTCCACGCTTCCACGGCATTCGCAGAAACAGTCCGCCATAAGCGTATTTGCCGATCGTCACCTCCGCAGGGGCCCGGCCGGACCAGGTCAGGTCCAACGCATAGTGGCCGCCGTGATCGCTTAGCGACCAGGTCTTGGTTTCGGTCAGAACCGGCTTCCCCTGGGCGTCGAGCAGATCGTAGACGACCCTCCAGCTGACCGACGCGCCGCTGCCGGTGAGTACATTCACCGCTTGGCGTTTGAAATAGTTATCGCCGGGATGGTGGAAATGGTCGCGTTTATTGACGCGGGTAAAGCCCCAATAGAGGCCGGTCTGATGCTTGTGGTGTCCGGGACTGAACTCGGTCACTTCCCCCTTGCCGTCGGGCGCGATGATGGGGTGCAGGTAAGGACGAAAGTCCGCCCGGGCGACCTGGGTGACGATCGCCCGGCCGTCGCGTTGGACGGCCAGTCCATCGGCCTGTTTCACGATCTTCAGGTCGGCCGAGGCGGAGACGGCCGCGGCTAGGATCATGAACATTGCAGCGGCCCGCTGTATCACGAGCAGATAGCGGACGTTCTTCATTCTCGGGTCCTTCCCGGATTTAACCATGAGGCCAGCAAACTGCGCCGCGGACCGCAGGTCGCGCGGATGGCCGGCACCCCACTGAAATCAAAACACGACAATCAAAACACGACGGCGACACCGCCCTGCAATCTGTAACGATTCTCTGCGGGCGGTCTATTCTCGGCGAGAGCCACGTCCATTTCCAGGTCCCCTGCGGCATGGCCGCAGGAAACATCGGCCTGGGCGAATCTTCGTTCCCCTGCGGCAGTTGAAGCGAATCGGCTAGTGGCACGCCGTCCCGCCACCGCCTAAAATCGGGGGATCGGAATCGTAGGCACATGTTAATCAAAAGGTGATGCCATGAAACGACGGACTGCTTGCCGGTTGCTGCTGTCTCTGCCGGTCTGGACTCTTTGTGCCGCTGGGGCGTGGGCTGAAGATGCCCAGACGCCTGTTGCGGATCTGATCAGCAAACTGTCGAGCCAGGACGCCGAACAGGTCAACAGGGCCCGTGACAGGCTGATCGCATTGGAAGAAAAGGCTGTCGATGAGCTCGAGAATTATCAATCCGACAACCAAAAAGTTTCGGCGCAAATCAAAGTTATTCTCAACAGAATTTGCAACTACTACATTCGCATTGACCCCAAGCGGGAAAAGGACATCACTTCACCCGGCGGGAACGGCATCGAAGTCATGCTCAGCATCAAGAACAATTCCGAAGGCCCGGTGAAATTGTACTGGATCGACAGAACCGGAGGGCGGGTCCCCTATAAAGACATCAAGGCAGGAGACGAAATCAAGCAGCGTAGCTTCGAAAGTCACTGCTGGATTATTGTCGATAAAGATTCCAAGGCCCTGGGTATCTATAGGGCCACCTATCAAAGCGGCAGAATCCTGGTCCAGCAAAAGTTTTTTTAAGACCGCCCAATCGACGGTACGGGGTCGTTAAGCGAAAGATCTCAGGGCGCCTCCACGGTAACGGCCATCACAATCGGCGCAGACTGGTCCCCGCCTTTGACGAATTCGATGTCGGCGATCGCCGCGGTCCGCTGGGGATGAACGGCCAGGTAACGTACCTGCTGGCTGCGGGCCATGAAGGCGAGTTCCGATTGCGGGACGTGCACCTTGCCGATGTAGTCTGCAAAATGAACGCCGTTGAGCAATGCGTATTCCTCCGTCTTGCCGTCGGCGTAGTGCAGGCGGACGATCATCGTCACCGACTTCTCCTTGCTGACCGGATAGCCCCAGCCGCCCATTCCGCTGAGTAAATGGATCGCTGTGGCGGGCCCGTTGCAGGGCAGCCGAACCGACTTGGGCATCTTCGCGCTGACCTTTCCCTTGGGGCCGTTTAGCATGACGACGTTGGACACCGCGCCATTTTTCGGGTCGGTCAAATGAAACGGCACGCCTTTGTACGTCTTGGGCGACCAATCCGAGAAGACCAGCCGTTCGACCTCCTCCACCTTGTCCGTAAACATGCCCTCCGCGCTGGAAATCGTGGCAACCTTGGTCAAGTCCAGCGGCAGATACTTGCCCCGCTGCGTGAGAAACTCCAGCAGGTCACGAATCTCCTCGCGCTGGGCTTGTTTTTCGAATCCTTCGGGCATGAGCGACTTATTTGAGGCCACCAGTTCATCGACATCCTCGCGGAGAATGACTTTCTTTTTGCCTTCGGCGTCAAAGATTTCAATCACCGTTTTCGACTCGGACGCTAACAGTCCGGTGAGGATCTTGCCGTCTGCGGTGACCACCGTATAGACGCGAAAGTTGCTTTCGACGTCGCGGCTCGGGTCGATGATGTGCGTGAGCAACTCCGTCTTCGGATGCACGGCCATGCC
>JAYGDO010000666.1:0-4168 GCA_046582885.1 Pirellulales bacterium | reverse complement strand
CCGCGCCGATCTGGACCGCCCGCTCGATCTTTTCCGCCGACGACGAAGTCACCCAAACCTGTGCGCCCGCCGCGACCGCGAACTGCAATACGAACGTGGCCACACCACCGCCGATTCCCGTTACCAAAACCCTCTCGCCGGCCTGCAGCCCACCCTGCGAAAACAGGGCGCGATAAGCGGTCACACCGGCCAGCGGCAAGGCGGCCGCCTGATGAGGGTCGAGGTATGCGGGCCTGGCGTGTAACTGCGACGCGGGCACCGCGACCTCGGTTGCAAACGTCCCGTCCCGCGGCAGCCCGAGGATGGTGAAGCCGGCGGCGTGCGCGGACTGCGAATTTCCCCAATCGAGTCCGGGGTTGATAATGACTTCGCGGCCCAGCCAGGCGGCGTCGACGCCCGCCCCGCATCGCGACACGGTCCCGGCGGCGTCCGAGCCGAGCACGACCGGCGGCTCAATGCCCGGGTACATTCCTTGCGTGATCCACCAGTCGCGGCGATTGAGCGCGGCCGCCTCGATCCGTACGACAACTTCGCCGGCCGCCGGATCGAGATCCGCTCGATCCTCCAGCACCAGCGGAGCCTTGACCTTCCTAAGCGTGAGTGCTTGCATGGTTACCGAACGCGGCCCTGTCGCGATTCCCTTTTTACGATGCCTCGCCCAAGTCGCGGTCAAGATGACCGTTCCGCCAGATACCAATGCGGCACTGCCGGGGCGCATTCTAATTTTCCCGGCCCGACGGCTCAAGCAGCATGTCACCGGAGTTGCCGGTCGATGGCGGCCCGCTGCTAGAGCCGGCCGTAAACGACCTGGCCGCGAAACATCGTCGCGATGTTCGGCAACTCGGATGCCACGATCAGGCGGGCGGGATCCTTGGCTGTTACGTCATCGGGGTTGGGTTCCGGCAGTTGTAGGATCGCCAGGTTTGCGGATTTACCGGCGGTCAAGGTGCCGACGTCCGTTTCGCGGCCCAGCGCCTCGGCGCCGTTGATCGTGGCCAGCCGTAAAAAAGTCGCCGCGGATATCTCCGGATGCCGCTGGGCCGCGAATCGCAGTTCGGCAAGCAGGCTCAGATCCGGATTCGAACTCCGTCCGTCCGTTCCCAGCGCCACGTTGATGCCCGATGTCAATAGTGCGTCGAGCGGATAACGGGCGTGGCCGAAGTAACCGTGCGTTCGCGGGCAGTAGACGACGGACATCGTTGCGGCATGCTTTGCGATTTCGGCGATACAGACCGCATCCAAATAGTTGCCGTGAATCAAAGCCACGCGGGGAATGTCCCGCAGTTGCCGAATCATCTGCAGCGGCGATGTGAACGCCGGCGGGCCCGCCATTTCGTCGCCGCTACGGCTGAGCATTTCGGCGAGTGCGCCCGTGCCGTCGGCGAACCACTGCATCTCTTCCGGCGATTCGGCCAGATGCATGGCCAGCGGAGCCCCGCCGGCCACCAGCCGCGCGGCCGCGGCCAACAGTTCCGGGCCAATCGTGTAGGGCGCGTGGGGGCTCAGTCCGCTCTGCCAGGCCGCGTCGCCGCTGAGATGTGCTTCGGCCGCCCGCACACAATTCTGCACGCGGCGCGGGTCGCGGCCAATCATCTCCAAAAAAACGGTCAGTTCGCCGCGATCCGTGGCGACGTCGCTGCCCAAATAGGGTTGGCTGGCAATCTCGCCGATGGTCGTGGTACCGTGCCCGAGGGACTCATCGATACCCCGCGAAACCCGCTCGGCCAGCGGCGGCAAATCTCCGCGATTGCGGTACTGCAGTACCCATAAAATCCACTCGGCCAGCGACATACCCCGCCGGCCGAGTGGTTCCGTCAGATCGCTGAACTCCAAATGAGCGTGCGCGTTTACGAAACCCGGCAGGATGGCTACGTTGCCGAGATCCGTCGCCTCGAGGGGGGGGCTGTCCGTGCCGACTCCGCTGATCCGTTCGCCTTCAACGCGGACAACTCCATTCTCGATGGGAGCCGCGTCGATCGGAAATACCCAGCGCGCCTGAAGTGCAAAAGATGATGGCAACATCGTTGACGGTTTGTCGCCAAGCGACCCGTTAAGAACCGGAAGTGCGGATCGAACCCAGCCTCCGATCCCCGACTTCTCAGACGTGAAAACAGATTTTTGTCCTGGAGAAAGCTCCCCGGGCTGCCGCAACTGTCGCAGACCCCTGGACGGCGGACAGGTTGCCACTCGCGAAACGGACGCATTGTAACCGTATTTTGGGGTTACGGATGCGGCCGCCTTGCGCGGTGTCTCTAGCGGCTGGAACATCGCTGGCGAGCTGCGGGCGGCTGCCATGTTCTAAGTCCAATTGCAGCAACGATTATTGCTGTGTCCGCCTCCTTGTTATCGCCCCACAGCCGTCTTAAACTTTGCACACAGCTTGTATTCACCGTTTCTTGCCGGCCCCATTCGGCCATTCTCCTCAACAAAGGGCAGCAGGCGTGTCAGATTCACCATCGAGCGAAAATCCGCATCCTTCCCAGACAGAAATTCAAGATCCGCCGCGAACGCTCGGCGCGACGCTGTTGAAATTGGGACCCGGCATGATCATTGCCGGTTCGATCGTCGGCTCCGGCGAGTTGATCGCCACCACGAAAGCGGGCGCGGAAGCGGGGTTTTGGTTGCTGTGGCTGATCCTCATCGGCTGCGTCATCAAAGTATTCACCCAGGTTGAAATCGGCCGCTACGCGGTCGCGCATTCGGAGACCGCCCTCGCGGCATTAAATAAAGTGCCGGGCCCCCGCCTGCGGGCGAATTGGATCATTTGGTTCTGGGCGCTGGTCATGTGCGCGGTGCTGACGCAACAGGGCGGAATCGTGGGAGCCATCGGCCAGGCGTTAACGATTCAGTTTCCGCTAACGGAACATGGAGAAAACTACAACCAGCTTCAGGACAAGTGGGTCAAGCGGCAAGTCGAACTTGGACAGCTCTATAAGGGCCACCCGAAACTTCAAGAAACGGGGCTGCACATCACGGCGATGTTGAAATTGCGTTTAAACGCGAAGGGTGACGGCGAGACGGCACAGAAATCAAAACTGGCATTACAAAAGCTCGTCGACCTGCGCCGAGAAAAGATCGGCGTCGATGACGCACAAAAATTCGAAAACATTGAAGAAGAAATCGTCGCCCTGAAAGCGGAAGTCCGCGAATTAGGAGAACCGTACGACGACTACCTGTGGGCGACTATTTTGGGAATTGCCACTTCGATCATGCTTTACGTCGGCCGCTATGGATTTATCCAGGCGGTCTCGACCGTGTTTGTCGGCATGTTCACGCTGATCACCGTCGCCACGTTGATCATGCTGCAGATTAGTCCCGAATGGGCCGTCACGGGTAGCAATCTGGCCGAAGGGATGTCCTTTCGCGTCCCGCCGGAGATTATCGGCAGCGATACGACGCCCATCTATACGGCGCTGGCCGCCTTCGGCATCATCGGCGTCGGCGCCATGGAGCTGATCACCTATCCCTATTGGTGCCTGGAAAAGGGGTACGCCAAACACACCGGACCGCGAGACGACTCTGAAGCCTGGGCCGAGCGAGCGCGCGGCTGGATGCGGGTGATGCGGTTCGATGCCTGGCTTTCGATGGTCGTCTACACCTTTGCCACGATCGCCTTTTATCTGCTGGGGGCCGCGGTGCTTTGGCGTACGGGACTCAACCCCGGGGGGAAAGACCTCATCCGGTCCCTCAGTGAGATGTACGTGCCCGTTTTCGGCGATTGGGCGCCGGCTGTGTTTTTGTTCGGCGCGTTTGCCGTTCTTTACTCGACGTACTTCGTCGCCGCGGCGGGGAACGCGAGAACCATTGCCGACGGAATCGGCCTGCTGGGCGTGACGGACGGTTCGGAAAGGGCCCGGCTTCGCTGGACGAAAACGATCAGTTTTATCTTTCCTTTGTTAGCCGTCGCCCTGTTTTGGATCGTAGGCATGGTGGCTAAAGGCCAGTCCCCCGTTGCGATGGTCATGGCGGCCGGCATCGGGCAGGGGATTTTGCTACCGATGGTTGGTTTTGGTGCGCTGTGGTTCCGCTACCGCCGATGTGTCGATGCGCTGCGGCCCGGCAAGCTTTGGGATTTGATGTTGTGGATATCGTTCGTCGGCTTCGTGGTCGTCGGCATCGTCACCGTTTACAAACATTTTTCCTGATCCGATTCTCTCGCGAGGAAACA
>JAYGDO010000554.1:0-1595 GCA_046582885.1 Pirellulales bacterium | reverse complement strand
AGAACCGTGCCGCCCACTTCCACTTCGATTTCCGGAAGGGTCGACTGCTCGATCCGGACCGCGTCGGCGATCACGAATTCGTTGGCCGCGTCCGTCAGCTTCACCACCAGCGTGCCCGAATTGATCCGCACGCCGCCCAGTTCCTCCCAGCTCACGCCCTGGTCGCTGAAGTCGTTCGGACTCAGCTCCTGGTTCAGCGCGGCGGAGGATTTCAGCACCGCACCGTCGTAAATCTCAAATGTGGCGTTCGTCGCCCGGTTGGCAAACGCCGTCCAGGTCGCCGCCACACTGTAACTCTCGCCGTTGGGAAGCCCCAAAGCCGCCAAGTCGAACGTCCAGGTCGCCGCATCGCCCGAACCGTCGCCCGCCGCGTAGTGGACGTCCGAGAGGTTGTCCGCAGGATCGGCATAGCCCTGAAGCCCGAACGCCAGGAAGCCCGCCGAGCTGGCGAAGCCCGCGTTGCCGTTGTCGATGATCGCCAATGGCGGGATCACCGAGGCCTGCACGTTCACCGCGAACGGGAATTCGTCCGTATCGTCGCTGGCGATCGTCAGCTGTCCCGCCTTGACCGCGCCCGGCAAGCCCGCCGTGCCGTCGAAGCGGAGTTGCACCGCCGCCTTGCCGCCGCCGGCAATCGTCAGCGGAGCGGCCGCACTGGGGGCCGCCGGCGAGACCAGCGTGAAGCCGAACGGCGCGGCGATCGCCGTCACCGTCATCGCGTTGCTGCCGTCGTTGCGGATCTCCAGGTTCCGCGTGGCCGAGTCGCCCGGCAGCACGCCGCCGAAGTTGATGGTGTCGCCGCTGTTGACGTTGCCGCCACCGCCCGTGACATCGTTGACCCCGATCTCCGGACCGGAGACGGCCTGAATCCGTACCGCGTCGGCGAACACCACGCCGCCGTTGACCGCGGCATCCAGCCGCACTTCCAACGAACCGCTGCCGCTGCCGGCATCGCTCACGGTCACGATATCCAGGTTCTCCCAGTCGACGCCGCGGGTCGAGAAATCATCCGGTCCCGGCACCTGGTCGATATTCACCGAGCCGGCCGGGTTGCCGCCGTCGAACATCTGGTAATTCGCCGTGCCCAGGTTGTACTGGCCCCGCCAGGTGGCGGCCACCGAGTATTCGCCCGGCTCGAGATTCGTGAACGTCCAGCTGGCCGTCTGCTGCGGCGCGGTCGGGTCGTTCCAGACAATGTCGCCATCGTATACGTCGCCCGCCGCCTGCTTGAACGAGAAGCCGGCCGCCGAGTAACCGACATCGCGGTCGTCGATGATCGCTTCGCCCACCGCACCAACCAGCGTGACGTCGAAGGGGTTCTGGGTCGGATCGTCGGTGGCGAAGGAGAGTTGCTCCCTGAACACGCCGTTCTTGTTGGCGTCTAGTTGGACCTTGAAGTTAACGACCCCGCCCGCCGGGACGGACGTAAAGTCGTCCAGCTGCGTGAAGTTCTCCAGCTGCGGGTCGCCCAGGGTCAACCGGCGGCTGCCCAGGTTGCTGATCTCAAATTCCCGCACCACCGCCGAGTTCAGATCCGTGCTGCCGAAGTCCACCGTGCTGGCCCCGTCGGCCAACAGTACGTTGCCGCCGCCCGT
>JAYGDO010000526.1:0-47278 GCA_046582885.1 Pirellulales bacterium | reverse complement strand
CGGCCCCGTCGAAGCTGATCGAGTTGGAATTGTGTCAATTTCTTTTTTTCGATCAGCGATTTGGCCAGTTCCTCTCCGTTTTGCGTCATCGTACTCGCGTCGTCGCCGGACATCATCTCACTGTCCGGCAGCCGCGTCGAGAATTGCATGATTGAACGGTACAGCGTTTTGGAATCTTCCTCGCCGCTCGCCGGTGCCGAGTCGATGAGCGTTTCGGCCTGACCGTCGTCACTTGATCGACCGGTGTCGTCCGGCGGGGAAAGGTCGGCCTGAGTCATCGCCAGGTTGGGCGGGGCCGGCTGCGGAATCTCCGGCTGCTGGATCGTCTGCTCGGCTGCGGGCGGATGGGTGTCGTTCTGATCGGCGGCGGCCGGCTTGGTGACTTCGTCCTGGTTTGGCGGTTGTTTTTCAGAATCCATGATGTCCGCTCCCGGTTGGCATTCTATCATAGCCTCTCTTGTGGGGAAAACGATCGTATCGGACGGGCCTTGGAAAGGGCGGCCCAGCAGGTGCAACGATCAGCGGTGCGTCTGACCAATTCGAAATTATCAGTCAACGACGACCCGCTTGAGACTAGCGAGTCAACTAGCAGAAATTTCAAAAATGGCCTTTCAGACGGCGAGATGGAGCAACAGCGGGCCCACTTACAGCGAATGCGCTAGGTCAGATTTCGAGCCAACCCAGGTATATCAATAACCGAGAAATCCAGGGGTGCGACCACGGGTTCCAAGTCGGAAAGCTCGCCGACATGACGCTCAATGCCAGCAGCAGCCCCGCGAACAACCGCCGCCAGAGTCGGCCCGCTGACCAATCGGCTGCCGGTATCATCGCGCAGAGCCACAATGGCGCGAACCAAATCATCCAGCGCAGGCCGCTGCTGGTCCCTCCATAGTTGCGATTTTCGACGCCTTGCAACAAGTAGAAACCAAGGCAAGCGATCGTCGGGATTGCGATCAGTGCAGCCAGGGGACGCAGTCGCATGTTACCGCCTCCGCAAAACATTGCTGCCGCGCCAACGAGGCTCAGCAGCCAGATCGGCGTCAGCGAAAAGATGCCGTGGTGTCCGATGAGGCAGTGCAGAATGTATTTTTCATGAGTGTTCTCCCCCTGATCGATTTTTGCGCGGCTGGCGATACTGGCGGCGTCGGGTTTCCAATAGCTGGGGATCGTCCGCACGACCACCTCACCGTCCGTTGTTTGGCGTTTGAGTTCGTACGAATAGTTGTACCAGTTGCCGTTCGTCCAATCCTTTTCCTTCGCTCGGAAATAATACGGCGGCACAACCGTCTTATGAGCGGCATAGTTTGTGCCGAGCGCGGCTGCAATCACAATTGATGCGGCGGGTAGTCCAAACAGCAACGTCGATCGGGGGGCTTTGCACAGCAATGCCAAACCCAATAAGGCGAAGAACGATAGTGCCGGCAATTCGTTCGCGGCGGTGAATGCACCGAAGAATCCCGCCGCGACAAAATACCACGGGCTGTGAGATTTGTCGTGCCAAATTCGAATCCAGGCATACAATGCGATGCTGGCGCTGGCTGCGGCGATCAGGTGATTATTTAGCACCACCGCGAACGTGGTCAGTAGGGTACCGAATGTCGCCGCGGCGACCACGAGAAATCTCCCCCAGTCGGTTGCGCCAAAACGCTCGCAGAGTTTGGCGGTCAGTAGGAATATGATCAGCATGCAGCCAATGTTGACCGGCAGCAGCATCATTCGCACCACGGCATGAGTGTCGTCTCTCAGTGTCAGGCCGGTTGCCTTATTTAGCGCCCAGTACTGTCCGGCCAGCAGTGTTGGCAATAGCGTCGGTTTGCTCGAATAAAGGTGCGGTTCGCCGCTCTGGTCGTGCTTGACCATATCGATCGTGTCCCAGATTGCCCGCTCTTGCTCGTCCGTAACGATGTGGTCAATCGAATAAGTTCCGTCTTCGACCAACGCGCGAATCGTGAGCCAGCGGCTCCGGTCGTTGCCGCTGAGAAACGGCCGCGAACGATTGAGTCTCTTGCTGCGGATTTCGGCCTCTTTGCGCCGCAGGCGATCTTCGAGTACCTCGGCGGTTGCCCCGCTCTTCTCTTGCGCCTCTCGAAACTTGGTCAAGTCGCGTTGGACTTGCTTGTCGATGTTGGCCTGCAGTTTGAAGCGATCTGCGGCGGTTACAGCCAGGATACGGCCTGTCAGATTGCCCACTGCCAGCGCGATGAGCAACCCATAAACGCCCCAGCGCAGTTGCTTTCGTGACGGGTCTGCGTCCGTGCTAATTTCGCCAGAAGTCATGCGTCCCCTGAAAGTGATTGATCCTGTGGCTGAGCGTTACTTGACGCTTCGAAATCTTCATGATACGCCCGGTCGTCGGTGGCGTCTCTGGTTTGCTCGACGATCGAATACGCGTCGGCGTCACGTCCGGTGTATGCCGTGATGAGTTCTGCGAGAAACCCCATCGAAATCAATTGGCCACCCAAAAGCACGCCGCCGAGCGAATAATACAGCATCGCCGTACTGCTCACGTGCAGCGGTTCCATGCCGGACAAGCTGCGGGTCACGCACCACATCACGGCCAAATACGTCATCCCCAGCGCCCCCAACAAAAATGCAGCCAACCCGAAACCGCCCAACAGATGTTGCGGGCGTTGCCCGAAACCGGTCAGAAACACAACGGTCAGCAGGTCGAGAAATCCTTTGTAGAACCGCTGAAATCCGTACTTCGAGTTGCCGTGCTGCCGCGGTCGGTGATCGATGGAGATTTCACGAATTCGAAATCCGCGGGCGGCGGCCAGCGCCGGCACAAAACGATGCATTTCGCCATACAGCCGCACTTCGTGCAGCACCTCGCGGCGATAGCACTTCATGCCGCAGTTGATGTCGTGCAATTGCACGCCCGTCATCCGCCGCACCAGCCAATTAAAAACGCGGGAGGGCCAGACTTTGTGCCACGGGTCGTAGCGCACTTGTTTCCAGCCGCTGACGACGTCGCTGCCTTCGCTTAACTTCTCGATGAACCGGGGAATTTCTTTCGGATCGTCCTGCAAGTCGGAATCCAGTGTCATCACCAAGTCGCCCTGAGCCGCATCGAACCCGGCGCTCAGTGCCGCGGCCTTGCCAAAATTGCGCCGAAATCGGATGCCGTGCACCCTCGAGTCCCGCTTGGCCAAACTTTGGATCAGCGACCAACTTTTATCGGTCGATCCGTCGTCCACAAAAATGATATCCAGTTTATAGTCGTGCTCGCGCGCGACGGCATCCAGTTCGCCGTGCAGTTGTTCGAGGCTCTCGGCCTCATCGAGGACAGGTATTACGATCGAAATCATGGGCGGTCTAAATGTTTGTGGTCGAGGGGTCTATTTTATCGCGCCGCGCACAAGTCATCAATTCGAGGCGGGCCGTGACCCTGTAAAGTGACGCGAAGCGTGGACGAGAGACGAAAACGCGGCCAGGGTGCGGCAACGACCGGAATCACGGATTCGAAGGGGTCTGCGTCGATGCGTCGGGAAATCCGAAATATAAGACAACGGCAATGAACAATTCGGCGGTAAGCCATACCAGCCGCAATACGATGGCCAACACCATCGCCTTGGTTTGGGGAATTGGTTCGTTGAGAATGGTGCCAAAATAAACATCGCCCATAATGGCGAGCAAAATCAATTCGCGAACACCCGCGCCGCCGGGAATTAATGATAAAAAACCCGCAACAATCGCCATCGCAACCGCCGTGATATAAAAGTCCAAATGCCCAATCGGCAACGTGCGGTCGATGCCCATCGATTCAAGTACGGCCCACAGGCTCCAGGCCAACAGCACCCAGCCGACGGCGACGGAGATCCAGCCGTAGGCGATAACGCCAAATGTCAGTCCCCGCAGCTTTTCTTTGATCTCCGGGTCCGATCGGCCAACACCCAGCATGATTGCGGCGCGGCGAAAGAACGGCGGCAGCGTCGGTATCCCGGCCAGTAACATCAATCCGGCGGCCAGTGGTACCAGATGGGTATGGTCCGGCAAATGAGTGCGGAGCCAGACGAGCATCATCGCCGCCGCCAAGAACGCGCCGACGGCCATCATCGTCATGGTCTCTAAAAAGACGCTCGCGGCGGCAACGCCCGTATTGACGCGCTCGCTGCGGACCAGGCCCGCACGGATCACAATCACCAGCGCCTTGCCGGGGACGTACTTGCCTAGATGTCCGATGTAAAACGCCCGCAGTGTTTCCAGCAAACCGGGACGTTGGCCCAACGCGCGAAGCGCCCGGTACCAGAACAATCCCATCGGCAGCATGCCGAGCAAATATAGTGCGGCTGCCACCCCCAGCCACAAGGGTGCTAGCTGCCAGTGAAAATTGCCCAGATCTTCCAGAGCCGGCTCAAGCGTGTGCCGCACGCCCCACGCGACGGCCAGCAATACGATCACGTGGAGCGCAAGGCGTCGCCATCTTTTCTTTTTCGGTGGTATCGAGCTAGCACTCACTTGGCGCGGCCCTGCGATTAAACGAGCGGCTGCATTGTGGCTTTGCGCCGCGCGTGAAACAAGGCGAAACCGCCGCAGCCGCGGTTGATGCTTCATCGCGGTTATGCATTTCTGTATTTACCCTGTCTCACTTCTAAGGCTACCATGCCAGCATCGCTGGGCGAGGGCTAATGGTGGCCGCCGCGATTGGGTCGGCCTCGGCATTCGACCTAGGGACGACCAAAACCTGCATTGGGAGATTCATTCGATGCAATCCATGCTAATGGCCGTTGCCGCGATGACCGCGATTGGCGTCGACGTGGGTTGGCAGCCAACCGCGAACGGCGAGTTGGAGTACATCATCCAGATCGAGCCGCATCAACTGAAAAATCTCAAGCCCGGCGATGTGATCGAAGTCGGAGTGCGTCCGCAATTGCGGCATGTGCGCAGATACAAGATCGTCGTTGGCGAAGGCGAACTGCCGCGAAATGCAGGCGGGACGGATTTAGTGCCGGAGCAACCGGCCACCGTGACCAAATCGCTCAAAAGCGGATCTCAAGATCCATCCCCCAGACTGCCGCTTGTTGCAAATCCCGAACGGTCGGTGGTTGTCGATAACAACACTCGCGGCGGTCCCCAAAAGGCGTCCGCTGAGCCGGCTACGGGCAATGGTGAAACCGCGGTTTCTCCAGCTGAAAAAACGGCGCCCGAACTTTACGTGATTCCGAATCTTTCCGAGGAACTGCGGAACAAAGATTTGCTCGTACCGCCTCCGTATCCGCATCATTTCAATTCGACAAATGCCGAAACTGAAAGCCGCGCTGTTGTACAACCGCTGCCGGCAGCTTCTCATGTTCCCGTGCCCAGAGCCACACCCCGAACGACCGGTCTCGAATCGCCCCAACCCGCTGAGTTCGGTCCGTCGAGCGATGATTCGGCAACGGTCTCCGGTGGCGAAGGCCGGCTCGAAAGCGAGAACGTCCCCTCGGCGAGCGGCCTGCCGGCCCGCAATTTGAATCCCGTGTTTTTGGACCCCGGTGCCAATAATAATTCGGATTTTGCCGCGCGACCAGAAGGAGCTCCCGCCGCATATTACGCACGCACGCCACCGCCAGCAGAGGCTGCCAACGGCTTGTCATCCCCTAAAAGTCCCGCCCCGCCAGCCGCTACCGAGAAAGCGACTGAAGAGCCGCCGAAAGGAGATTTGCCAAAACCGTGGACGTTGTTTACAGCTACGCTGTTAACGCTGTTTGCATCGATCGGCGGCAACGTCTATCTGGGCTGGATGAACTGGGACATGCGGCAGCGGTTCCGAGATTTGGTGCGAAAGCTGAAATTGGGCGAAGCCCGCGGTTAAGGAACCGGCCGCGGCTCACGCTGTCAACGCAAAGGCACCAACTCTTGCTGCTGTGTGAATCGCTCCTGCTGCACGTTTGAAGGAGCCCGCCGCTCCGGCAGAATCAGCTTCATTCCGGGTTTGATGAAGTTGAAGTCATCGGTCAGCAGGTGCTGGTTCAATTTGTAGATGTCAATCCAGCGTGAGGCCTGGCCCAGTTCGTATCTGGCGATATCAAACAGTGTGTCACCTTTTTGGACTTCATAAGTGCGTCCGCCTCGCGCGGCCGCGCTGGCCGTGATGTTCGCGTAGCCGCGTTTTCTCGGTCTGGGGCAGAGTTGGGGGTACTTCGATCGCAACTCACTTTCGGTAGGAACCAAAATCTCGTCTCCCACGGCGATTCGGTCGGACCGTGGATGCCTGGCATCGTTGTGCCGGATCAGTGCCTTGAAAAAATCGCCGGTTCCATAGACCGCCTGTGAGATTGTCCAGAAGTTATCATTCGGCTTGACGATGTAGGTGCCCCCCGCGTGATGCGAAATTCCGATCGCCGGAGTGGCTTTGACTCGAAAAGGCTGGGAATTCTGAGCCGTTGGAATGGTCGGCCGCTGCTCAATCTGCAACGTGTCTTGACGAGTTTGGTAATACCGTCCGGCGGCAGGCTGCGTTTGGATGGGCGGTGATGTTAGTGATTGATTCGGCAATTGCGATGGCTGGTCATAGACGGGCTGTTGCTGCACCGACTGCTGATTCGCCGCAGAATTGCCAGCGATCCCCGTCGCAGTAGGGTTGCCACTTCGTGGTTGGGGCAAATGCTGCAACGGTTCGATGTGGTTGAGGGATTGCTGTGCGGTTTGCGCAGTCTGGTTTTGAGCCGCGTTTTGAGCTGGCGCGTCACCCTCGGTGATCAAACGAATCCGCTGAGGCGGTGCGGCAAATTTTGACGGTTGCTGATCGACGGCTTCGACGGCATTGATCTGTGCAATCTGGTAAATCGATTGCCCCGATGAGCGGTTCGGTGTACCGGTTTTCGAGGCATCGTCGTCTTGCGCTGGCGTCCGAGTCTCCGCTTCCAAGCCGGGGGCTGCGAGTTGTTTTTGCGACTTATTCAATTCCGCAATACCCGAAGGGTTTGCGGCGCCGGTCGCTGCCAGTTCCTCGCCGACACCTTGAATTCGCCGTACCAGCACGGCGCAAAAGACGATTGCGAGTGAAAACACAACCACCAAACCAATTTTTGTCTCTCTGGCCATGACGGGCCTCCATTGAGTTTAGAAACTCTGTTTTCAATTCAAATGCGTCGGGCGGCGCGCAGTTTGGCGCTCCGCGCTCGCGGATTGCGATCAACCTCTGCGGGCGCAGGGCGAATCGGTTTTTTCATAAGTACTTCATAGTTCTCACCGTCTCGGAACGCTTGCTTCACGATTCGGTCCTCTAGTGAATGAAAGCTGATCACGACAATCCGTCCGCCAGGTTTTAGGCAGTCGGCCAGTCTGCGCAGGGCTACTTGCAACCATTTCAGTTCGTCGTTCACGGCGATCCGCAGTGCCTGAAAGGTACGTGTCGCCGGATCGAAACCCTGTCGCCGACCGCGGGGCACGCACCCGCGCACTAATTGCCCTAGGTCGCGAGCAGTCCGGACGGGATTGCTCGCGCGCCGTCCGACGACCGCGCGGGCGATGCGCCGGCTGTATCGTTCTTCGCCAAAGTTATAAATCAAATCTGCGAGATGCTCCGGGCTGGCCGTTTCTAGAATCTTCCAAGCCGGCTTGCCTTCACTGGCGTTAAATCTCAAGTCCAAAAGTCCGTCGCTGTCAAAACTGAATCCGCGCTCACCATCGGCCAATTGGTCGCTGGAAAGACCGACGTCGAGCAAAACTCCGTCGACGCCGCGTATCCCCAGTTGTTTGAGCACCTCCGGAATATCGGCATAGTTGCTTTCGACCAGTTGGATTGGCAGTCCTTTTAGGTTTTCTTCCGCTCGGGCGACCGCAATCGGGTCGCGATCCATGGCGATGATCTGTCCCGTTGGGCCGACCAACTCGGCCAGCCGCCGCGTATGTCCGCCGCCGCCGGTCGTGCCGTCCACCAGCGTTGCGCCGGAATTGGGCTCGAGCCAATGCACGACTTCATCGACCATCACCGGAATATGAAGTGGTGTTGGCATGCGAGTTAACGGTAAACCGACGAAAACAGCAGAGCTAATCAAAGCCCAACAATTGGGTCGAATGACCCGTTCGCACACGCCGCCAATCAGGCGTTTGAGGAGACGAGCGACGAAAGGGGCGGGGGAGCCGAGGCGGGATAGTAGCCGCTATGCCGAAGCCTGTCAAGAAAAGTCCCGAGGCCGAGCACTTCCATGTGCTCGGCCTTGGGATTGTCATGACATACCGGGCAGATATGTCACAACAAAGTTCGCCGCCGAGGCTCATCCTTGTCCTCGTTTTCGCGACGGTATTTCCGAAGTCTCGGAGGGATGCCAGCAGGTGGCCGCCACTGGCACTCCGCCGTCGTGACGGCGAACTCGCGGACGGATGATTCAAAACTGGGTGGGCCGGTCCTCCTCGGTTAGTTCTGTCTGTGTGTCGGGTTAAATGCAGCTTCCGCCAATTCGTCGTAACGCGGCTGTTTTTCGGTTGTATAAGCTTCCCATGTTTCGGTGCACCAAAGCTCCATACGGTCGCCCGCGCCGATCAGGATGATTTCTTTGCCCAGTCTGGCCGAGTCCGCCAACTCCTGTGGAATTCGCAGACGGCCCTGCCGGTCCAGCTCAACACGACGAGCCTGGGCGTAAAACAACCGACCAAACGCGCGAACGTCGCGTTCGGTAGGGGGGGCGGCACGTAGCCGCTCGGCAAGCTGAACAAAAGAATCGTGGTCAAATATGGCCAGCGAACCATCCGTGCTAGGAGCCACGTAAAAGATCCTTCCAGTCGATTCGCCCAGTGCGGCGCGAAGTTCCTTTGGTATTGTGATTCTCTGTTTGTCGTCGACCGACCGCTTGAAATTCCCCGTCAACGGAATCTGAGAATCGCTGGCCACTTCCGACTACTTCCCGACGGTCGCGGTCCGGAACTTTCGGAGGCCGCCTGATTCCCATTTATTACCACTGCCAACCATAGTGTCCCAAATGTACCCAACAAAACGGTTCAGTCAAGCGGATTTTTCCCAAGTGTTTTTGCGGGTCATTTTTTGTATCGGGGGGATATTAAACGACTTGTGGCTAGAGCAAAAATTATCGTCAAAATTTTTAAAAACTCGCCGAGAACAGCCGAACTAAGGGCGATTGAGTTTGGAAGAATTGCTCCCCACAACATGTGGTGGTGGGGGCGGTCGGTAGGCAAAGCCGAGGCGAGTTTTGTGCAGGCCCGACCGCATGGGGATGGCAGAACTGCCGGAGCCCGGTTTGGACCTAATCAATAAGCCGAGCATAGAGTTGCTCGTAGCGGCTTACCATCTGGGGAATTGAAAACTGTTTGGCAATTTCAATATTTGACTGTGCGATTCGATTAGCGAGATTCTGGTCGCGGGCAAATTGGACGACCCGATCGCCGAATCTACGGATCGCTTCGGCTTCGTCGTCGTTAGCCTCGACGAACTGCGTTGCTGCGATACCGTCCAGCAATTCTTCAGTTCCTTCGACATTGAACGTGACCAATGGAACTCCGGCCGCCATCGCTTCGAGTAACACGTTGGGCATGCCCTCCCATTGCGAGGCGAGCAATAACATGTCACTGGCGGCGAGAATTTCCGGTACATCGTTGCGGAATCCCACAAAATGAATGCGGTCGGCGAAACGGGAGCGTCCCGCTTGCGATACGAGTTCGCTCCGCTGTGGACCGTCGCCGACGAGGATCAGGTCGTACTCTGGTATGGCATCGGCGATGTCGGTAAACATCCGCACGAGGCGTTCGACCCGTTTTTGTTGGTCTAACCGGCCGACATAGGTGAGTACTTTTCGGTCTTGCGAAACTCGGAGTTCTCGTAAGTCGATGGGCCGGGCCCGTTGAAATCGATCGATATCAACGCCGTTGGAGATGACGGCCAACTTCTCGGCAGGAAGTTTGCCGACTCGAGCCGAATAGGCGGCAACGGCTTGGCTCACGCAGATGTAGTTCGAAACACGACGTGTCAATTTACGTTCAAGCCACAGGCGATATCGACTCCGTGGATCGGCGACACGAATTCCGGCGACGATTCGCCGAATGCCTGCCCGATGCGAGGCCATCGCGCCTACACAGTTGGCGTGAAACAGAAATGTCTGAACCAGCGATGGCTGTAGCCGACGAAAAGCGAGTTTTAACCTGCGGACCGCGCGTGAAACCTGCCACGAGTGACGCAAATCGAAAAACACAGGTTCGATGCCGGCCTCGATGATGCGATCAACCAGTTGCGTTTTTCCTGGCTGAGGGCGGGGCTTTAGACAAAAAACGAGCGGCGAAAATCGGCTGCGATCAATTCGCGTCACCAATTCGGTAAAGCACCGTTCTGCGCCGCCAACTTCGAGGTCCGAAATGCAAAACGCGATTTGGTGCAGCGATCTTGTATTCGACGTGGGGTAGCTCATGTTCTTGGCCATTATAACGATCGCACACCGTGGTGCGGCATAGTTCGAAATCCGGCAGATGTCTTACGAAATTGGCCGCCGGTCGCCTATACTCGCAGGCGATGAGTGATTTGAAAGATTATGATTACACGTTGCCCCGCAAGTTGATCGCGCAGCATCCGCTTGCTCATCGTGCGGACGCGCGGTTGATGGTCATTCGCCGCGACGATGCAACCATCGAGCATCATTACGTCCGAGATTTGCCGGCGATTTTACGGGCGGACGATTGTCTCGTGGTGAACAATACGAAGGTCTTGCCGGCCAGGCTCGTTGGCCGTCGGACCGCAACCGGCGGGCATTGGGAGGGTTTGTTTCTGGAAGCGGACGATCAGGGCTGCTGGAAGGTCCTCTCTAAGTCGCGAGGGAAAATTCAGCCGGGTGAAACCGTGACGCTGGTTCGTTACGCCGGCCAAGATGATGCTGAATTGACGCTGGTCCAGCCTCTTGGTGGGGGGCGATGGGTCGCTCGTCCTCGGTGCGCAAATCCAACAATCGACCTGCTCCGGCAATTCGGTCGTGTGCCATTGCCTCACTACATTCGTGGTGGTTCGATGGTTCCGGACGACCGCGAACGGTATCAGACGGTCTTCGCGCGGCATGATGGTTCTGTCGCTGCGCCGACAGCGGGCCTACATTTCACGGATGGCTTGTTGGAAGCACTGGCGGATGGCGGCATCAGTATTGCGGACGTGACGTTGCACGTTGGATTGGACACATTTCGACCAATCACTACAGATCGATTAGAAGATCACCAGATGCACTCCGAATGCGGAGAAATCGCCGCCACCGCGGTGGTTAGGATTCAAAATGCCCGAGCTGCGGGCGGCCGACTGGTTGCGGTTGGAACGACGTCCGTTCGTGTTTTGGAGACGGCATCACGATCCGGCGAATTGGACAGTTGGAGCGGCAACACAGAACTATTTATCAAGCCGCCTTACAAATTCCAAGCAATCGACGCGCTGATGACCAATTTCCATATGCCTTGCACGACGTTGTTGGTGCTAGTCTGTTGTTTTGGCGGCCACAAACTGATTATGGATGCGTACGACGAGGCGGTGCAGGAAGCATATCGCTTTTACAGTTATGGGGATGCCATGCTGATATTGTGATTCGCACCCGCAACCGCCTGAATCCTGCATGGCGGAGAGCCGTCACGCTTCGATCCTGAGCCATTCCGGGAGTCGTTGTGGCCGGCCTGCGGCGTCCACGCATGCCAATGTGCTTTGAGCGGTAGCAATCAGTTGGTGATCGCAGAACAGTTTGTATTCGTGGTCGATTCGGACCGTGGTCACGCCCATCGTGCGGGTGACCAGTCGCAGTAGATCGTCATAGTTGGCCGCCGCGCGGTATTGGACGGCCATTTTAATGACGACGAGAAATAAACCCGTGTTTTCAAATTCACGGTAAGTCTGACCGAGGGAACGCAGTTGCTCGGTGCGGCCCGTTTCGAAGTAATTCAAAAACTGGGCGTGGTGCAGGCGGCCCATGGCATCGGTCTCGCAATACCGCACGCGGATATTGATTTCGTGTTCGTAGAGCATCAGTTAGGTTGACTTAACTATTGGGATTTCTTACGCTTAGCCTCGGACAGTCGGGCCGGTCTTCACGCGGCCCATTGCATTAACCCATTGATATCGAATCGATGAGCGTCGGAGAAGGTGCTGGCACGGAGATGGGGACCGTTCGCGGCCGCGATTATCCGTCGATCCGCCAGTTTACAGTGTTTCTCGAGAATCGCGTGGGCCAACTTCTGGAAGTTGTACGCCGATTTGAAGGCAGCCAGGTCCGAATCTGCGCTTTGTCAATCAATGATTCGTCCGAATGTGCCTTCGTCCGTTTTCTGCTGAGTCACCCGGAACAGGGCCGAGAGATACTCGAACGTGCAGGTTTGCCGTTGATTGAAAGCGACTTGATTGGTGTCGAGTTGCCCTCCGAATCCCAGCCACTTCTGCGAGTGTGCACGGCACTGCTCCAGGCGGAGCTCAACATTATCCAAGCGTATCCTATTCTTGACCAGCCGCACCATCGGCCCGCCGTTGCCTTGATGGTGGATAATATTGAAATGGCGCAGGAGACGCTTGCCTCCAAGGGATTCACGATGCTGACCGAGGATGATCTAATTGCTGGAAGTTGATCTTTGCGAGCCGCTGCGCGTCCGTGGTACGGCTAAAAAATTTCGCGAGGCAATTCGGAAATCCCTTTCACAACGATCTGAGCGACCGCGTCCCAGGCGACCGCGACGAGGGTGAAGGTGCCGTCATCGTTTTTCACGGCAAAGATTCCCTGATCTTGTTGTGAAGCATCCGCGGCAAAATGGTCGGGCTGGATGCGCTCGCCGTTTTTGAGAAAGATTTCGACGAAGGCGCTGCCGGAGCTTTGGGACCAGAACGTTTCAAACGTCTGGCACATCGGATGGACGCCAATCGACACGCCAAGCCCAACTTCACCGCCGCTTGAGGGAACCGGCGATACGCTAACAACGGTGGGCCCGGCTGCAGCCGGGGGCATGGCGCGCAACGTCGGCTGCGTCGCGGCCAGATCAAGCTCGGGCAGCGCGTCGGTCAAGGATACGTCGCCCAATTCCCCCAATTCGCCGGCGTGGTCAGAAACTGGTTCCGGAGAATCGCCCTTGCTTTGGGCGTCAGCACTCGGCTTGCTACCGGGCGGCTCCGCATCGTCGTCGTCGTAATCGGGTATCAGGAATTTTGCGTCGCAGTGCGGGCACTGGCCCGGTTTTCCTTGAAGGCTGGCGGGCCCGCTGAGTTTGTGTCCGTTCGGACAAAGGAACTCGATCGCATCGTCGTCGTTGGAGTCCAAATTATCTTCCTCATTCGGGTCGGGAACCTCGAAATGCGTGCCGCATTTGGGGCATTTTCCAGCCTTCCCGATTTTTTTATCGGGGCAGACCACCTTTTGTTCGCAGCCGGGACAAAGGACTTCGACGGGCATGACTTTGCCTCACCAAACAACGATGTCAACGGGTTCAATCGTAATCCACACAGTTTGGCGACGCAATCTGCCGGATATCTTTGGTCGCATCGCCGTGCTTGACTTCGCAAACGGCTGTGCGAAACTATTGGCTGCGTTTCGTGGACTTTTTAGAGGCAGTTTCGTTTTTGGCAGGCTGGTTGAGTGCGGTGGGGCAATTTGCCGTTAACGCGCCGACGCCCTGCATCCCATCAGTATGGCAATCATCGTACTTTGTCAAAAGTGTCATTCGCGGTTCAAGGTCAGCGAAAAATTCGCCGGCCGCAAGGGTGCTTGTCCGAAATGCAAAGGCCCGATTGTCATCCCCAGGGAGGACGAGCAGGTCACGATCCACACGCCCGAACAACAAGAGGGCGGAGCCCGCGGACGCGGCGGCGAGTTGGTGCTCAAGCCGATTTCGCGCAAGGACTTGAAAGCGTCGTGGCTGGTGATTGCGGTTATGATTGCTGGGGCTCTTGTGCCGGTGATCGCTGCGGTGTCGCTGCGGGGGGCCGAAGAGGCAATGAAACAATGGCTGGGCGGGATCGGTGCCATACTGCTCGCGCCGCCACTGATTATCGCCTCCTATACATTTTTGCGGGACGACGAACTTGAGCCCTATCGCGGACTCGCACTGTTGATCAGAACGGCGATTTGTTCTGCGATTTATGCGGGCTGTTGGGGGGCGTATCACTTCGTGCCGCCCGTATGGACGGACGAAGTTTATAAATGGGCATTCTTGGGGCCCGTGTTCGGTGCGGCGGGCGCCACCGCGGCGTTTGCCTGTTTCGACCTGGATTTCACGACGGGATTTTTTCATTTCGCGTTTTACATCGGCGCAACGGTGCTGCTGGCCTATACGATAGGGCTTCCGTTGATCTAGTCACCCACCGTTCCTCAAAAGTAGCGGCGCTTTCGCACGGAAAAAAGCGAGAACAGTTGGCTGCAAACCATGGACACGATCCGCGAAATTCCGGAAATCGCGGCGCTGGATGCGAAGACCGCGGTGGTACGAATTCCGCCCGAAATTGACGTACCGCTATCGCCGCGCGCCCGCAGCCTGATCGACGCGGCCGAGTTTAGGCGGCTGAGCGGCATCAGCCAACTGGGGCTCGTTGCACAGGTCTATCCGGCCGCACACCATTCGCGGTTCGAACATTCGCTCGGCGTCTATCGGCTCGCGCTGTTGTGTCTCCGCCGGTAGTCGTACGACGATCGCTTTGCCGAGCTTATTACCGTTGAAGATGCCGAACTGCTGATCGTTGCGGCGCTGCTGCATGACTTGGGGCACTGGCCGTTTTGTCACCCGATCGAGGATATCGATCTGCCGAGCGTGCCGCGGCACGAACTGTTCGCCAACAGCTTTCTACTCGAAGGCGAGATTGCCGACGTCCTCCGCGAGGACTGGCAGATCAACCCGCGGGACGTAGTTTCGCTGCTGTCGGAAAAACCGACGGACCCCGCGAGCCGCTTGATGTCGAGCATTCTGTCGGGACCAATCGACATCGACAAGATGGACTATCTCGCCCGCGATAGCCTGCACGCCGGAGTTCCCTACGGACGAAACGTCGACCAGAATCGCCTGATCGGCAGCCTCTGTTTGAACCGGGCGGGTGACGGTCTGGCGATTAGCGAAAAAGGCAAAACCGCCGCCGAAATGATGCTGTTCGCCCGCTACGTCATGTTCAGTGAGGTCTACTGGCATCACGCCGTGCGTTCGGCAACCGCCATGCTACAGCGAGCCTTTTATTTACTGCACCAGTCGTTGGACCTCGATGCGATGTTTCGATCGACGGAGCAGACCGTGATCGCCGAGTTAATCAAAACCGCCGGCGACACCGGCGCCGCCGAATTGCTGGACGGGCTGTTCGGATCAACGCGGCGGCTCTATAAGCGGTTGGCCCAATTCAGCCTGTTTTCCAGCCCCGAAACCTACGAGCGCCTGCGGCAGCGGTCTTATGGCGAACTGGTCGGCTATTCTGAAAAACTGGCGGATCTGTTCGGCCATAAACTCGGCTGTCGCGTCGCGCCGCACGAGGTTCTGATCGACACTCCGCCATTATCTCGCGAAGTCGAATTCCGAGTGGATGTGTACTTTCCCAAGGAAGACGCGTACCGCCGACTCGACGAGGTATCCCCGGTCGTGCGGGCACTTGCGCAGGAGCAATTTGACGATTACGTCAAACGTGTCCGCGTTTTCGCGCATCCGCGAATCGCCACTTCGTTAAACGAGTTGGATAATATCGAAACGTCGGTTCTGGAATGCCTCGACTAAACTTCTTCGAAACGCTTAACCCATCGACCACTCGCCGTCGAAATTTGCGAATAGTTCTTTGAGCGTCACATCTTCCGCGCGTCCGCCCTGCGAACCAATGAACATTCCGAACCTGCCGACGATTCCTCCGTTGTCAAAGCCCACCACGAAAAATCATACTGCACGGTTGGTCGGCGGTGAAACCGAACCTCGGCCGCGGTGCGAATGAAAATGACCGAGTTTTCACCCATCGACGATGCGTGGTTCTTGACGGGTGCGACCGCATCCGGAAAATCGCAGGTCGGCGTCGCGCTTGCGCGGGTCTTGGACGCGGAGATCATTTCGCTCGACTCGATGGCCGTCTATCAAGGTATGGACATCGGCACGGCGAAGCCGGTTGCGGACCAGCGGAAAGCGGTGCCGCATCACCTGATCGACATGGTTGAACCCACGGAGGATTTCAGCATCGCCGAGTATCTTACGGCCGCGCATGCCGCTGCGGACGAAATTCGATCGCGGGGACGGGCCGTTCTGTTCGTCGGCGGTACGCCGCTGTACCTCAGGGCGTTGTTGAAAGGCTTGGCCAGCGGACCGGAGCCAGATTGGCCGCTGCGCGAGCGGCTGGCGGCGGAAGCGCTCGAGACCGGAAGCCACACGCTGCACGCGAGGCTGGCAGCAATCGACCCGGAAGCGGCCGCTGCATTGCATCCGAACGACACCAAACGGATTATTCGCGCGCTGGAAGTACATCAAGCAACGGGCCGGCCAATCAGCGCTGATCAGAGACATTTCAGCCGCGAACCGCAATGCGAATCGCGGCACGTCATCGTCCTTAACTGGCCGCGCGAGACTTTGCATCGGCGGATCGATAGTCGAGTGGATGAAATGTTCGCCGCCGGATTCGAAAGCGAAGTTCGCCGGTTACTCGACAAACACAGTCAACTGAGCCGCACCGCCGCGCAGGCGCTCGGATATTGCGAGGTGATCCAATTGCTGAACGGCAAAGTCCAGCTGGCGGATGCACTTGCACGTGTGAAAACACGAACACGGCAATTCGCCAAGCGGCAGCTTACCTGGTTCCGCTCGCTGTCCAACGGCCATTGGATCGAGATGTCCGAACCGCTGGATGCGGACAACTTGGCGGAAGGAATTCAGCAGCGGGTTGCGATCCATTCCGAGCGGAGCAAAAGGTCCTCGTGATCCGAGGCATTTCGCTGTGGGGGGATATGGCCATGCCCGCGGCGGGGCGGGGCGGGCGGTTTACGCCAGCGCCAGCCGCAGCGCTGTGTGGACTTCTTTTTCGATCCGGCCTTTGAACATCATCGCGGCCAGCGGCAGGGTACCCTCGAGCTTGACTTGGTCGTCTTCGACTTCGATGTTGCCGCTGATTTTCATTCCCCGGGTGCGAAAGCCGAAATTGAGGTGTGAACCGTCCCAGGATTCGACGACGTCCGACACTTCATCGCCATACCGGCCCCTGACTTTGTTTGAAAACGACTTCAGTTTTTCAACCGCGGTATTCTTGTCGTGGTTGTGGGGCACACTCAGATTTAGGGCGGGCATCGAAGTTGTCCTTTTTCTCCTGTTCAAGCTCTGCGAAGCAACGATAATGCATCAAGCACGGTGGCGTGTCCAGCCCGGCGCGGACTTGCTCCCGTTCGCCCCAGCACGATTGGAGGACTGAATGATCACTCGCAGTCTGTTTTGCCTGCTCTCGTTGTGTCTGGTCAACCTCGCAATGGCAGTCGCGCCGGAAGGTGCTGATAGTTCGCGGCCGCCGGCCAGCGAGGCCGATTTGCAAAGCTGGCTCGAGATCATGCTCGCTCACAGATTTAGCGATCGTGAAATGTCGGCGGCTACCGGTCTCGCGGTGGACGAGATTCGCGCCGCGATGGGAAAGTTGAAACTGAAGAATCCGGCCGCCCATCGCGGCGAACGGTTGCTCGTGCTGCCGTACCCCGGCGGCCGCCACCCGCGGATTGGGTTTCTCGAAGGCGCAATCCGGCCGCGGCGCGAAACCAAGGTTAGCCTGTTCCCGCCGTGGAAGGATGGCGGCTACTTTGTCGTTGATGTCCCGGAAGCGATCTGGTGGCAGCGGGGCGGCAATCGCGAGCTGTTGTATTTGGCGCACACGCATGTCCCGACCGTCTGGACGAAGCAGAACATTGAATTGAAGCCGCTCGAATGGACGCGAGGTAAAAAAGCCGCGCTGGCGATCGAGCGCAAGCTTCCCAATAAGATCGTGTTCGGCGCGAGCGTCCGGCCGGGCAAAGATGCCGTCCGCATGGAGCTGTGGCTGACCAACGGAACGGATGCCGCGATCAGCGGCCTGCGGGTGCAGAACTGCGTCATGCTGAAGGCCGCAGTGGGCTTTTCCCAGCAGACAAACGACAACAAGCAATTTTCGAAACAGTATGTCACCTGCCACAATGCCGACAAAAAGCGGTGGATCATCACGGCCTGGGAAAACTGCGCCCGCCCCTGGGGCAATCCGCCCTGCCCCTGCCTGCACAGCGATCCGCAGTTTCCCGATTGCCCGCCGGGAGAAACGAAACGACTGCGAGGTTGGCTTTCGTTTTATGAAGGTGAAGATATCGGGGCAGAATTGCAGCGTATCGAGGCGACCGGCTGGCGGACGAATTCAAAATAGGGCCCGCCAAACCACGCAATTCCCGCCGCTGCGACCAGTAAGCGCTACGCCAAGCTGGGCAGTCCGTACGGCTTGCGATATGCTTTCGACAGCATTTCGTTGGCTTCATCGCAGTCGGCGAATTTTCCGGTCTTGGCGTCGAAGTCCAAACGCCCTCGCGTGCGGAAGGCGATTTCGCCGAGATGAACCAGTGCGCACGAACGATGGGCAATTTCGGCGGAAGCCCGCGTGGGGGTTCGCTTGCGGACGGCTTGGAGGAAGTTGGCCATGTGTTCGGCGTAGCCTCTTGAGCCGCGGAGGTCTTTGCCTTCGGTCGGTCCGCGCTCGTTTTTGTTGCCTAGAAATACGCTGAATGCGCCGCGGCGCGAAAATACCATGTGCCCCTCCGTGCCGTAGAACACGTTGCCGTTGTCGAAACCGTGGAGTCCGTACCCGGTGAATGGGTAGTTCTCGTAGATCAGCAATCGGCCGTCGGGGTACTCGTAAGTGACGTTCATGTTGTCGGGATAGTCGCTGGCGTGGCCATGGAGCATCATCCGCCCGCCGCGGGCGGTGATCTGGCTGGGCACGGTCGAGACGCCAAGGCCCCAGCAGGCCATGTCCAAATCGTGAATACCGTCGTCGCCAATTTCGCCGTTGGCGTAATCGCGGTACATTCGCCAGGTCACGTGAAACCGGTGCTTATTAAAGGGCCGTTTCGGCGCCGGTCCGAGCCAGCGATCATAGTCCACGCCGGCCGGTGGCGAACTGTCGGGCAATGGCCTTACCGTCTGCCGCAATTCGGCGGTCCAGGCGCGGGCGACCTTCACCTCACCGATGATGCCATCGGCCAATAGTTTGCCAGCTTTTTCGGTAATCGGACTGCTTCGCATTTGGCTCCCTTGCTGAACGACCCGGCCGTACTTTTTGGCTGCGTCGATGATCAGCTGCCCCTCGTTATAGACGTGGGAAATAGGCTTTTCGATATAGACGTCCTTGCCGCGCTCCATGGCCCGCAGCGCGATCGGCGCGTGCCAGTGGTGTGGCGTGGCGATGATGACGGCGTCCACGTTTTTGTCGCCGATGACGTCTTCGTAACGGGCCGTGCGTTTCGGCGGCGCCGACTGAAATTCGGATACGTGGCTCGCCATTCTGTTAATCTGGCCCGGATCGACGTCACAGAGCCAAGCAAACGAAACCCCCTCGCGGCGACTTACCAGTCCCTTCACGTGATGCGTCATGATCCCGCCGCATCCAATGATGCCAAGTTGTAAGGCCGCCTGTTTTTCCTCGGCCACGGCGTGGATGCCACCCATGGTTGCAATCGCCGAGGTAACCGCAGCCACACTGCCGGATTTTTGAAGGAACTCGCGACGTGTTGATTGCTTGTCCATTTTGTCGCTCCGGAGATTTCATAATGCGAGGGTGACACTGCGGGTCATTGTAGCCGCATAAATCGGAGTTGCTAGCGTGTAGTCGGACAACCTGCGAGTGGTTATTCTATTTTGGAGCGGTCGGTGATGTAGCGGAGCCAAAACGACGGGGATCGATTCAATGGCGAAGATAAAATACGGACAAATCGGTGTGGGCCATGCGCACGCGAGCAAGATTTCGGCCTATCGCGGTTCAAAGGACTACGAGGTCATCGGTGTCGTCGAGCCCGATCCGCAGTTGCGGGCGGGGGCGGCGAAGTCGAGTGCCTACCGGGATCTCAAATGGATGACGGTCGAGCAGTTGCTCAACACGCCCGGTTTGCAGGTGGTCGGTGTCGAGACGCGTGTCCGTGATTTGCTCAACACCGCCGAGAAGTGTGTTGCGGCCGACAAGCATGTTCACATCGACAAACCGGCCGGCGAATCGCTGCCACAATTCAAGCGGATTCTCGACGCGGCGGCACGGAAGCATTTGGCCGTGCAGATGGGTTACATGTACCGCTACAATCCGGCTTTTGTCATGCTTCGCGACATGGTGAAAAAGGGGTGGATCGGCGAGCCGTTCGAAGTGCACACGGTGATGAGCAAACTGGTCGGCGGGGGTACGCGTAAGCATCTGGCTCAATATGCCGGCGGCACGATATTCGAATTGGGCTGTCACCTGATTGACCAAGTTGTGGCCTTCCTCGGCGCGGCGGAGAAGATTCACGCATTCGCCCGCCATTCTTCAAAACTCGAAGATAACCTGAAAGACAACATGTTGGCGGTTTTCGAATATCCCAAAGCGACCGCGAGTGTCCGCAGCAGCGTAAACGAAGTCGATGGCTTCGCGCGGCGGCATTTTGTGCTCTGCGGCAGTGAGGCGACCGTGCATATTCAGCCGCTGGACAACCCAAAAATGCAACTGGCACTGAGCGGGCCGCGGGGCCGCTTTCGTCAGGGCTATCAGGAAGTCACCTTCCCCAAGTACGTTCGTTACGTCGACGATGCTGCAGATCTGGCCAGGGTCGTCCGCCACGAAAAAGACCCGGATTTTACGTATGACCACGACTACACGGTGCAAAAAAGCGTGTTGCTGGCCAGCGGACTTGCCATTGACCGATAGAGGTCAAATAGCGTGAGGAGCACGATTAGATGCGTGGAAGTCGCACGGAATTGCCGATCAACGAGAGTGTGAGTTTCGTAACGATTGGACAGTGGCGGCTTCTCCGCCGTCGTATTGCCGAAGGGTGCCTGCGATAACGGCGGCGGCAGTTCATCGTGCACGTTGGGGGGGCAGTCGCGAAACCACAATCGCGGCGGCGTTGATGGTGAAACAACGATGGCAGAACGAAAAAACAGCGTGCCGCCTGAGCGGGCAGATTGCGTTGCCGCCTCGCGCGGGCGACTGCCAGCGATCCTCGCCGGAATCATCGTGCTGCTGGGCATGGTCGCCTTCCACAATGCGTTGAACGGGCCGTTTATTTTCGACGACAATGTCTACATCGTCGAAGGCGATGTGATCAAACAGCCGTTGAACGAGTTCAACCCTTACCACAGGCACACCAACCGGCCGTTTTTTTTTGCTTCCCTGAAGCTGAACTACTTGTTCGGCGGTAGCCTCGAACCGTTTGGCTACCATCTGTTTAATGTCGCCGTGCATCTCGGCACGGCCTTGGTTTTGTTTGATTTGGTACGCCGCACACTACTGTTGCCGGGGTTGCGCAACAAGTTCCGGCGGAAAGCTCCGTGGCTGGCTTTTGCCGTCGCGGCAATTTGGGTCGTACACCCTTTGCAAACCCAGGCGGTTAACTATGTCGTGCAGCGGTGTGAAACGATGATGGCGTTTTGCTATCTGTTGTTCCTGTATGCGCTGTTAAGGTCGGTCGAGTCGCCCCGGCGTTGGTACGCGGTGTCGGTCATTGCTTTTGTCGTCGGCATTGGCTGCAAGGAGGTAATGATTACGGCACCAGTTGTGGCACTGGTGTTTGACCGCATTTTTCTTGCGGGCCGTTGGGACGCGATCGCGGCTGGTCGGAAGATGGTCTACGTGGCCATCCTGCCCGCCTGGTTGTGGTTGTGGTTCAACGCTGCGGGCGGCATCCAATCCAACATCGAGAAGGTCGGCAGCCGGGCAGAAACAGCTTCTGCGCGCGACGGGGGGACGAAGTCGGCGGTAATCGAGTCGCCGGCCACGGAGCCGGATCGAACGGATGTGCGGAGGAGCCGTTTGCCGTCACCCTGGCAATATCTGTGTACCCAGCCGCGGGTAATCCTGCATTACATTCATCTTGCGTTCTGGCCGAGGCCCCTTTGTTTGGACTACAAAGGCGGCTGGCCTATATCGACGGTACGCGCGGCGGTGCTGCCGGGGATTGTTGTCGGTTTGCTACTGTGTGCCACTTTCATGGCGTTGCGATTCTCGCCGCCGATCGGTTTTCTGGCGTTTTCGTTCTTTGTTATCCTCGCGCCAACGTCGAGCGTGTTGCCGCTGCCAGATGTCATTTTCGAACACCGGATGTATCTGCCGCTGGCGGCGCTGATCTCAATCGTTGTGTTCGGCGGCGGACTGCTCGCGGATCGACTGCCGGTAAAAATCAGTATCACCCCGAAAATCCGGGCCCGCGCCTTTGGCGGATGCTGTGTCGTTGTGCTTGTTTCGTTATCGGCGGTCACGGTCGCAAGAAATCGAGACTACCAGTCGCGCAGCGCGATTTGGCAAAGTGTGTGCGGCATTTATCCGGAGAATACGCGAGCGCTGCAACAGTTGGCGGCGGCGCATTTGGCCGAGCACAATCTGGAAAAGGCCAGGCAAGTACAAGCCACACTGGAGGCACGGACCGGCGGCAATGAGACAGCGTCCGGGAATGTGTTTGCGATTAACACCAAGGGGCGATTGCTGATGGCGTCGGGAGATTACGCAGCGGCCGCAGGCGTGTTTGCCGAGGCCGTCCGGCTTGCGCCGCGGGACCGGACGCTGCACGCAACGGTTCAGATGAATTTGGGGGTTGCGCTGGAAAAGCTCGGTCGCCCGCAGAAAGCGATCGAACGATACCGAATTGCCGTCAAGTTGAAACCGGGAATGGTTCAGCCGCACACTAATCTTGGCGCGGCTCTCCTGCAAATGGGGGAAATTGATGAAGCGGCCGTCGAGTTGCATGAAGCCGTCCGCCTGGACCCCGGCGATTTTCAATCGCTGACGAATCTTGGTTTGGCGCTGGTGCATCAGAAAAAGCTCGGCGAGGCGGTCACTTTTTTTCAGCGGGCCGTCGCCGCAGAGCCGCAGCGCATACGCGGGCACGATAATTTGGCCTCGGCCTATATCGATATCGGGCAATATGCCGAAGCTATTAGGTCTCTAGAGCGGGCGAAATCACTGGCGACCGAACGGAGCCAGGACGACTATGCTGAATCGATTCGGCAGCGGATCGACCGGATTCGCGGGGCGGCGGCCGGTCGGCCGTAGCAGTCAGGCGATGCGTGTCGTGCGGCGGCTCCCTCAACCGTCGGCGGGAGATGCGGCAAGAAAGTAGAGGTCGTCCGCGACCCAGATTGGTTTGAGGCTGAACCGCAGCGCCATGTCGAACAGCTTGATATCTCGTTCCTGGGGTTCCAGGTCGACCGGCCCCAGTCGAACCAGTCCGCGATCATCTTGCTTAATCGACAAATGCACTGTGGGCACGCCGATTAGCCCCACTTGCACGATCTCGCCGGCGGCTTTGGCGACGTCACCCCGCGTCAAACGGGCGAGCGCAAGTCGCATTTCCAAAGTTGGTGCCGGGATGGCGTCGGCATACAGCGCCCTCGCCAAATTTGCCCGCGCATCGGCAAATGGAATATTTTGGATCGGCAAATAGAAAGAGTTGCGGTGCCGCAGTCGGCTCACGGCAAAGCGGTTGTTGGCGGCTACCACGAATTCGCGGGCCATTATCTTGGTAGCCAAGAATTTTTCGTCTGCCCGTTTGATTAGGTCTGGCACCGCCCGCGAGATTTCGTTGAGCGGACGATTGACGCCAATTTCTTTGAAGTTCGGCTTAACCAATTGCAGCCGCGCCGCGACCGAGCGGCGTCGCCAGCGAATCAAGTCATCTGTTCGTTCGCGGTAAGCGGCAACACGCTCGGTCAGTTCCGGAGATTTGGCGGCGAGTTTACCCAGAGCTGTCGCAAACGTGATGTTGGCATTCAGATTCGCCCTGCCGTCGGTGCCGTAAAACGAGTAACGCGTGAGCAGTTCGGGCAGCGCGTCGAGATAGGCGTCGTACAGGCCGGGAACTTCCTGGCTGCTGGCACGCGCCGCATCCGATTCGATGATCTTTGCCAGTCGCTTCACGATTAAGTTGCAATCGTACTCGTAAGTTTCCGCCTGAAACTTGGGACCCACCAGATCCGCGGAATATTTGGAGATCCGCTGGTAGGCCAACGCATGTAAAGCCTTATGTTGAAGCCGGCCCCAAGCTGCGACAAAATAGCGGAACGCACTCGGCCCGTCGGCCATGTCGCCCGTGCTTAATGGAGCCTGCGGTGTTTTCCGGAGTTGCGCGGCCACCGGATCGATCGCCTTGATAAGCGATTGTGAATCGATGGTGTAATTGGTGTAAGTTTGTATTCGCTCCCGCTTCAACCGCTCTTTGATTTGCTTGGTGGCTTGCATTCCGTAGCGGCTGAGAATGGGGTTCCAACCGACGACCACGCTCGCCCGCTGATTGTTGACGGCCGCGTGCCAGTGGCTTTGTGCGATGGTTGGTCCAATCGTCTCGATAAGCGCTTCGTACGCTTCCTGATAGCGTTTGGCCTCGTACAACTTAAACGCGCCGGAGCGTTTTCGTAGTTTTGATTTGGCATCGTCGGCCGATTTCGAAAGCGTCTCCAGCCGCCGGCGAATCTTGGCTTTTAGGTCGGGCAGCGTCAACGCAGTTGAGAACAGCCGTTTCAATTCGTCTTCGACGGCGAGGGTGCGGTATTCGACGTCGATGCCCAGCGGCTCTCCGTGGAACTTCAATTTTGGGCCGATCCACTTCAATTGCCAGATGGCCAGTGCCGCTTCTTCATAAGTTGCAACGCCTGCTTCGTTCTTCCTGATCTTGTCCAGCAACGCATGGATGCGGCTGAGCCGTTCGGCAGCCGCTTCGCGCAATTTGCCTGTCGAATCTGGGAAATTGACAACGAGCAGGTGTTGCGGCGCCGATGACCTCGGCCCACCCTCGGCCCAATTCGTCTTTTGTGGCAGTGCAGCGTTCGGCGAGGCGGTGAGTATTGCTAAAGCGGCAGCGGGCAAGAGCCCGTGCCGTTGTCGCCTGCGGTCGGTCATGTCTGCGGTTTCCGTCTTCGCGCTGGTGTCCCCCTGCCTAATCATTTAATGCCAAAACAGATTGAGGGGCAACCTCAGGGCCGGAAACTCCGCGGCAGGCGGGACGTGAAAAAGTGTCGCATCGCGGGTTGACGCGGGTTTAGAATAGCTCGTCGATCGGTGCGCCCCGTGCCAGTACGCGGTGAGGGCGACCGTTGTTGTCGATGTAATGCGTGTCGGTGTCGACACCAAGATGTCGATATACGGTGGCGAGCACATCCTCGGGCGACTTTGGATTTTCTTGCGGCAACGCGCCTTTCGAGTCGGACTGACCGACGACGCGACCGCCTGCGATTCTGCCGCCAGCCATTGCCGCACTAAAAACCTTGGGATAATGATCCCGACCGCCGGTACCGTTGACGCGCGGCGTGCGTCCGAATTCTCCCCAGGCCAGCACCATCGTCGAATCGAGTAGCCCGCGCTGGTCGAGATCCTCGATCAACGCCGTGTAGGCCTGGTCCCACCGCGGCAGAAATCCATCGCGCATCGTTTCGTAGCCCTTGACGTGGGTATCCCACCAGCGGCAATCGACGGTAACCAGCCGAACTCCCGCTTCGACAAGTCTGCGTGCCAGTAAGAACCGCTGACTCCAGGCCGGAACACCGCAACGGTCGGGGGTCGGCGCTTTGTATGCGGGCATAAACCCGTATCGTTCACGGACCGCCCGAGGCTCGGCGTCCAGGTCAAACGCTTCACGGGCCTTGGGGCTGGTAACGATGTCCCAAGCGCGCCGCTGAAATGAATCCAATGCTTCGACCTCACCGAGACTATCCACGACGCGGCGCATGCGATCGACAGAATTCAACAGATCGCGCCGGTTCGCCAGTCGCTCCATCGAAAGCCCGCTCGGCAGGACGAGATTGGGAATCTGAAACGGCCCTTCGCTGGCGGGATCGGCCTGCGTCTCAAACGGCTTGTAGGCCGGCCCCAGATACGCCGATCCCGTCCCCGGAACCATGCGAGGAATCATCACATAAGCGGGCAATTCTGGGTTTCTGTGCTGCAATTGTTTGGCGACGATTGCGCCGCAACTGGGCTTGGTGTTTTCCTCCGGGGAGGCTTCGTTGGGGTAACCGGTAAAACAATACTGATCTCCCGCCGAATGGCCGGCGTCGTGGTGGCTCAAACTGCGAATAATCGACCATTTGTCCATGATCGCCGCGGTCTTGGGCAGCAGATCGCAAATTTGGATGCCGGGCACACTGGTCGATGTCGCGTCAAAGATGCCGCGGTATTCGACGGGCGCGAGCGGCTTAGGATCCCAAGTTTCGTGTTGGCTCGGTCCGCCGCGCATCCAGAGAATGATCACCGAAGAGGTGTTGGTCGAAACGGCCGCCCCCGCATTCGCCCGCAGCACGTCGCATAGCGATAACCCGACCGTGCTGGCGACACCAGCCTGTAAGACGCCCCGCCGATTGATCGTCCGCAAGGCCCCTCGGAAGCCGCGACAGCCAGGCGGTGGGCTCTTGAAGTGCGACACAGTGGCTCCTCGGGCTCCTCGCGGACTCCTCAGTTCCCCTTGCCCCAGCTTAGCCGACCTGCGGAAAACCTGCAATCGAAAGATATCCACCGCTGCGGCGGCCTCTTTCCTCACCGGCCGAAAACTCCGCCTCGAAGCAGTCTTTAATCGCCGCGGCCACGCTGCTCGAATTGGCAGAACGCACGGAATCAGCAGCGGGCAACATTCACCCGCAACGGTCCTGGACGCTCGTTCCCGCCATCGAGCTGTAACGCCAAATCTTGTGGCTGACCCTCGGCGACCCGGTTCCCGACGTTTGGAGTGCCGGCCAACTCAGCTTGGCGTTCCCCGGGAGCCGCCCTCAACGAGGCTTCGCCTGCTTGTCGGCGACCAGCTTCGTCTGCCATGCGTGGACCAGTTGCAGTGCTTCGATGGGAGTCAGCGCGTTAATTTCGGCAGCCCGAATCTCGTCCAGCAGCGGGTGTTCGGTTTGACCGAAGAGTGTCAGCTGCAGTTCTCCACTGCCGCTGGAGTGTTCGGCGATCTTGGGGCGGCCTTCGCCGTCGAGGTGCTCGTTCTCCAACCGAGCGAGGATCGTCTTAGCCCGCTCGTTCACTTCGCGCGGCACGCCCGCCAATCTCGCGACGTGAATGCCGTAACTCTTGTCGGCCGCGCCTTCGACGATTTGGTGCAGGAAGACGATGTCGTCTTTCCATTCGCGGACGGCGACATTCAGATTCTTCACGCCCGCCAGCACGTTTTCCAAATCGGTCAGCTCGTGGTAATGCGTGGCAAACAGCGTGCGGCAACCGATGGCGTCGTGAATGAACTCGACCACCGACCAAGCCAGCGAGACACCGTCGTACGTGCTGGTGCCGCGGCCGATTTCGTCCAGGATTACCAAGCTCCGAGGCGTGGCCGTGTTGAGGATGCGAGCGGTCTCCAGCATTTCGACCATGAAGGTGCTCTGCCCGCGAGACAGCTCGTCGCTAGCGCCAACTCGGGCGAAAATGCGGTCCGCCACACCGATTGTTGCGTTTCCAGCCGGAACGAAGCTGCCAATTTGTGCCATTAGTGTGATCAGCGCCACCTGGCGGATGTAGGTGCTCTTACCGGCCATATTGGGACCGGTGATCAACAGAATCGTGCGGTCCGCGGTATCCATTTGCGTGTCGTTGGGCACGAAACTGCCGCTCGGTTCGATGATATCGAGTACCGGATGGCGTCCATCGACGATACGCAGTTCGCCGCTGTTATCGACCCTTGGCCGGCAATAGCCCCGCGTGCGAGCAAGCTGCGCGAGGCCGGTCAATGTATCGAGCCGGGCCAGCACGTCGGCCGTGCCCCGCAACCGCCGAGCCGCGCTGGCCACGAGTTCCCGCAATTCGACAAAAAGGTCGTATTCGAGTGATTTCGACTCCTCGTCGGCGGCTACCACCTTTTCTTCATGCTCTTTCAAATCGGGCGTGATGTAGCGCTCGGCGTTCTTCAGTGTCTGTTTGCGGGTGTAATGGTCCGGCACCTTGTCGCGGTGGGTGTGTGTCACCTCCAAAAAGTAGCCGAAAACTTTGTTGTAACCAATCTTCAGACTGGGAATGCCGGAACGCTGGACTTCGTCGGCTTGATAGGCCGCGATCCATTGCTTGCCGCCACGGCTGAGGTCGCGCAGTTCGTCGAGTTTCTCGTGGTAGCTCGAGCGGATAAAACCTCCCTCGCGGCTGGAAAGCGGGCAGTCATCCTCGAGCGCCGCTTCGAGTTGTTCACGGACATCCGTACACAAGTCGAGTTCATTTTCCAATTGATTCAAAAGCGGGCTGGTGCGATCCGCCAGTTTGGCTTTGATATTGGGCAAGAGGGCGAGCGTGCGTCCCACAAAGCAAAGATCGCGGGGGCTGGCGCGGCCGGTTGTGGCGCGGGCCAGTAGCCGCTCCATATCGTAAATACCCCGCAGCGATTCGCGCAGCCGTTCGGACAGCGAAACGTCGCCGAGGAGTTCTTCGACGGCGTCTTGCCTTGCTTCGATTTCGGGCACAGCCGTCAGCGGACTAGCCACCCAGTCGGCCAGCATCCGCGAGCCCATCGCGGTGACGTTGTGATCGATCACGGCGAGCAAGCTGCCCTCCCGGCGGCCGTCCCGCAACGTCTGCGATATCTCCAGGCTGCGGCGCGTCGATTCGTCGATCTGAACGACCTCTCCATCTCGAAAAGGGATCAGCCGGTCGATGTGGGCCAGTTCGCTTTTTTGTGTCTCTTGTAAGTAGTCCAGCACAGCGCCGGCGGCCCGGATCGCGGGCTCGTCCGAATCATCAAGCCCGAAACCCTCCAGGCTCGCTGTGGCAAAGTGCTTCTCCAGCACTTCGCGAGCGGCTACTTCCGAGAATGTCCACGGCGGGCGCTGGGTGAATGTACGTTCGCCACGCACTGCGTCGGGAAGCGGTTCGCCGCTCTCGCTGATTAGAATTTCAGCCGGCGCGATGCGAGCCAGCTCGTCGGCGAGCCGCTCGGAAGAACAGGTTGATGCGTAAAACCGTCCGGTTGAAAAATCGATCCAAGCGAGGCCGGCACGCGGGCCGGGTATAATTGCGGCGAGGTAGTTGTTCGCCCGCGGATCGAGCAGTGCGTCGTCGGTCAGCGTGCCGGGTGTGACCACTCGCGTGACTTCGCGGCGGACGAGGCCCTTTGCTTTTTTGGGATCTTCGACCTGGTCGCACACAGCGACCCGGCAGCCGGCGGAAATCAGTTTGGCGAGATAACCATCGAGTTGATGGTGCGGGAACCCGGCCATCGGAATGGGATTCGCGCTCTTGTCGCGGCTGGTCAGTGTGATGCCCAGCAACCGATGCGCCTGTTTGGCGTCTTCGTGGAAAAGCTCGTAGAAATCGCCCATGCGAAACAGCAGCAGTGCATCGGGGCAGGCCGCCTTGGCTTCCTGGTACTGCTTCATCATTGGAGTCGCGGCCATGGGGTAAGCGTAGCGAGTGCAGCCAGGATTTCGTAGGGTGGACGGCCCGCTATGTCACGCTTTAGAATTCAAGTGCTGTCGCAATATCGAAAACCCGCTCGGACTGAGGAACTGGTTTGACCGCAGAGGAAAAAATCAATATCGTCGGCATTGGCGACGATGGAATCGAAGGCCTGACCGCGTCGGCGCGACGTTTGGTCGAGGAAGCGGACCTGTTGGTTGGGGAGGAAGCGACGCTCGCGCTGGGGGCGGCGGCCGAAAAGTTTGTGATTGGCGGTAACTTGGATGCGGCAGTCGAGCGAATCACAGCCAAGTCTGGCGAACGCATTGTCGTGCTGGCCTCAGGCGATCCGCTGTTTTACGGTTTCGCCAGGTTTTTGTGTGACCGGCTCGGCAAAGACCGATTCGAAGTCTTGCCGCACGTTAGCAGCATGCAACTGGCGTTCGCGCGGGTCAAGGAAAGCTGGGAAGAAGCCTACCTGACCAATCTGGCCAGTCATTCGCTGGAAAGTGTTGTCGACAAGATCCGCATCATGGACAAGATCGGGTTGTTCACAACCGACACCTGCACACCGGCTGCGGTGGCCGCATCGTTGGTCGATCAGGGCATCGATTATTTCTTTGCATACGTATGTGAGAACCTCGGTTCGCCCGACGAACGCGTTACCAAGGGCGAACTCTCCGATTTGGCCGGGCAGACGTTCGCACCCCTGAACGTGATGATTCTGATCCGGCAGCCCGACGCGCCGGACCGGCCCCGCGAGATGATCGGGCGGCGGCTGTTTGGAAATCCGGACGACGTGTTTCAACAATCGAAGCCGAAGTGTGGGCTGCTGACTCCGGCCGAAGTGCGGGCCATGGCACTGGCGGAATTGGACTTGGGACCCAGAAGTACCGTTTGGGATATCGGTGCGGGAAGCGGCAGCGTGGCGATCGAAGCGGCCATGGTCGCCCGGCAGGGAACCACCTACGCCATTGAAATGGACCAGGGCGATTACGAGCTTATCAAAGCCAACGCCGAAATATTTAGCGTATCGAACTTGCAGCCGGTGCTGGGCAGGGCGCCAGAGGCTTGGGAGTCGCTGCCCGATCCCGATTGCGTCTTTGTCGGTGGGACGGGGCGCGATGCGAGTCGCCTTATCGAACTCGCTTACGCGCGGCTGCGGCCCGGCGGTCGATTGGTGGCCAATATTTCCAGCATCGAAAACTTTTCCGAAAGTCACGATACGCTGTTGCGGCTGGCTGCGGACGTAAATTCGTGGATGGTCAACATCGCGCGGGGAACGTATCAACTCGAACGTGTTCGGTTCGATGCGTTGAACCCCTGTTTTCTGTTGTCCGCGGTGAAACCGGGTTAGTGGCAATTCATGACGGACGATTTTCCTCAGATTGACGTAATTGCCGTCGGCGCTCATCCGGACGACGTGGAAATCGGTTGCGGCGGTACGGTTGCACGGCTTGTCGAGCAGGGTTATAGGGTCGGTATTGTCGATTTGACCGACGGTGAGCCGACGCCGAAGTCGCCGGGGCCCGAAGTGCGTTTGCAGGAAGCGCAACGGGCGGCCGAAATTCTGGGCGTTGAGTTGCGGACGACCCTGGAATTGCCCAATCGTCGTTTGTTCGACTCTTTTGAATCACGGGTCGCGCTGGCCAAGGAGTTTCGCAAGTACCGGCCCCGACTGGTCATCGGACTGGGCGACAAAACGCCGCTGGCCTCTCCCGATCATTGGCAGGCGATGCAGATCACCGATGCAGCAATCTTTTATTCGCGACTGACCAAGTGGGATGCGTATTTCGACGGCTTGCCGGTGCATACGATATCGGCGCAACTCTATTACACGTTGGTGATGAACTCACTGGAAAGGCCGCCGGCGGGCGGGCATTTTGTCGCGAGTATTGGTACCACGTTGGAGAAGAAACTGGCATCCATCCGCGCTTACGAAACGCAATTCCCGCCTGAGAAACGGCACGTGTTGGATCGGATTCGCGCGGCCGCCGGGCATTATGGATCGGTGGTGGGCTACGACGCAGGCGAGTTGCTGATGACGCCCCGGACCGTGGGCACCGATGATGTGATGCCGTTTGTCTTGGGTAGGGCCTAGTCCGTGCCGAACAGAAGACGCATCGCCCTGGACGATCACAACGTCTCGGCTGCGACGGCCTCGGCGTGTTCTGCAGCTATTTGGATTTCAGTCCGGCGGCCACGCGTGACCGCAACTTGTGGCTCGTCGTTTGAGCATTTGGCATAACGCCTCAGCAGGCCGCCGGCGAACTTAACCGCCTGTTCTCCGGCCTCGCCGATTACCAATACGATCGGGCCTGTGAAATCTACCGGCCGGATGACGGCCGACGCTTGGGAATCTTCACGGGCGGTAAGATATTCCAGCATGTCGTTGTCGGACTGATTGCGGCCGACGACAATTTTGGTGTCGTCGCGGTAACGAATGTGGCGGCCGTATTTCAGCAGTTCGAAATCCCAGGATGTATTTTTTGGCTGTATCTGAATTAAATCGCGGACGCGGGGGGCAAAGCCCGGTTCGGTCAGGATACAGCCGGTCGATGGCGATGGAATTTCTTGATCTTCGAACCCGTATTGGCGGGCCAGCGCAATCAGGCCCTTCCGCGAACGGCCGGAAAAATCGTAAAGCCGGTCGCGATCGACTTCGCCGTCGAGTTCGGGAATCGTTGGCGGCAATAATTTGGCCGATAGCGGTCGCAGCAGTCGGCCTTCCAGTCCGCTGTGCCGGGCAATGATCTCCAGGTCGATCCGTTTTTGGCTCTTGGGCCGCTGACCGAGTACTTCGCCGCTGACGACCATCGACGCGGCGGTCTCATTCATGAAAATGTGCGCTCGCCGGAACATGTAAATACGGCAATCGATGCAAGGATTTACGCCGCGTCCGTAGCCGAATTGTGGTTTGCGAATGATGTCCAGATATTCGTCTTCGGCCCCGATCGCCGTTAGCCGCACACCGAGTCGTGCGGCGGCCAGCGATGCGGTCTCCTGACAACAGGCGAACATGGTACGAAAGTTCAGTGCTTCGACCTCGATGCCCTGCTCCTGCAAAATGCGGATGGCAAGGATGCTGTCGAGTCCCCCGGAAAACAGTGCGACTGCGCGAGTTGTCATTCGTCGTTAGCGAGAAACGGAATCGGTTGCCCGTCCAGCGCGCTCAGCGCGTTGCGGGCGGCGCGTTGTTCGGCTTCCTTTTTGTTGGGGCCCCAAGCGGGCGGGAATTCTTTGCCGTTCACGTCGGCGGCAATCTTGAAGCACTTGCTGTGATCGGGTCCTTTTTCGTCGACCAGCTGATAGGTTGGCGTCATGCCGTATTCGCGCTGAGCAATTTGTTGCAGCGTCGATTTGTAATTGCTGCCGGATTCGCCTTTGACGGCGGCGTCAATTTCCGGTTCGAGAAGGCGGTGGATAAAGTCGCGGGCCGCCGTGCTACCACCGTCGAGGTAAATTGCTGCGACCAGTGATTCAAACACATCGGATAAAAGCGATGGCGGTAACGTGGGGTGACTGGCCATTCCTTTGCCGAGGATCAAAAACTCCTCCAGTTCCAACTCACTGCTAACTTTTGCGCAGGTCTGGCCGCTGACCACCATCGATTTGATCCGGGTCAGATCGCCTTCCAGATAATCCGGATAACGGTGGAAAAGCATTTCACAGACAACCACCCCCAAAATGGCGTCGCCCAGGAATTCAAGTCGTTCGTTAGATGCCAGGCGAGTTTGCGCGCCGGAAGCGTGCGTTAGGGCCGACTTCAGCATGGATTTGTCGGCGAAGACATACCCCAGTCGCCGCTCACATTTTTCCAAGTGCGGCAAGAGCTGTTCGACCGTCAGTTGCAGGTTGGTCTTCGGCATGGCCCAGGCGGGAATTGGCGAGGGGCGGAGCGATCTTGCAAGCGCCTAACCCTAACACACACCAGAACTTTAGTCAACACAGACGCTCCCCGAGCGGATCGCCGCAGCCGCCGGAATTAATCTTTTGCAGTCGTCCGCGTTCGGGGAAACTCCTGACGGCGGTGTCCGTTATTCGGTGGGTACTATGCCAGCCGTGATCGGCGGTGCACTGCGGCGGATCAACTTGTTTTCGGCAGCAACTTCGCCGCGAACCTCCGCAGCGTTGATCCTTCTTTAGGTAATGGATTTACACAGGCGGCACGCAGAGTCGGCCCCGCTAGACGACCGGCCCCATTCGTGCGCTACTAAACAGCTTAGTCGAGACACTCGAGCGCGTGCTAGGTAGCCGTCATGCCCAACACCCTCTACTTACCCGAACTGCGCGAGATGCTGGCCGAGCACGATGCGGGCGGCCTCCGCGGGTATTGCGAGGCGGTGCATCCGGCCGCGGCTGCTGAATTCATGGAAGGCTTGACGGCGGTCGAGTCGTGGGACGTCATTCGGCACGCCGATGTGGCGGCGCGGGTGGAAATCTTCAGTTTTTTCGACGCTCCGAAACAGGTCGAGATGATCGAGTCACTCGATCGGCAGGCAATGGCCGACCTGATCGGCGAATTGCCGCCCGACGACCGAGTCGACATTCTGAAGGAATGCGATGCCGAAGTGGTCACGCAACTGCTGCCGCTGGTGGCCGAAGACGAGCGCCGCGATATCCTGCGGCTCCGCGCCTATCCGGAAGAAACCGCCGGCGCGATTATGACCACCGAGTTTGCGAGACTCGGCGAAAGCGCCAGCGTTAAAGAGGCGCTGGACGAGATTGCGAGGCAGTCCGAAGGACTGGAAACAATCTATTACTTGTATGTGGTGGACGACGAAGACCACTTGCGGGGCGTGCTGTCCGCGCGGCAGTTGCTGTCCGCCATGCAAAAACAGGATCGCTGCGTCGGCGAAGTGATGGAACGCCGCGTGGAATCGGTCGACGTGGACGAAGATCAGGAAGCGGTCGCCGTCAAAGTGGCGAGGTACGACTTCTTAGCCATTCCAGTTGTCGATGACCAGCATCGCTTGCTGGGTATCATTACCCACGACGACGTGATCGATGTAGTTCGTGAAGAGGCGGTCGAAGACGCGCAGCGGATCGGTGCTGTCGACCCGTTGGAAGGGAGTTATTTGGAAACGTCCGTCTATACGATGGCCTGGAAGCGGGGCATGTGGCTGACGATCTTGTTCTGCGGCGCGCTGTTGACCGCGGTAGCTCTGGAGCAATACGAAGTCCAGCTCAAAAGTTGGCGGTGGCTAGTGTGGTTCATCCCCTTGGTCATCTCCAGTGGAGGCAACTCGGGAAGCCAGTCGGCGACGTTGATCATTTCGGCGTTGTCCGCGGGGCACATCTCGCTCAAAGATTCATTACAGATCGTGCGGCGGGAGTTCCTGCAAGGCATCATCCTCGGCAGCGGGCTAGGCCTGATCGGGTTCGTCGCGGCCTATTTCGTGCTAAACGAATTCGTTGGTTCGTTGGTCATTCCCATTACGATCCTGCTGGTCGTCATCTGCGGCACGCTGCTCGGAGCAGTATTGCCGCTGCTGTTTCAGCGGGTCGGCCTGGATCCGGCAATAATGAGCACGCCTTTTATTGCCGGCATCATCGACGTGGTTGGAATCCTCATCTACATGTCGGTCGCCATCGCGCTGCTTGGCGCTGGTTGAGAGTCGGCAGCCTGCAGAGCCGCCGCCGCTGCGCCGCGAACGAGGCAACTTCACCGCTCGATCCGCCGGGCGGTTTAACAAACGGCAAACAGCCCCTATAACAGCGGGCGATGCCGCGCGGGCCGTTCATGTTAACTACGGGGAGCAGACCGTCATGGATCTTCAACTTCAGGAAAAAGTGATACTTGTTACCGGTGGATCGAAGGGGATCGGCAAAGGAATTGTCAGGTCTCTACTGGCGGAAGGCGCCCGCGTGGCGAATGTGAATCGCAGCGAGGCCGATGGCCGGGCACTGGAAGCGGAATACGCCGCGCAGGGGCAGGATTGCTTTTTCATTCAAGCTGATCTTTGTGAGGTCGACGCCTGCCGCCGCGCGGTCGAAGCGACCGTGGATCGGTTTGGCCGCATTGACGCGCTGGTCAATAACGCCGGCGTGAACGACACGGTCGGGTTGGATCAAGGCCCCCAGGCGTTTGTCGAGTCGCTACAGCGCAACCTGATCCACTATTACGCCCTGGTCCATCACGCGCTGGACGAATTGAAACGGTCGCGCGGCGCGATCGTGAACATCGGCTCGAAGGTCAGTATCACGGGGCAGGGAAATACGTCCGGGTATGCGGCGGCCAAGGGCGGTATTAACGGCCTGACGCGTGAATGGGCGGTTGATCTGGCGCCTTTTGGTATCCGCGTCAACGCCGTGCTTCCGGCCGAAACGTGGACGCCGCTTTACGCCAGCATCATCGACTCGATGCCGGATCCGGCCGCCGCTAAAAAGCAGATCGAACAATTGATCCCGCTGGAACGCCGTTTCACCACCGTTGAAGAGATGGCCGACACGGTCGTGTTTTTGGTTTCGCCGCGCTCCAGTCACACGACGGGGCAGATTCTGTTTGTGGACGGCGGCTATACGCACTTTGATCGTAAATGTACCGCCGACTGAGATGATGTCGTAGTGAATTCTTTCCGAGCCAACCTGTTGGATCCGCTCAGACGGCCTCCAATTCCAATTCCAGAAGTGCGTCGTCGGCAATCCAACCTTCGTCGGTCCAGCCGCGAGTTGCGTTGTACGACGAAATCATCGCCGCCAGCTTTTCTCTCGAGATCGCGGGTATTTTGGCGGAGGGCAGATCGCTGTCCAGAAACCGCGCGGGCAGCGAATCTTCGTCCGGCGTCCAGCCGGCGCGAATGTTGAAAAGTTTTTTGGCGGTTACGATCCGCCGCGCCGTCCGCTGCAGTTCAGCCGGCGTGATATCCCAGCCGGTCGTCAGTTGCAGCATTTCAGCCGCCTCGCCGTAGAAGTCGTCCAAAACGCCGCGGAGGAATTTGCAGAGGATCAGTGAATCCATAATGGCCGCTCTGTCTTCGGTCGCAATGGCCAGCGCGACGTCAGACGGCTGTGCGTTGCCCGGTTCCACTTGATCGGAAAAATCGACTTCATAAGCGCCCGATCGATTGTGGTCTGCGCCACGCGTGCCGACGGCGAAGCCCAGCGCCATCATTTGCAGCGTTCGCGGCTCGTAGCCGGGTATTTCAAGGCCTTTCACTTGGGGCGCAAAGGCAATCGCGCCGCCACCGATTTCCATTGCCAGTCGGCGGCTGCCGTCGGCGAGTCGATTTCCAAAACCGTGGCGGTGCGCCGTCGTGTCCAAGGCCCTCAACAGTGCCTGACCGTCACCGAATCGCAGCCAAGGTTCGTCGATCAGGCCGCGCTCGTTGCACTCCATGGCGAACGCAATCGTGCCTCCTGCGCTGACGGTATCGAGGCCTAGGCGGTCGCACAATTGCGAAGCTTGAAGCACCTCGGTCGCGTCCGAGATTTCACAAAGCGGTCCCAACGCGAAAAGACTTTCGTATTCAAGCCGCACTCCATTCGCCGCCGGGTCACTCGGAGAACCGGAGCGCCGATCTTCCGACGTGGGATCGATCGAATAAATGTGCTGGCAGCCGATCGTGCAAACGGCGCAGGTCGCCCGCGTCTTGTGCCGCGTAATGGCCAGTTGTTCCGGCGCTAACGATTCGGCGCCGTCGAAAGTAGATTGTTGAAAATTTCGCGTGGGCAGCGTGTTCAGTCGATTGAATGCCAGTAGATTTGCGGCGGTGCCCAATTCTCGGTACTTGGCGGTTGCCGGCCCGAAGGAGCGGCGAGACAGCGACCTGGCCTTTTCGACCAGTTGGTGCGAGCCGGAGAATCTCGGTTGTTGGCCGCCGCGAACCGCGATTGCTTTAAGGTTCTTTGAGCCCATCACGGCGCCACTCCCGCCGCGACCTGCATGGCGGTTATCGTGCGAGATGGTCGCAAAATGTACCAGATTTTCTCCGGCCGGGCCGATGGTCGCCATTTGGAAATCGGCACCAAATCGGGTCCGTAATGTTGCATCCGCTTCATTGATTGGCAGGCCCCACGCATCCTCTGCCGGTTCGATCCGCACCGCTCCGTCGTCGATGACCAGGACCGACGGCTGTTTCGTGCGGCCAACGATAACAATCGCGTCGCAACCGCAAGCTTTACCCGCGATGGCAAAGGTGCTGCTGGCCAGCGAGTCGTTGAACCGTTCGGTCAAGGGACTTTTGCAAACCACCGCGAATTTTGCCGAGGTCGTCAAAGGGCTGCCGACCAACGGGCTGAACACGAACGCCAGAGGGGCAGCGGGCGAAAGTGGATCGACCGCCGCCGCGCCCTCCCGCAATAAGATCAAACACCCCAATCCGCTTCCGCCAATGAAGCGGCGCAGGTCGTTTGATTGCAGGGCGACTCGTGCGGAGTCACCAGCGTCCAGATCGACGCGTAAATAGCAGCCGTGGTAACCGGGTATTGGTGAAGACAAAGGTTCGGCCATGCTGGGCACTAGTGGACGCAGGGAATTCCCTATTATAAGTTGTCTGGGTGGCGTGCGCGAGCCGGTATGCAGAGATATTGTCGGCGCGTAGATCGCCGCGATTTCATTTTGTACGTCGAGGAACTCGAAGTGATGGTGCGGTTGGTGCGGCCTTTTGGGGATCTGAAAGCCGAATTGCGCGCGTTGCGCGAAACGGTGGGCGCGGTGGACGCCGTTCCGTACGGCGGGGTCGTGGAAATCACAGGCAGTGATCGATCGACCTTCCTGCACAATATGTGCACAAACGACATCGGTAACCTCGCACCGGGCGGTGGCTGCGAGTTATTTTTGGCCAATGTAAAAGGCAAAACCTTGGCCTATGCGTTGGCGCTCTGCCGCGAAACTTCGCTGGTGCTTGTCACGGCTGAGGGCCGGGCAGGAGAGATGATCGCGCACCTAGACCGCTACATTATACGGGAAGATGTCCAATTGCATGATCGAAGTGAGGAGTGGGCGAGTTTGCTGTTGGCCGGTGGCGAGTCCGACAAAATTGTCGGCGAGATGCTGAATGTCGATCCGCCGGGCGGCTGGTGCCGGCACGAAACGGGAACGTCTGAGGGGCGCGGGGTTCGTGTTTGCGCGATGGATCAATACGGCGCAGGTGGGTTTCTGCTGACCGCAGACGTCGAGACGATGTCCGCGCTTGCGGGGCGGATTGCAGATCGAGGGGTGTTGGGCTGCGGTCTAGCGGCGGCGGAAGTGCTGCGGATTGAATCCGGACTACCCATGTTCGGTGCGGATATAACCGAAGAGAACTTTCCGCAAGAAGTAGGCCGCGACGAGTTTGCCGTGAGCTTTACCAAAGGCTGCTATCTTGGCCAGGAGACCGTCGCGCGTATTGATGCGCTTGGCCATGTGAATCGGCTCCTCTGTGGTTTGCGGTTCGAGTGTGATGATCCGCCGCTGGCGGGAACGGCGGTTTCCGCTGAGGGTAGCGAAGTCGGCCGCGTGACCAGCGCGGTCTATTCGCCCCGTGCCGGAACGCCCATCGCACTGGCGTACCTAAAGCGCGGCTTCACCGCCACAGGCACGCAACTCCAGGTGAAGGACGCCGCGGCCCATGTCGTCGAGTTGCCGATGCCTGTCGTCTGAGCCGTACTAGCCGACGTGCGGACCCTCCGCGACGGTGGCATGAGCGACGTCCGGTAGGAGCCTCGCGGCTCGGCCAATCACATCCGCGCCGACGGGCACTTGCCCCACAATTTCGACCTGATCGGTTTGAACGGCCTGTAATAGACCGAGCAATTGACGCCGCATTTCGGTTAGAAATTGTGATTGTTCTTTCTCGCTCAACGTCCGACGCAACAAGTGCGTTGCGCTGCCGCTCGGCTGCCGCTTGAGCGAAACAAGATAGCCATCTTCCGCCTTGTACAGCAAATTATCCCGAAACGCACGGCGCAACTCTCCAGCGGAGTTGAATTGGTAGACAGGATCGCCACCGAAGAAAAAACTGGCGGATTGATCGCGGCGAAAACCGAGGACGATTGGTTCGGAACGGCCCGCGGTCGTCAATTCGACGCGCTCGACCAAAGCAGTGGCTTCGCCGAGCAAATCTTCGCGGTCGTGCTGATTCCGTGCCATGCTGTAGACATCGTAACGAAGTCCAGGCCATTCCGAACAGAGGCGGCAGAGGGGTCGTTGCGGGCTTAACAAGCAAAGTCGACGACAAGGATTAGGCCCACTGCCGCAGATTTAGGTCGATTTGTTCGCGTTCGCGTTCCGCAATTTTTCGAACGTCATCGCGGGCTTCGAAGAAGGCGGCGATAATCCGGGCATCCCACTGGGATCCTGCTCCGTTGCGGAGAATCCTGTCGACCTCGTCGGCGGGCATTCCCTGGCGATACGGACGGTCGCTGCCCATGGCATCGAATCGGTCGGCGACGGCAATGATGCGGGCCATGAGTGGGATGTCCTCGCCAGCCAAGCCATGGGGATATCCCGTGCCGTCCCAATTTTCGTGATGGTGAAGCACTCCCGGCAAGACATCCCGGATTCGCTTGATACCGCACAAAATGCTGTAGCCCAATTCCGGATGTTGCTTGATGTGCTCGTATTCTTCGTCGGTTAAGCGTCCCTCTTTGCCAAGCACTTGATCACTGATCCCGATCTTGCCGATGTCGTGAAGGATTCCAGAAAGATAGATCGTGTTCTTCATTTCGTCCGAGCAGTTGAGTTGCTCCGCCAGCCGCAACGAGACACGCGCGACGCGGTTACTGTGACCGCATGTATACGGATCCTTAGCGTCGATGGCCGAAACCAACGCATGGAGCATACCGCTGAGCAATTTGACTTGCTCCCGGTACATTTCGATATTGCCGCTGTGTATCCCCAAAATGTTGGCGATGCTGGAAAGTAAGCTGGCCTCGGCCGTGCCGAACTCGCTGTCACCGGTGTGGTTAAACGCGGCCAGATATCCGAAATTTTTGTCTGCGGAGGCCAATGGCAGCAGCAGCAACTCGCGGATGGTGGGAAACTGCCACGGTTCGTGATCCGTGACCGAGCGATTCATGACGATCGGCTGTCGCGTTGCCGTCTCGCCTAATTCGTCGATGAGTGTTTCAAACGTCGACGCGTTGATGGGACAATCTCCGGCGGTGATGAGCAGCGGAGTTTGATGGTCGTCGGGTGCGACATCTTCTGAATTTCCCCAAACCTGCAGGTAGGCGGCCAGACCTTGCGCGGGAACGATCTCGCCCAGCCACTCTAGAGCCATTTCCGCCAGCGTGTTGGCGCCTTCGCGGATATGCAGATTCGCCGTCAGTCGGTGTAGTAGGCTGATTTCCTCATGAGTGGTGGACAGATTGTCTGACAAACTCTGCAGGCGGTGATGGAGTTGCTCGGTACGATCGACGGCCGCATCCCGATCGACGATCAAGGTGGCTAAAGCGATGAGCTGTTCGGCCGATCTCGGTATCCGCTCTTCCGCCCAGGCCGCCGCCTCATCTTCAGAAACGGCCAGCGTGGCCGCCAGCGGCGGGACATCCGCCGACAGAAGTTCTTCGGTCAGGAATGCGGCGATCGCGACATACTCCGCCTGAGCATTGACGATGACCGGAATCGCCAACACCACAAACGAGGATTCGTCTTCGATCAATTCCGGAGTTGCCTGTCTGGCGACCTGGCGGCAAAGCTCGCCCCGCACCATCCAGTCACCCGGCGGGGCGTCCTCAGCCTGTTTGACGATGTCGCCTGTTGTCGCCCGCAGCAGGGAAAAGCGCGCTGTGAAGACGCCTTCAATCTCTTGAAGGCGTTGAGCGGCCAAGTAATCATCGTCGACTTTGTCGTCGATACGGATCTTGGAAATTTGTTGAGTCAGTGGGCGCACGGTACGGATTCCTACAACCATGGTCTTTCGTTGCAAGGCAACAATACGATTTCGTATGTCACCGGCAAATTCTGTCGGCGGAATCCCGAGGTCGAATCGTCACGACCATACGTCAGGCGGGGCGATTATGGTGGTTAGACCGATCGCAAGGCGGCGATTGCGGGGCGTTTACAATGCTCGATCCGGTCGCTCACCGCGGGAACGATAACGGGCGCTGACGCGATTCAGCAGGGAACGTTCCGCAGGAGATAACACTTCGAGTCCGTGCTTGTGAAGTTGTGCCAAAATGGCGTCCACCTGCTGTTCCTCTTCTTGTTCCAGCCGAAGGCGTCGGAATTCACGATCGGCCTGCCGGCGCTGCAGCCATCGGCGCCAGACTCCAGGATCCGCGGGCGCGGGTTGTTCGACGGCCTGTTCCAGACTCGCGTAGCCCAAAGAAAAGTCGTATCCGAAAAAGTCCTCCAGTTCTATTTGCGGTTCCTCCTCAACCGGCGGCGTGTCGGCGTAACACCATACGATCAATCCTAAAGCGGACAACAGCAACCACGGAGGCGCGAATTCCGTAGTGGAATAGTCACCGGCTAACCAGGCGGCTACCCAGAGGCCGGAGGCTACCGCAAACGAGAGTCGGCGGATGGCTGTATTCGCCTTGTGAACGCCGAGTGCTGGTGAAAACAGGCTGTGCAGTATCCACCCGCCGTCAAGCGGTGCGGCGGGCAACATGTTGAACACCAGCAGCATCCAATTTGTCCAAAGCCCGATCCGCAACGCGGCGATAAAAGGTTTCAGATTTCCGCTTTCAATTACGTCGGTATTCAGCGGATTAAGCAGTGGAAGAATCGGCTGTTTAAGGCTCAGCAACAGTGCGGCGGTGGCGAGCGCTCCGGCCAGACTTACCAAGGGACCGCCCAATGCAGCCAACAAGTTGTGTGAGGTTTCGTGCACATTGCGAAATTGACTAAGGCCGCCGATCGGAGTGAATACCAATGTCTCGTTCGTGCCCCCCAGCCGGGCGACGGCGATGCAGTGGCCGGCCTCATGCAAAACGACACTTGCGAACCAGACGCCGATCGCCAACAACATGTCACGCGGTGTGACCGCCCAGACGTCGCGCGTCGCTGCGAAGATAAAGAACAGCGCCAGCAGCAGAAACGAAACGTGTAGGCGGGCGGGAATGCCCAGCCAACGTCCCATGCCGACACTTCCTACCGGATTTTGACGCATCGCAAATCTCGCGCCGAAGGGGTGACAATTTTGGCGGTGGCGGCCGCGGCGATCATTGGCAAAACCGCCACTTCCGATTATCTTAGCAATTGCCCAATTGTTAGGCAACAATTTGCGATCATTGACATGGCCGACACGCGCAAGATTCTCTGGGAAAGCCGTATATTTCGTGTCGTACGCGCATGCCCCGACGCGGAAAATCCGGGCGCAGGTACGCGCGATATCATCGAACATCCCGGTGCGGTGGTCATCTTGCCAATGGTAGATGACGGGCACGTTTGTTTGATTGAAAACTATCGAATCGCCGTCCGCCAGACACTGGTCGAACTGCCCGCGGGCACGCTGGAAGAGGGCGAACAACCGATCGAGACGGCGCACCGCGAGTTGGCGGAAGAAACCGGTTTTCGGGCATCGACGATGGAGCCGCTCTGCGAGTTCTTTATGTCGCCCGGTATTCTCCAAGAGCGGATGCACCTATTTTTGGCGACGGGTTTGACAGCGGGCGAGCCGGCGCTCGAACCGGACGAAGTCATCCAAACGCGGATTGTCACCTGGGCGGATGCCGTGCAAATGGCGATGGCGGGCGGCATCCAGGACGCAAAAACGTTGACAGGCATCCTGTTGTACGAAGCGTTGCGGCGCGATGAAAGTGATCCGGTCGCGCCGTAGCGAACAAGCGGCGTCGCGAGAATCCGGGTTACGGGGCGGCGCGATTACTACGGGTTGGCAAACGCAACCGCTGCGAGTCCGCACCGGGCGGGCGTTCGTCACGTGATGGCCCGGTCCACTCCTTGAGACCCGATGATGCTGGCGCGTCCAACTGCGGTCCGACAAAATCGACGCCGAACTGTGTAAGTCCGTCCATGCTGAACCCTGTCGCATCTAGAACCGCCGCGTCGCCGTCGGGTTTTTCCCAGATTGCAATTTCGGTGTCCTTGCTCAACAACGAACCTTCCCCGCTCCAGCGGATTCGTTGCAGAGTTGACTGGGGGGACCGACCGCTTTGAAAACAGAACAGTCCCGAACCAACTTGCGGCGCCAAGACGCAATTTTCCGCGATAATCGAGCATTGGCCTAAACGGTCTTCTGCCGTAGGCAATAAATATTCCAGCAGCGATGTTGACCCTCGCACAGTAACCCGCGACATGTACACGGCCACGACGGGTTTCCGGCCCGCGGAGCATTTCATCCGCAGGAGCGTCCCGGGACCCAGCAGCAGGCTGTTGCCGATATCAATACGCAGTGTGTCAGCACTGCCGCTGGACACCGCGCTGGCAACGGCGCGAAACACACAATCGTCGATGACGATCTGCAGAGCCGACTCAGGCGAGTTGTTGCAAGAAATAGCTGTCGGCAGGGCTGTCCCGAATGGCCAATCCACGCCTTGAAACGAACAGCCCTGAAATTCAATCCAACGGCCGTGGGCCTTGATCAGCGGACGTTCGCCGAGTGAATCGCCGGTGAATCGCCGACGAAAGTGGATGTTCTCGAAACGGACATGCGAGGCATCGACCGTAAGTCCGCTGGGAGGCACTTCGAAGATGACGTCATGGCCGGCTTGGCCGCGAATCGTTATCCCTTCGCGTAGCGTTGGCAATTGTCCCCGCTGGGCTTCTTGTGGCGTGATGACGACGACGCCGGCAGGAGGATTTACGTCGGTAAGCCGTTTGCCGCCCGGACGTTCTCCCGCGGTGGTTGGATCGTCGTGGGGTGCTGGATGCAGATGCCTATTCAACAGCGACACTTCGCCACCGAGGTTCGCCACGGGCAGGCTGGCGGTGCGGTCGCGGAGGAGCCAGAAAAACAGCCCGCAGCTGATCGTGATGGCCGCTGCCGTTGCCCCGAGGGTTCGCCAACGCAAGGATGATTGCGCCGTTTGGGACCGAAACGGCACCCTGGAATGCACGTGTGTCTGCAGGCATTGAGCCAGCGCGGTCCGGCCCCGCGGGGTTGGTTCTCCGAGTTGAGCGGCCAGTTGGTCAAATGATCCGCCGCGGAGTTTGGGGTCGGGATGGGTACAGCAAGTGATTGCTTCGAAGAGCCGCTCGTCGGTTTCTGGTGCGATCGTGCGGATGTCGCGAACGCGGCACTGCTGAATGTTCCGCAGCTTGGCAATGCTGTTGCCGCCGGGAAACGGCGGGCGGCCGGCGAGCAGATGCCAACACAGCGATCCACAGGCAAACAATTCGCTGGCAACAGTGACGGGGCAACCGTCGACGACACGTTCCGGGGCGACGTAGTCAAACGCGCTCGGCGGCAGGTCGGCGTGGCCGTAGCCTTCCTCCGGATGAACAATCGCCCGCATGCCGGGCATCAGTAACATGACAGTTCCATCGTCGCTGAGTCGGAGGTTCTTTGCGCTCAGATCGGAGTGCAAAATTTCGTGCTTTTCCAGTTCTGCCAAGGCCGCGGCCATTTGTCGGGCAATTTCCAGGACGGTTTGTGGAGGAAATCGTCCATGGGGAACCATCCACCGGTCGGCCGCAATCGCCTCGACGTCGGCACACACCGCGGACGCCTGGAATGCCCCCCGCCGATCGAGCAGTTTTGCAGTTTGCACCGGCAGGATGCCGCCGTTGTCAAGCCGTGATGAGCGTTCGACGAGCGACTGCAGTTTTCGTTCGACGTCGCTGTGTCTGGTTTCTGGGATCGATGCGGTCAGCAATGTGATCAAACGACCATCGCCGATCCGCCTGCCTTGGAAGAGTTGCGCGTATCCGTGCGAGGCGAGTGGTCGCACAATCACGACATCCTCGACCAGTAATTCGTCGCCACGACCGTCGTTGATATGCCGAGCTTGATACGCCGTGACCATTCCCGCCTGCAGCAACGCATCGACCCAGACGGAATCAAACGCCGGTATCCCGCGGACCATTTTCCGGGCGCGTTTCGCGACGGCACGAACGTCGTCCGTCTCGGCTAGGTTCAGCCGCGTAAGCAGTTCCAGAAGTTCCCTCGTCGGTCCGTCGCGCAACTTGCGAATCCTTTCAACAGCATGGATTAGCTAGCACATTCAGCGGGTTGCGACAATAGCGTTCGACTGAAAGCACAAGGCCGTGGATACGCCGCCTGACCAACGAACCGCTTGCCGCGGTACGTGACGGCGTCTCACGGGTTTAGAGTGAGCCGGCCGGAAATGCGGCGCGGCCGAAACCGCTTCAGCTAAGAAATACTTCTCCGGAATTGCGGTAGAGTGTGTTTGCCAGCAACTCCGGCGATCCGTCTTCGCCTGTTTCTCGTTCAAAATGCCACGTTCGGTGGGTGGGGACCATCCAATTCTCAAGCGGCCAGGGGGCAAATGGTTCGTATCCCAGCGCGGTGGCCAACTTGGACGAGTCCATCGAAACATCGCCCGCGCGGGGAGGAATCGGGCCAGCTTCGATGCGCGGACAGCCGTGCAGCAGTCGCGGATTGTAGCCCCCAACCCGATTAACGACCTGGGCGATCTCAAATAGGCTCAAACGCCGCGGCCCACCGGCGTGAAACATTCCGCTGAGCGGCCGCCGCAACAGGTGTTCGAAAAGACGGTTCATGCAATCCGTGTACGTTGGCGTGCGAATCTCGTCGTAATAGAGCGTTGCCGGCCGCGACTTTTTAAACCGGGATTGGATCCAGTCGATGGCACCGGCGTGACCGTTGAAACTGATTCCCATCGGCAGAGAGATTCGGAGAATGCAAGCCGCCGGCATCGCCATTTGTATCAGGCGTTCGGTGGCGGCCATCGATTTGCCATACTCGGTCACCGGATCTGTCGGGTCTGCTTCGACGTGGTCGCCGCCGGCCGTTCCGGAAAACACCAAGTCGATCGACAGATGCATCAACTGCACATCGGCGTCGTTGATGACGGTCAGCAGATTCGTAACGTTTTCGACATTCGTCCGCCAGGCAAGTGCCGGATCAAGCTCGCACGACTTCAGCGCACAATTGCCCGCGCAGTCCAGCACGGCGCGGAATCGGTGCTTGTCAAACAGGCTTTTCAGGCCGTCGTGGTCCTCGGCATTGCAGGGGACGATATGATCGCCGGAAAGTGGCCAGTTGTCCTCCTGACGAATACCGACGACCTGGCCGGGATAGCGTTGATGGAAATAAGCCAGCGCATTGTATCCCGCGACTCCGGCGACCCCGGTTATCAGTAACGGCAACGCTGGCGCCGGTTCTGCGGTCATGGGGGATAAACCGTTTTGAAAACCATGCGACCAAATCTGCGATACGCGGGGAGGGACGTAAGCAGCGGCCGACGAGTTGGAGTCATCAATTTCGCTCGCGGGCACGATCACGCTGGTTTTGAGTTGCCGAGCGGCGCGAAGTGGGCGGTCGCGAGGCGCTTGCCGCCGGCCCGGCCGGTCTCTGTGGCTTCGACCGTGGCACAACCTGACGTTGCGTTTTTGGGGGTGCGGCTGGAGTCGATTGTTTGGTTCGCGCTGCTGTTCTCGGGCTGGCTTGTGCGGCGCGTTGCTGTGCGGCCTGTTGCTGTGCGATGCGTTTTTGTGCGGTCTGTTGCTGCGCGGCCCGTCGCTCTGCGGCCCGTTGCTGGGGGGCTGCCGTGTTGGACCGGTTCTGTTTTGCGCGGTCGAGCGACGGCGCGATGGCGTTGTTCCCTCGGAGGATGGTTTTGGGAGATGTGGGGACGGCAGTTCTGGCCGTGGTTCTGGCCGCGGGGGCGGCGGTGCCAGGGGGGGCCACGACCGTGCCGGGTTGGCGTGACGTCGCGGATTTGGCACGTGATTGCGCGCCGCGCCGCTGTGCGTCAAGGATTTTCGATTGAATTTGGCCGGACAGTTCGGTTCGGGTGGTGGTCGGCAGTTTTCGATTGGCTCGCACCGCAGAG
>JAYGDO010000521.1:0-7950 GCA_046582885.1 Pirellulales bacterium | reverse complement strand
GCCTGTTGGCGATCGTTGTGCAAATAGATTCTGGCCGGCGACGATGTGCCGTCCGGATAAAAGAGAATCGGCGCGGACCAAACGCTATTGGAAATCGCGTCGCCGCCGGACAACACTTCGTAATCCAGCCCGCTATCCGGTAAGTTGTCAGCCGTCGACTTGGTTTGGAACTGGATGCCTAGAAACAGCACTTCCTCGGGTAGTTCTTTTAACCTGTACGACGTGGCGAACTGCAATTCTTCGCTGGCCGCCTCATCGATTTCGCCGTCGCCCGCCGCGATCGGGTTTTCGATTTGTGGTACCTCAAAGCCGTCCGGTAGTTCGCTGCCCTCCAGCCACGGCGCAGTCATGTACCGACCGGACTGTAGCGCGAAGCGAAACACGTAGATTTCGCCGTTGCGGATCGCACGGGAACGCGTGCGGTTGCACTCGGTCAGAACCATATCGGCCGCAGACTTCAATCGCCACGTTTTTAAAGATTTATTCAGAACCGGCACGGCGATCGACATGGCGACGACGATCAGCATGAGGACGAGCATTAATTCCAATAGCGTGAACGCCTGACGCGTGGAAAGCGACGTTCTGTTCTGCCGATCGTTCATCGCAACTCCGCGTCAGCTCACTGGTTGACGCCGTCTGTGGTGATGTCGTCGTCCGATCCGAATTGGCCATCCGGACCCGCGGAAGTAATGCGGTAGTTCTCGGCATCCAACAATTCGTATTTAAACTCGCTGTCCCACGGGTCGACCGGCACTTTATTGCCTTTCAGATAACTGCCGTCCCAGCGATTCGGGTTTTTTAAATCACTTGGAGCGGCGACCAGTGCCTGCAGACCCTGGCTCGTTAACGGCAGGCTGCGAATATTCTGATTATATAATTCCAGCGGAGTATCGAACGACTGTATCTGCGCTTTTGCCGCGTCCCGTAGCGCCTGTTTTTGCGCGCGGTTGACGGCAAGCCCCACGAGCGATCCCAAGATGACGAGAATCACCAGGACCAACAGTACCTCAATTAACGTAAAGCCAGATCGCCGCGAGCGGCGATGCGATTTTGAAATCATCTTTCTGTTCTCCGTGGTTAGATCGTGCTACTCATTTTTAATACAGGCAAGAGCAGCGCGATAACGATTATTAGCACGATGCCCGCTAGGATTAACAACATGATCGGTTCAATCAAACGAACCAACAGGTCGAGCCGGCGAGTGGTATTGCGGTCGAGGCGATCCGCGATGTCGACTAGCACGGTGTCGAGCGTGTTGGCTTCCTCGGCAACTGCGATGATTTCGACGACATCGCGCGGAAAATAGTCGCAACGGCCGAGCGGCTCGGCGAGCGCGGCACCCGCCGAAATATTTTCCGCCGCATCGCTTATCGCGGACGATAGAATTCGATTGCCGGTCGCTTCGCGTCCGATTTCCAACGACCGCAAAATAGGCACGCCGTTTCGCAGCAATGTTCCCAGAACACGGCAAAACCGCGAAATGGCGAGGCTTTGAAAAATCGTGCCCCCCACGGGCATCCGCAGTTTGACGGCGTCGACGCGGTGGCGGCCTTCGGGTGTTTTTATCCAACGGCGCGAGAATATGCCGAGTACCAATAGCGCCACCAACAACGTCCAGCCCCAGCTTTGCATTGCGGAACTGAACCACAGCAGCAGGTCCGTGGCGATCGGCAACTCGCCGCGCTCGCGCAGTCGCGAGAACATTTCCTCAAAGTTGGGCACAAAGAAAATCAATAGCCCAGTCACCACGATCGTACATAAGACGATCAAAAAAACCGGATAGGCCAACGCTCCGAGGACGCGGCTGCGGAGTTCTTCCTGGCGGTCGGAAAACGCCGCGACGCGGTCCAGCGCCTCTTCCAAAAATCCGCCCTCACCGCCGGCGCGGACCATGCTGATGGCCATCTCGCTGAAGACTTCCGGGTGGCGACCCATGGCGTCTGCCAGCGAGGCGCCGTCTTCGACACGATTGTGGACTTCTTCCAGCACGGTCGCCAGACCCGGATGCGACGTTTGTTCGCGAATCACGCTGAGCGACCGCAACAACGAGACGCCGCTGCGCAGCAGTGCGGCGAGTTGTCCGTAGGTCGTCACCATCATCTGCCCGCCGATGCGTCGTCGTCGGACATACGTTTTCCGAGGTTCGTCTGCTTTAACCTCGATCGGAAACAACGCCCGCGACCCCAGCGTCGAGATCGCTTCGCGCTCGGAAGCGGCGGTGACCACACCGGAGGTGCGGTTGCCGGTTACGTCTCTGGCGATGTAGGCGAAATCTGGCATCGGGATTCGTTGTTGATGCAGTTGAGGGGCCTGTCTGGGTGTTAGAACGACCCAATTCCAGTTTAATCAAACTGTTTGTCGCCTTTGGTTACTCTCAAGATTTCGTCGACGGTGGTTACGCCGCGGAGCACTTTATCCCAGCCGTCTTGCCGTAGCGTTATCAGGCCGTCCTGGACCGCAGCCTTCATGATCTCCCAGATGCTGGCCCGATCGTGGGCGAGCTGCCGGAGGCGATCGTTGGCAACGAGCAGTTCGAAAATGCCGTTGCGGCCTATGTAACCTGATTGTCGGCACCGGCGGCAGCCGCTGCTGCGGAAGATGGCGCCGCCCTGAAGCTGATCCCGTGGAAAATCTGTCGGCAGGTCAGCAGCCGCCGGGCGGAACTCTTCTTTGCAATCGGGACACAACGTCCGCACCAGCCGCTGGGCCATGACCGCTTCGACGGTACTCGCCACCAGGAACGATTCCGCTCCCATGTCGACCAGCCGGGCGAAGGCACTGGCCGCGTCGTTGGTGTGCAACGTGCTGAACACCAGATGGCCGGTCAACGAAGCTTGAATCGCGTTTTCGGCCGTTTCCAGATCGCGGATTTCGCCGACCAGCACTACGTCGGGATCGTGACGTAAAATCGAGCGGAGCGAACTGCCGAAGGTCAACCCGATCTTCGGCTGGACTTGGATCTGGTTGATCCCTTCAAGCTGGTACTCGACCGGGTCTTCGGTGGTGATGATCTTGATCGACTCGCTGCGGATTTCCAAAAGCGAACTGTAGAGGGTCGTTGTCTTTCCCGAACCGGTCGGGCCGGTTACGAGGACGATACCGTGCGGCAGTTGAATCAACTCGCGAACCTGCGCGTAAATGGCTTCCGACATACCGAGACTACGCAGTTCGAACTCCATCGCTCCTTTGTCCAGCACCCGCATGACGATACCTTCGCCGTGCATCATCGGAATGACGGAAACTCGGACGTCGACTTCGCGGCCGGAAACCTTGAGTTTCATGCGGCCGTCCTGGGGCAGTCGTTTTTCGGCGATGTTCAACCGCGACATGATTTTCAGACGGCTGATGATCGCGGCGTGAAAGCGGTTGATCTCGACCGGTACCGGCTGCGCTTGCAACATGCCGTCGATGCGGTAGCGGACCGTCAAGCCCGATTCGTGCGATTCGATGTGTACGTCGCTCGCCCGCGACTCGATGGCTTCGAGCAGGATTTCGTTCACCAGTCGCACAACCGACGCTTCCTGCGCCATCTGCGACAACTCGCTATCGTCCTGCTCAATCGTATCGAGTAATTCGATGTCAGACTGCTCGAGCAAATCATCCACCGTTTCGCTGCCGACCCCGAGGTGCGATTTGATCAGCTTGTTAATTTCCGCACGACCGGCCAGTACCGGTTCGACCGTCAAACCGGTCGCGGCGCTGACTTCATCCAGTGGATACAAATGGAATGGATCGCAGGTAGCCACCAACAGGCAGCCATTGCGCTGCCTCAGCGGAAAGAGCGTCTCACGATGAATCAGCCTTTGCGGAAACGTTTTCAGCAGCGACAGGTCCGGCTCGGACTCTGCCAGATCGACATACTGCAAACCGATCTCCTCGCCGATTACGCGCAGCGCCTGCTCTTCATCGACCAAACCCAACCGCACGACCGTGTGCATCAGGTTGTCGCCGTTCATTTGCGCGTCGCGCGTTTTTTTTAGACCTGCTTCGTCGAGCAGTCCGCGCTTGAGGAGTAATTCGCCTGCTTCCATATCCGTTCAGCTTTGTTACACCCAGTTCAGTTTTGTTACACCCGGTAGGGTAATAAAATGCCACAGGTCCGGCGCGAGCCGGACCTGTGCAGCGTCGGAGTCAATTTGGCCGTTCAACCGCAACCCAGTGGAGAGCGCGCTGTTGAACGACACCGCGGCCCCGGTTTCGTCCGGGTCGCGACTAAACGATGTTGTTACGTCGTTGGCCGTCCTTCGCCATCGGGTCGTTCCGGCCGCCGTCCACCGCGACCTTCTTGATCGGAACCGCGTCGGCCGAATGAACTTCGATCGGACTCGAAATCTTCGCCCAGCAATTGTTCCAGTTTCTTACGCTGATCCGCGGTCAATTCGCTGAGAATCGTGTCGCGCGCTTCCTCGCGGGCCTTTTTCGTTTTTTCTTCAAGCTCTTCACGAGCCTTTTCCGCAGCCGCCCGCAGCCGCTCTTTTTGCTCGTCGGTGATGCCCAACTCTTCGGCCAGCCGGTCGTTGAGCAAACCAGAGGTGCCGCGAGATTGCATTTGTATTTGCAGACCGATCTGCTTCAGGCGTGTTTTTTGGTGCGGCAGCAAGACCTCGCCGATTTTTGTGTTCAGTTCTTCGCGCTTGGCCTCCATTTTTTCACGCAACTCTTCGAATCTGGCCCGCCGCTCGTCTTCATCCAGGTCGCGAAGTCCGGAAAACGACTCGCGCAGTTCATCGCGGAAGGACGATCCGAGATCGCGGAGCTTTTCCATCTGCTCGTCGACGATTTCTAGTTCTTTCCGCACGTCGTCCCGCATGAGCAGTCCGAGGTCGCCGCCTCCGCCACCCCCAAAAAATCCGCGCCCCCGTCCGCGGTCCTCGCGCTGTGCCCAGACTGCCGAACTGGCAGTCAATATCAATACAACAACCAACAATGCCGATTTTCGAATCAGCAGCGACATAAGAAACTCCCTTCGTTTTCCAGATAGGGCAAATTGCCCGTAGACAGGTCGATCCGCGCCATGAACCCACCGACGAACCCAACGACGCGCCTAGGTATTATACCCGTAGTTTGGCGAAAGGTTTCGCCCGCTACAGGCAGAACTAGGCTGTGTCTTCCCCCAGGGAGACAACAGAACCGCTAAGCAGACCGCAATCTACTAGCCGATAACAACTTGCGCAGTATAAGAAACGTCCTATCTCAGTTCAAACGCAATGTCTAAGGACCTTAACGTGCCAGTGGCCGATTTCCATCGCGGCGGGTTCGAATCTTGAGGGATTTTGCCGGTCTGCGTAGGATACAGGTTGGCCCTTAATTCAGGTGTTCCATGAACCGACCACTTTCTGCCTCGAAGTTCGCTGAATTTGTCGCCGTATTTTTGCTGGGTCTATGCTCCGCGATGTGTGAAGCGGACGATCGGCGGATTGAAATGCTGCGGCGATTTGACCGCAACAAGGATGGGAGCGTCTCACCCGACGAAATCCCGTCAGCGGCGCGGCCAATCGTCCGCCGCCTTGCGGAGCAGGCCGGGATCGGCGTTTCGCAGTCGATCTCAATTGAGTCGGTAAAAAAGGCAATTTCCGGCGGCGAGACCGCGGCGGATTCGGGTGAACGATCGTCGTCCAGCACCCGCAAGAAAACGTCCGGCAGAGACGCCGCGCCGAAGACGGCCGGCTTCAGCAATCCGACAGAACACAAGAAAGTTCCGGGCTTCGACGTGCCGGTTGGTTACGTTCCACCGGAAGAAAAGTACTCCTCGTCCGTCATCCGCTACGTCGCGCGGATCATGGAGCGGTACGACCGCGACCGTAACGGCATCCTCGATCCGGAAGAAATGAAACGGGTTGAATGGCAAAGCGATCCCAAGCAATCGGATCTGAACCGTGACGGCCAGATCAGCACTGTGGAAATGTACGAACGGATCACCAAACGTTGGGCGCGGGATCAGGGGCGGGGCGACGACAATCGATCGAGCAGTAAGCCTTCATCAACATCGGACTCGAAAAAGAGTTCCGATTCCTCGTCAAGAATCCGGGAGTACGCGCAAAGCCTGTTGCGGCGGTACGACAAGAATAAAAATGGCGTGATCGATAAAGACGAATGGGGCAGTATGCGGGGGGACCCGGCGAAAGACGATTTAAACAAAGACGGGCACCTGACGCTCGACGAGTTGATCGTGCGGCTGAATAATTACGGTAAAGACGACCGTGGCGGTGAAAGTTCGGGCAGTCGCTCCTGGTTCAGTCGATCGAGGGGTAGCGACCGATCGAGGGGCGACGACGACAGGTCCGGTCGAGCGAGGAGTAGCGACGAGAAGAAAACCTACCGGGCGCTGACTCCGCTCGAGCGGTTGCCCCGCGGGTTGCCCGACTGGTTTGCCCGTAACGACAAAAACGAAGACGGCCAAATCGCCATGGCGGAGTTCTCCGCATCATGGTCGGACTCAAAGGTGGAGGAATTCGCCGAGTACGATCTGAATCGCGATGGCGTGATTACGTCGGACGAGTATTTCAAATCGAAGAAAAAGCCCGACAAGCGATAAGCGGCTCAGCCGCCTCGCGGGTTCCCACGGGATGGCGGAGCAGGCCGGTTTCCACCGCCATCGGGTCGGCCTCCCGAAGGACGCCCTTCGCTGCGTCCGTCGCTGCGTCCGTCACCGCGCCCTTGTTGGCCGGCACGCTGCAGCTGGTTGAAAAATTCAACGCGTCTCTGGATTTCCTGGATTCGACGCATGTCTTCCGAGCTGCCGCGCGACTCCGATTCGGGTCGACTCGGCTGCCGCGACGTTCCAGATCTTGTCGTGCTGACTTGAATAGAATCGCCTGCGATCGAAGAGAGTGCCTGCTGAACGGTGGCCGGATCGATCCGTTTTAACGTGATCACCCGCATCACTTGCTGCGACTCGGGGCGGACAAAGTCCAACTGCTCGACCAGCGCTCTTACCTCTTGAAACAGCGATTCTTCCGCGGCCACGATCAGCAGGTTATTGCGTTCGTCGACGCTCATCGTCATCTTTTGCTTTTCTTCCTGGCTGCTTTGGCCGTCTCGGCCACCGCGGCCACCGCGCAGCGCGCGGATGATTTGTTCCGGCGACGGTTGCCGCTGTTGATTATTTGAGCTGCCAAGCTGTTCGGCATAGACTTGGCGTACGACCTGGGAAATTTCCGCAGCGGACGAATTGACGACGGGAATGATCCGCGGCCGCGCAAAGGTCTGTACGTCTTCCGGACTCGCCTCTTGATCGATGATTCTCAATAGCCGCTCTACCACGTCCATGTCGGCCGGCTCGCCTTGTACAAAAATCGCGTTCAGGCGTGAGTCGGGCACGAAAGTCACCGAGCCGATGCTGGTGACGCTCCCATCCGCGCCCCCGAGACCCAGCAGTCCGCCGAGCAGATCGCCGCCCAGGTTTCCCATCGCCGCGCCCGCCAGATCGCCGAGCAGTCCGCCTCCGCCGCCCCCCCCGGTGTCGCTACTGCTACCGCCGCCAAGAACCTCTTTTAGCAATTCGGCCGCCGTGCGTGACTTGGCATACTTCAAATAAAACACGGTGAAGCTTGGCCGCGCTGCGGCTTTTACGGCGAGCGTGCTGAGCAGATTTTCAAACTCATCAAGTGCGTCCAGGTCTTTCGACGCAATCACTGAGCTATCGAAGCCGGGCAAGACGAGTAGCAGGGGCGGTTCGCCGTCGGCCGCCGCGCCGTCCTCGGCGGTAGGGCCGGTTTGCGGTTGTGCCTTACCTAGTTCCGCCGCACTTGGTTCCACCGCCGTCGCGGCGGGGGCTTTGTCCTCGCCGTCGTCGGCAACGAGGTGAATTCGTGGCTGCCGGCCGGCGGCTGCGGACGAGTTGTCTTTCGCCGCCGGTTCTTTCGCCGGTTCCTCTATTTTTTCAGGTTTCGGTCGGGGCCGGGAACCGTTCTCCGGTTTTGGCGTCAGATCAAATCGTTGAAATTCCTC
>JAYGDO010000488.1:0-1768 GCA_046582885.1 Pirellulales bacterium | reverse complement strand
CGTAATTACAGAGGACCCTTCCATGGACGCGACCGAATTCAAAGTTAAAGAATCACTCGACGCAACCGCGGCCACGGATGCCTTGACCGACCGCGAAAAGCAACTGATCGGATTGGCGGTGACCGCGACACGTGGCTGCATCGCCTGCACGGGCGGCCGGATCAAAAATGCAATCCAGACCGGCATCGAATACGAGACCGTACGGGCCGCCATTGACCTTGCCGCCGCCGTGAATGCTGGAGTCACGTTGCGGACCGCTATTGAAGGCGCCGAGCGCAACGATGTCGGGACAAATTGCGCAGGCGCCGAATGCGGCGCCGGTACCGAACCGTAAGCCGACGTCATGCGCGACACCTCCGAGTTAGCCGCGTCGCAATTGCGAGATTACGATGCCCGCACGCCCGGCATGATGTTCTCCGGGCCGCTCTCACTAGGCGAAGAGCAGGCGTACGCCGTTCAATCCGAAGTCTGCCGGTTACGCGAGCAACGGGGAGAAACCATGATCGGTTACAAGGTCGGCTGTACTTCGCCAGTCGTTCAGCGGCAACTCGGAATCGACCATCGGGTCTTCGGCCGCCTGTTCGACAGCGAATGCTGGCCATCCGGAAAGAGGCTGCCCTCGGCACAATTCTCCGGACTCGCGATTGAAGGAGAACTGGCGGTCCGCCTGGCCCGCGATCTTCCGGATTTCGAATTATCCGAGGCCGAACTAACCGCCGCGGTCGAATCCGTGTTCGCCGTCATCGAGCTACACAACTTCATTTTCCGCAGGAGCGAGCCGTCGGCCGAAGAGCTGATTGCGAACAACGCCATCCATGCCGGCTTTACCTATGCGACGAATCACTCTTCGCGATTGAATTTGGCACCAGCCATATTATGCATCGAAATCGACGAAGTCGAAGTCGCCACCGTTTCCGGTGTGGAGTTGACGCATACCATTATCGATTCACTGCACTGGCTCAGCGGCGAACTCGGCCGCCGCGGACATATTCTGCGTGCGGGCCAAACGATCCTCTGCGGGTCCGTCGCCGATTTGATTCCCGCGCCGCAAGGGTGCCACATCGCGGTTACGACAGACCGCTTCGGCCTGGCCGAATGTAGAATTGACGATCACCAGCAATGCCGACCGCAGGAGAGTTACCATTAAACAACAACCGAAAATAGGTGAAATTGGTGAACTGTCGTTTGTCGTCACCCAGCAGCACGCGATCGACTTCGCCGACGGGCAGATGCCGGCCGTATTGTGCACGCCGTGGCTTATCTGGTTTCTGGAACATGCCGCCCGCGAGGCCATGCTGCCGCTGCTCGACGACGGCGAAAGCACGGTCGGCGTGAAGTTGGATCTTGAGCATCAAGCGCCGACACCTCTCGGCCAGCAAGTAACCTGCTCGGCCCGGGTCATCAATACCGACGGATCGTTGATTACCTTTCAACTCGACGCCCACGATCAGCACGAACGCATCGCCCGCGGAATTCACAAGTTGCGGGTGATCAACTGCGACCGATTCTCCAGCCGAGTGCGGGCGAAGACAAACAGCTAAGGCAAGCATTGCTATTCCTTTGATCGAAGCACGAGAACAATACCACTGGCGGCCGCCAAGGTCGTGCGACAGATTATCGGCACCATGGACGAACGCGGGGCTTGGGTGGAGGATGGCCGGCTCCGCTACTGGAGCAAAGACGACGGGACGACACGGATCATCGAGACCCGCGGTTCATAGTGAATGAATAGCGAATGAGTAGCGTTCTGTGTGGTACAAAAAGCAGG
>JAYGDO010000470.1:0-1804 GCA_046582885.1 Pirellulales bacterium | reverse complement strand
GGATGACCTGGCGACCGCGCAGGAGCACGGCAGACCGATCATGTTGGTCCTGTATCAGGGCCAAGGCAAAGATAAATTGGAGTTCGATTCTAATACAAAGAACTTTTTTAACTCGATAATTCGGGACCGCTACATCGCCGCCGTCGTCAGGAGCTACGTTGTGATCGCGATTCCGCTCCGTGAATTGGCTGCGCTGTCGTCGATTGCTGCCGTCCCGCTGTACGAGGTGTCCCGCAAATCGACTCCGAACATCATTCTGACCCGGCCCGGCGGCGAGCAGGTGGCCGAACTTGCCGGTCCGGATCAAAGCGAAACGCTCGTCCGGCAGTTGTGGGAGTTACTGAACGAAACGCGCCTTGCGCATGGCATAGCAGTGGTGGCCCAGGGCGAGTTGTCCAGCGGCCTGAAAATCATGCGCGAAGTGCTGCGATCACCGTTCCACGAGTCGGTTCTCGGCGATGTTCACGCGGAGGTTGCAAAGATCAATTACGAATTGGCCGAGCAGCGCTTTGCGAAAGGGCGGAAACTCGAGGCGTTGCGATTGCTGCGGCAGGTTGCCGGAACCGAGATCGACCTGCAACTTCGCCAGCGCGCGGAACGGCGGATCGACGAGATCCGCGCAGATCTCTAGTGGGAAGCCTTCCAGGTCGGCACCGCCGACTGGGCTGTGAGCAAGATCAATCCGCCGATGACCACGATAATTCCGGCCGTCCACTCAAGTCTGGTCATGGTTTCACTCAGGAACAACGCGCCCAGCGCGGCGGTGACGAACGGGGTAATGGACTGCACGCCGGACGCGATTGTGGTCCCGATTCGCCGGATTCCGGTATAGAGCAAGATGTGACCCAGCGCGATGCCGAGCATCGAAGAAACAACGAGTTCTTTCCAAGCGGTAGCGCTCAGTTCAAAGATCCGCTGCGGCTCGCCAAAGCAGAACATGCCGGCGAGTGTTCCCAGGGAGACAAATTGCGCAACGATCGCGAAGCTGAACACAGGATGAAACTGGCGGATGAAATAGCGGATGCTGACGGCGTATAACCCAAAGCAAACACTGCAGAACAGCATAATGACAACGCCAGTCCGGTCGACGTTTGCACCGGCGAGTCCTTCGAGCAGCGCCAGAACAACGAATCCGCCGACCGACAATAACAGGCCAAGATAAAACCTGGGCAGCCGCAGCAACCGGCGTTCGTCGGCAAACAAAATCATGGCACCAAGCGTCGCCCAGACCAGCGAAAAACGGACAAAAAAACCAATCGCGGTGGCCTCTAGGTAATAGGGTGCCAGCCCCCAGAGAACTTGTCCGCCGCAGGCGATAATCGCGGGAACCGCACACAGGCCAATGAACCGCCAACTCGCGTGGCCTTTGGCGATCATCACGATAATCACCGGCCAATATATGACCGCAGCCATGCTATAGCGCAAGCCGTTTGCCGACCAAGGGCCGATCGAGTCCTTCAGGTCTCGGAGCAAAACGGGCACCGCACCCCAACACAGGACGCTTGCCAGCAGGGCCAGCGAGGCGACCACGTCGATGCGCTGCTGTAGCGGTTGTACCGTTACGTGGGTATCTGTTTGGTTGGTTTTGACGGACACAAATGGCTTTCAGGGAAGTGGACACTACGTGATGTCATCGAGCATGGCCAGCATGGCGTCAACCTGTTGGTCGGTGCCAACACTCACGCGCAGGCCATCGCCCCAACCATCGAAGTTCATGTAGCGAACAAGTATGCGCTGGGACTTGAGTCGCTGATACACCGATTCGACTGCGATTTCGGGATGGGTGCACCAAACGAAGTTCGCT
>JAYGDO010000391.1:0-5324 GCA_046582885.1 Pirellulales bacterium | reverse complement strand
GCCCCGGCTCCTACCAACGGGTGGTCGATCGGTTGCTGGCCTCACCCCACTACGGGGAGCGGTGGGCGCGGGCCTGGATGGATCTCTGTCACTATGCCGATACCGACGGTTACCTGACCGACCAGCAGCGGCCCGTGGCCTGGCGCTATCGTGACTGGCTGGTTGATGCCCTGAATCGAAATCTGCCTTTCGACCGGTTCACGATTGAGCAACTCGCCGGTGACCTGCTGCCCAGTGCGACGATGCAGCAGCAACTGGCCACCGGTTTCCTCCGGCAAACATTGAGCAACCGGGAAGGAGGCGCCGAACCGGAGGAGTTTCGGGTCAAGCAGGTGGTGGATCGCATGGAGATGGCCGGTTTGACCTGGCTGGGGCTCACCATCGGCTGTGCCCGCTGCCATGATCACAAGTACGATCCGGTTTCGCAGCGGGAGTTTTACCAGTTGTATGCCTGCTTCAACAATGCGGATGACATCAACATCGACGCACCCCTTCCCCGGGAAGAAAAGGGCTGGCGGGCGAGTCGCGGCGAGTACCGGCGGCGGCGGCGGGCGCTGGTCGATCCCCGGCGGGCGGAAGTGGAGGCCCTGCAGCGGCGCTGGGAAGCCAAGTGCCTGGATGCCTGGAAAAACCCCGGACGGGACGCGCTCTGGGACCGGCAGTGGGAATTGCTGGGACTGGTTTGGGGCGGTGACTTGGGCGAAGGTCAACTGGAGGGCGCAGAAATTGTCAAACTGCCGTGGGAGGAACGAACCGAGCGGCAGCGGGACGACCTGTTGGATTACTTTCTGCCGCTCGCCTCTGCGATCGATGGCCCCAAGGCCAAGGAACTGAAAGTCGGCGAGTTGCAGAGCAAGTTGCAAGCGGTCAACAAAGAATTTCCCCGGGCGACCCGGGCGGCGGTCATGCGGGCATCGCAAACCCACCGCGACAATTACTTGCACGAACGGGGCGAGTTCCGGGATCGGGGCGCGGACGTGCAGCCGGGTGTGCTCGGCTGTATCCCGCCGTGGAACCCAGAGCCGCAAGAAAATCCGCGGCTGGCACTGGCCCGCTGGCTGGCCGGGGAGAAAAATCCGCTGACGGCTCGCGTCACGGTGAACCGCATCTGGCAGCAGTTTTTTGGCCGCTGCCTGGTGGCCACGACCGGGGACTTCGGGATGCGGGGAGAGCGTCCTTCGCATCCCCGGTTGCTCGATTGGCTGGCGGCCGAATTCATCCACTCGGGCTGGGATGTCAAAGCGATGCATCGCTTGATCGTGACCTCGTCAACCTACCGGCAATCGTCGGCATCACGACCGGAACTTCTTCCGCGGGATCCGGACAACGCCTGGCTGTCGCGCCAGAACTCGCTGCGGGTCTCCGCGGAAACGGTCCGCGATATGGGATTGGCCGTGAGTGGACTCCTGTATCCGCTGTTGGGTGGGCCGAGTGTCAAGCCGCCCCAACCGGAACGGGTCACGATGGAAGCATTCGGCCGCAACGACTGGAAGCCGAGTCCCGCGCCGGATCGGTATCGACGTGGGCTGTATACGTTCATCATTCGCACGGCTCCCTTTGCTCAGTCCGCGACGTTTGATTCTCCAAACCCGAACCAGATTTGCACCCGTCGCGTTCGTTCGAACACGCCGCTGCAGGCACTGGTCCTATTAAACGACCCGGTCTTTTACGAGATGGCCCAGTCCATGGCGCGACGCATGTTGCGACAGCAATTTGCCTCGGCCGGCGACCGCATTGACTATGCATTTCGCCTGTGCGTGGCCCGCGGGCCGCGTCCGGCCGAGCAAGAAAGGCTGTTTCGCTATCTGGAGGTACAGCAAAAAATATTGGCGGCCGATCCGGCCAGCGTGAAAGCGATCCTGGGGTCCTGGTCAGCGGAGCCAACCGACGCGATTCGACAGGCGGCCTGGACGAACCTCTGCAGCGTATTGCTTAACCTTCATGAATTCATTACACGCGATTAAAGTGACGCGATGATCTCACCTGAGGACTCACTCAATCTGACCCGGCGGCACTTCCTGCGGGAGACCGCCGGCGGCCTGGGAACAATTGCGCTGGCGGATTTAATGATCGCAGACGGGGGTCTCGTTGCCGCCGAGTCTGCCGCCAACCCCCTTGCCCCGCGGTTGGCCCATTTCGCTCCTAAGGCCAAACAGGTGATTTTCCTGTTCATGGCCGGCGCACCGAGCCAGCTGGACCTGTTTACGCCCAAGCCCAAATTGCAGGATCTCCACGGCCAGCCCGTGCCGAAGATGTTTCTCGAGGGGCTGGAGGACAAGCTGATCCAGGGGAGCGCCCGCGTGTTTGGCTCGCCCCGGAAGTTCCGGAAGATGGGTGCGTGCGGCATGGAGTTTTCGGATTACCTGCCCAGCCTGGCGACCTGCGCCGATGACCTCTGCATGATCCGGTCGATGACGACCTCGATCAGCAACCACCACCCGGCCCAGTTGCTGATGAATTGCGGCGTGACACGCTTTGGCTTGCCCAGCATGGGATCGTGGGTCACGTATGGGCTGGGCAGCGCGTCCGAGAACCTGCCCGGTTTTGTCGTATTGCTTTCCAAGAACGGCTCGGGCGACATCGGCGGATCGGCCCTGTGGGACAACGCGTTTTTACCAGCCGCTCATCGCGGGGTGACCTTTCGATCGAAAGGGGATCCGATTTTACATCTGTCGAGCCCGGCGGGTGTCACATCCAGGATGCAGCGTGACCGCCTGGAGGCGATTGTTGACCTGAACCGGCTGCGGCGGACGCAGCGGGCCGACCCGGAGATCAGCGCCCGCATCGAGGCCTACGAACTTGCGTTCCGCATGCAGACGGCGGCCCCGGAACTGGTCGATTTTTCCGGTGAATCAAAACAGACGCTGGAGCGTTACGGTGTGGGTGACAAGCTGGCCGACCAATTTGGCAGCAACTGTCTGCTGGCCCGCCGCATGGTGGAACGCGGAGTTCGTTTCGTGCAGCTTTATCATTACACCTGGGACGATCATTCGAATCTGAACGAGAAGCTCAAAGAGAATTGCCTGATGACCGAGCGCGGTGTGGCCGCGCTGATCAAGGACTTAAAACAGCGTGATTTGCTGGATGAGACGCTCGTGGTCTGGGGTGGCGAATTCGGCCGCACGCCGATGAACGAGGTCCGCCGCGGGATCAATCCGGGGAAGGAAGGACGCGATCATCATCCGTTTGGATTTACGATGCTGATGGCCGGCGGCGGTGTGAAACCGGGTTTTATTTACGGCCAGACCGATGAACTAGGCTACCATGCCGTGGAAGGGCGCGTGGGCGTGCACGATCTGCAGGCCACGATCCTCTATTGCCTGGGACTGGATCATTTGCGTCTGACGTTCCGTCACAAGAGCCGGGACTTTCGACTGACCGATGTGGCCGGCGACGTCATGCACGATGTGCTGCTCTAGTTTGTTCCGGATCTCGGCGCGAGTCACGCCGCGAAACCTTCTGCCTTGGCGGATTTCCGAGTGGCGGCTGTGGAATCAACCGGGCTTCGTGCCGCTGATCCTTGGCGGTCAGCGGTGTCAGCGAAAGACGACGTAGAGGCCGATCACTGTCACAACGACCGCCACGCCGCACCAGCGGGCGCCGCGGCTGGGGGTCAGATCGATTTCGGTTCTCGGTTCAAACACGACGCCGGTCGGCAGTGGCCTGGCGAGCGTGATGGCGATCATGATCGCGGCAACGACTCCGAGTGTGATCGCCATGTTGTGCAAGTAGTGCACGCCCGGAAGAAAGACGTAGAGCAGCAGGCCGTAGGTGACCGGACCGGCTAGCAGGCCACTCAGGCCCGCCAGGGGCGGCGCGCGGCGAACGGCAAGCCCGACGATAAACACAGCGACGATTGCCGGCGAAATAAATCCCCAGGTCAACTGGAGGTAGGTGAAGACGCTTTCGAATCGCGCCAGCAGCGGGGCCGCGATGCAGCCGGCTACCACGAACGCGGCCGTCGCCATGCGGCCGACCGAAATCAGCCGCCGATCGGCTGCCCCGGGGCGAATGAAATTGCGATACAGATCCATCGTAAAAATCGTCGAGGCCGAATTTAACAGCGAGTCGAGGCTGCTCATGATGGCGCCGAAGATCGCGGCTAGAAAAATGCCGCGGAGGCCGACGGGCATGATGTTTTTGATAAAGATCGCGTAGGCCTGGTCGGGTTTTTCGGCGACCTCGCGGGGATAGAGCTGCGCGGTCATCAGCCCGGGAAGGACGATGATTAGCGTCGAGACAACCAGCAGCACGGCGGCCAGCATCATCCCCTTCTGGCCCACGGCTAGGCTTCTGGCGGCCAGCGTTCGCTGGGCGATGAACTGGTTGAACCCCCAATAGAAGAAGAATGGAATCCAGATTCCTCCAACCAGGGTCGTCCACGGGAGATCGGCGTTATCGGCCGGCAGGATGAGATGGAATTTGTCCCGGCTGGCTGCAGCCAGCGCATCGAATCCGCCGACCGCCTCCAGTCCGAGCCAGGTTGCCAAACCGCCGCAGAGGAACAGGGCGATGCCCTGAATGAAATCGGACCAGACGACCGCCTTCAGCCCGCCAAAAATGGTATAGCCTCCGGCGAGCAGCCCGATGAGCCACACGCCCCAGGTGAGGTCGATCTCAAACAATGCGCCCAGCGCCGTGGCGCCCGAATAGAGAATCGTGGCCATCAGCGCCACCACATACAGAACCATCAGGTAGATCGCCATGACGGTCCGCGACGCCCGCCCGAATCGATGTTCGAGAAATTCGGGCATCGTGTAGATGCCCAGCCGCAAAAAGACCGGCATAAAGACCAGGGCGATAACGACGACGGCAACGGCGGCGAGCAATGCCCAGGCCGCGACCGCCAGGCCGACGGCGCCGAACGCCTGGCCGTTCATGCCGACCAGTTGTTCGGTCGAAAGGCACGTCGCGATCAAAGAAATTCCAATCACCCACCAGTCGAGGTTGCGGCCGGCGAGGAAATAGTCCTCGTGATCGTCCTCTTTGCGAGAGGCATAGATCGAAATGCCGACAACCGCCGCAATAAACAGCACGAACACGATGGTATCGACCAGTCCAATATCCATGACCGGGGTGGCCTCGAGTTAGCTGCCCGCTTCATCAACCGGGTGTGTGTCTCGAGGGGGAATCCCGGCGGATTCTTTCCCGGACGGAAAACGGGCTTTTGGGATTTAATAGCGGCTACTAATATAGCGAACTGGCGGGATCGCCGGTTCGCTAAAACATCGGGAAAATGTCTGTGTGCCCGCGAACGGCGGCGAGTCCGTTGCTGCGGCTGGCCGTGCTGCTTGTCGCCTGGCCCCGTATGGCATTAAACAGGC
>JAYGDO010000234.1:0-2160 GCA_046582885.1 Pirellulales bacterium | reverse complement strand
ATGCCGCTGATCAACGGTCTCCAGGTTTTGCGAAACGAGTGACGATCAGGGGGCGTGGAGATCACGATGGCAGATTTTGGCTCTCGATCCAGCGGATCGTGGCGACCTGCGGCAGTCTATCCCAGGCACCGGGTGAAGCCGAGCGAATGGGTGTCGAGCGCGGGGAATTTTAGTGTGACCGGTTGCCTACCATACCGGGGCGGCACCCGGCACAGCATCTTGTCGCCTGACGCATTCGTTCGGGACTCCACGCCGGAGGTTGAGCCGGGCCTGTTCCACGCTTCTGCACCGCATATCGACGACAGACGTCTCGGATTGAGATCGTATTCTCAATTTGATAGTTCTAAGAACGGCCTCTCGACGACAAGTGGCTCAACGTAACACATTCGGAGAAATCTACTTACAAAAAACGTCTGGCTCGGCAACCCGATTCGGCCCGATGATTGCTCTAAGATGGGTTTCAGCAAAACAACTCGGAAACAGCTCATGAGGAGACAATCATGAAACGCAAAGCCCGCCCCTCGTGGGGCGGTGAGTAGACGCGTGATTCCACTAAATATGAACACCATGACGCCCGAAACTGCACAGAATGCGTCCACCGCTTGCAATCGCCGTCTTGCCTTGTTAGCCTGGATAGCGTGAGGCACGCGGGAAATACTTTCTTCCCGCTTGCCCCAAGTTCCCCAAAAGCACCTGCCTCAGTAACGATCCGGTTGTCGTCGCAGCGCCGGAACCGGGCAATAAGAAATATTAACAGAACGTTTTTCGTGGTCTCGGGACTTACTTCCCGGGCCACGCTGATAGATTTGGCACCATGCCGGTTGTTTCTCTAATCCTGTTGTGGAGGGTGTAGCGATGCGTATTTTTGTCGCAGTTGTAGTCATGTTGTCGGTCTGCCTGGTGGGGTCAATGGCCCTGGCAGCCGCACCGGACCAGGCGAAGCCGGATCAGGTCGCACCCGATCAGGCGAAGCCGGACCAAGCGAAGCCGGACCAGGCGAAGCCGGACCAGGTGAAGTCGGATAAGTCGAAAGGCCGCAGACGTTCCCGCGGCTAGCGACAAGCGTCCCGGTCTGATGTAGAATTTTCTCTGAAGAACGGCCCCTGCCGATGGCGGGGGCCGTTCTTTTCGCTTACTCTCTGTAACGAAATAGCAAGGGGATGTGAGATGCGGACAGTTTGGATTTTGCTGCTGATTCTCGTGGTTGCCGCCGGCGGATTTGGGCTCGAGGGAGCCGATGCGCAATCAACCCGAACGCAAAGTATCGTCGTTAAACGAGAGATTGGCGGTCAGACGGTCCAGAGCGAGCGGGACGAACAAGAGGCGCTGTTCAATTACTACTTCCGGGGTCGGAAGTTAAAGTACGAGACGGAGCTGGCGAATCTAAAATCGGAAGCCACGGTACCCGCCTGGAGAATCCCCTACTCGGCCGAGATTCATCCGGAGTCCCGCGGAGGATTGAGTAATATCGCCGCAGCCCCCCGCCGCGGGGCACGTGGGCGCAACTCGCAAAACTCGAGGGCGTACCGTCAAACTCCTTCGGAGGGAAGGAATTCCTCCCCGCTGATGAGTTACGATCGGGCCTTCAACAACGGTGCTGGCCTAGCCCATGACTACGAACTCAAGCGACTGCTAGGCGGGGAAACGGCGATTTTTCCAGCTCTCCGAATACGCCGCAACGCCGAATCTTGGGAGGGTTACTGCAGCGGCTTTACCGGCTCGACCGTCAAACACCCGGAACCGGTCAAGGCGGTGGATGCGGGCGATGTCGGCGGAACGCCCGGCGTGATTCTGCAGGCCGCGGAAATCAAGGCCTTGCTAACGTGCATTTATAACCGTACCACCCCGGACAGCTACCTGTATCTGGCTCCGCCCAGCGCCAGCGGCGGTGGTCCCAATATGGGAAGCTTTCATTTGGCCCTGGCGAATTATGTCGGCGTGTCAGGCCACCCTGTGGGAATAGATCGAACGAAAGGCGAAGTGGCCTGGAACAACCCGATCTACCGGTACAAGGTTAGCTCCATCAGGGACATCGGGAGCGAGGGAGATTTCCAATACAAGGAAGTGCAGACCACCATCACGTACGCCTTCTACGGCACGGACTCTCAACGGCAGACCAATCTGGAGACCGGCGAACGCGTGGAGATCGGAAGAGCGTCG
>JAYGDO010000146.1:0-2406 GCA_046582885.1 Pirellulales bacterium | reverse complement strand
GTCATGCATTACCTACGCAAGGCCGTTAAAGCGAACCACGCTATCGCAACCGGCAAGCTGGACAAAAAAGCGATTAAGGCCATCCTTAAATCGACGAGCGAAATCCTTAAGTAGCTAACCAGCCCCCTGTTTCACTGATTTCTGCCGCAACCATTCTATCCGAGTGGTTGCGGTTTTTTTTGTGGTCGATCGCCGGCGAAAACTCCGACGACCTAGATTCAGCCGTTCAGCAGGTTGCCGCCCGATTCGTTCGCAGCAAAAAAGTATAAATCGTCCGCATCGAGCACTAGTTCAACTTGGTCACCAACCGCAAATACCTGCGCTCCGGCGACGCGAGCGCGGAGGGACTTGCACCACGAAGCCGTTAAGTGCACGTCAACGCGATCACCGAGCAACTGGCTGGCATGTATCTTTACCACAACCCCAAAGTTGCCGGTCCCGTGCTGGCCGCTGGGCAACAAACGAATCGACTCCGGTCGAAAGCCGAGAGCCACAGGTCCGTGGATTTCCTCGGGCATTTGCGCCCGCAACGTTTTGGGAATCGGCCACTTAAAGCCATCACATTCGAACGTCACTCCCCGCTCGTCGCACCGCAAGTTGCCTGCGACGAAGTTCATCGCCGCGCCACCGATAAAGCTGGCAACAAAACGGTTCGCCGGCCGATGATAAACGTCGTCAGGGGCGGCGAATTGCTGTAGCACGCCATCGCGCAGCACGGCAATCCGCTGGCCTAGCGCCATGGCCTCTTCCTGATCGTGCGTCACATAGATCATCGTGCGTCCCGTTTGCCGATGCACCTCACGGATACGTTCCCTCAGTTGCCGGCGGGCTTCGGCGTCCAGGTAGCTGAGCGGTTCGTCCAGCAACAGGCAATCGGCATCGTGTACCAACGCGCGTCCCAACGCTACGCGGCACCGCTGGCCGCCTGACAATTCGTGCGGCCGCCGCGCGAGCAATTCACGCAGATCGAGTAGCGACGAGACGTCATTGACTCGCCTGGCAACCTCCGGTTTCGACACGTTACCCAGCAGCAATCCGAACGCGAGATTTTGTTGGACGTCCAAGTGCGGCATTAGCGCGGCATCCTGAAAGACCATCGCCAGGTTTCGCTTCCGCGGTGCGAGTTGTGTCACGTCGCGACCGCCAATCTTAACCTCTCCGGAAGTCGGCCTTTCCAATCCCGCGATCATTCGTAGCGTGGTCGTTTTTCCGCATCCTGACGGGCCGACCAGCACCACCAGTTCGCCTGCCGCAACGTGCAGCTGCAACCGATCGACAGCGGTAACGCCGGCACGGAAAGCTTTGGTCAGATATTCGAGTTCGATTTCGGCCATATTGCCCGCCTGCGGAGTGCCCGAACTACCGACTCTGTCATGCCTAGCTCAGGATAACTCGCCGCAAACGGTTCAATCTCTGCAATCTCATTGGATGACATCTTAACCGTATGGTATCATGCCGCTCCGCGGTACCCGCCGGGGATCGGTCGTTGTTGCTAGAGCTGGACCATGAAAACAAATCGCGGCAACCTGCTGGTCATCTTAACGTTGCTGACGCTGTTTGCGGTTTGGTGCGTGTCGAAGCTTTGGAATCAGCGCCGCGCTTGGTTCGTCGTGGGGATGGTCGGCATCGCAGGAACGGTACTGGCCGTCGGCTGGCTGGCCCGCCGCGGATTCAGATCGCTGAAGTCATCCGCGCGTGGACTGTATCTGATGTTGCTGTTAGCGATGTTGCGGCGGCAAATCTCACACTGACGAAGGCGGACGCCCAAGCCTTACCAGAGTCATCCGATCGACCGTAGAGTTCTGTTCGAGATCGTCTCAAATATCGGCGGAACCGCACCCAACTACGGCAAGGGCGGACTACAAATCCCGCATCAAAAAAGGCAGCCTCTCCCGCCAACCACCCGATTTATTCGTCACCTGCGGCCCGTTGCTCGAAGCACATTAGGGTGCTAAAAACATGGCTGTGCACACTTCGCGGTCCAATCGCCGGACCGGTTCTCGGTCTCGGCACAGCCCAATACATCGCCAGGAAATGAGCCGCATGAAACCCATCTATATCACCGCCATTCTCGCCTGCTCGATTGGAAACGTCTCGGCAAAGGATCGTCCGAATATTGTCTTCATCTTCTCCGACGACCACTCCTTCGAGGCCGTCTCGGCTTACGGCGGACGCCTCAAGGACGTGGCCCCCACGCCGAACCTCGATCGAATCGCCGCCGAGGGCATCCGCTTTGACAATTGCTTCGTCACCAACGCCCTCTGCGGACCCTGCCGGGCCGTTATCCAGACCGGCAAGCACTCCCACCTGAACGGCTTCCTCGAGAACCATCACGTCTTCAACGGCGACCAGCAGACCTTCCCGAAGCTCCTGCAGAAGGGTGGCTACCAGACCGCGCTCATCGGG
>JAYGDO010000141.1:0-6021 GCA_046582885.1 Pirellulales bacterium | reverse complement strand
CGATCGGATCCTCGATCGTGATGATGTGGTGATCCTCGTTTTCATTGATGAAATTAATCATGCTGGCCAGAGTCGTACTTTTTCCGGAACCGGTGGGGCCAGTCACCAGAAATAATCCGCGCGGGCGCATGCACAGGTGCGTACAGACCTTTGGCAAGCTAAGTTGTTCCATCGTCAGCAGCGTGTTGGGAATCTGGCGGAGGACTATGGCCACGTTGCCCCGCTGTTTGAAGATCGAAACGCGAAATCGCGTGTTCTCACCGAACGAAAAACCAAAGTCCGCGCCGCCAACTTCTTGAAGCTCGTTTTGCCAGCGGTCGGGCGTGATGCTCTTCATCAGAGCAACCGTGTCTTCGGAGTCCAACACCTTGGTTTCCAGCTTCCGCAGGCTGCCGTCGATGCGGAAAACGGGTGGTTGGCCTACAGTAAGGTGGATATCGCTGGCGTCTTGTTTGACGCATGCCGCCAGAAGTTTTTCGATTAGGATCGTAGCCACGAGTCTGTCCTTGGTTGCCGGTCGGGAGGCTAGGTTTGTGTTTCTTCTTGTTCGGTTCGTTTGGAGACGCGGAAGATTTCGTCTAGCGTGGTAATGCCGCTTAAGACCTTGGAAATGCCGTCGGTGTACAGCGTGTCGAGGCCTTCTTGGATTGCCATCTTGCGAATGTCCTGCGTCGCTGCGCTTTCGAATGCCAATTCCCGCAGCTTGGGCGTCATGATCATCAGTTCGTAAATGCCGAGACGACCGCGGTAGCCACTTTTTTGACAGTGACCGCACCCTTTGCCCTTCGTGAAGGTCGCGTTTTTTGCCATTTCGGGCGTGATGCCGGCGGAGTCTAAAAGCGTTTTGCTCGGCTTGAACGGCGACTTGCACTTGGTGCAGACCACGCGGACCAAACGCTGGGCGAGCACGGCGAGGATGCTGCTGGCGACCAGATACGGCGGGACGCCCATGTCGATCAACCGCGTAATTGCGCTGGGGGCGTCGTTTGTGTGCAAAGTGCTGAACACAAGGTGGCCGGTCAGCGACGCTTGAATTCCCATTTCGGCGGTTTCCGAATCGCGCATTTCGCCAACCAGGATGATATTGGGAGCTTGCCGCAAAAGGGCGCGAACGATGCGGGCGAAATCGAGCCCGATGCTGTGTTTCACCTCAACCTGATTAATTCCGGGTAGGTAGTACTCGACCGGATCCTCGGCCGTGATGATCTTGCGGTCCGGACTGTTCAACTCATTCAAAGCGGCGTAGAGCGTTGTCGTTTTTCCCGATCCGGTCGGCCCGGTGACGAGGAAAATCCCGTTTGGTCGCTTAATCAGACCGGCAAACGTTTGAAAGGCTTTTTCCGACAAACCCAATTGCCGCACGCCGATTTTGATATTGTCCTTGTCCAGCAAACGCATGACACACGACTGGCCGTGGTTAGTGGGCAGCATGCTGACCCGCAAGTCCAACTCCTTTTCTCCTACGGTCACTTTGATTCGACCGTCCTGAGTCCTCCGCCGCTCGGCGATGTCCATGCGGGCCATGATTTTGAAACGTGAAAGCAACGCGCCCAGTAGGCGTCGAGGTGTGCTGTCGCGTTCGATCAGGATACCATCGATGCGGTAACGGATACGGACTTTGTCTTCAAAGGGCTCGACGTGAATGTCCGAAGCCCGCAGTTGGACCGCTTCATTGATGATCAAGCTGGCTAACTTGACGATCGGCGCACTGCTCTCGTCGAGTTCATCGTCATCGGCTCCCTGCATGGGGTCCGTTTCCGTGAAATCGATCGCCGTATCGGTAAACTCCTGCAACATCGAGTCGGCGCTTTCGCCTTCGACTGCGCCGTAGTACTGATTGATGCCGGCCAAAATAGCATCGCGGGGCGCCAGGATAATTTCGATTTTCCGGTTAAGGATGAATCGTAGTTTGTCGAACGTGTCCAAGTCGAGCGGATCGCTGACAATCACTCGTAGCGAATCGTCTTCTTCCGCCATCGGCAAGATCACGTTTTCCCGCGCGACAGACTCGGGCACGAGTTCCACCACGTTTGGAGGAATCGAGATTTCTTCTAAATTGACGAAATTGAGATGATGTTCTTCCGCGACGGCCCGCATCACTTCGTCGCCAGTTGCGTAGCCCAACCGTACCAGCGATTCCGCGACACTGCTGCCCGACGCGCGGGCCATCTCGTCCGCTTCAGACAGTTGGTCCTGGCTGATGACGCCCTGCCGCATCAAAATCTCGGTAAAGTCACCCATGCTGGTCGACATTGCATTCCTTAACGGTCGGGTCAGATCGTTCGTCGCACCGCGATCCTGGATCTAGTTGAGAGCGCGTTCCGTACATGTTCCGATCGACGAGTCGTATCGCGTGCCTCTTCTCACGGAACGACGGCTAATAGGGCCCGTTTTAGGGAAAACCCCCCCCACCCATTTCGACAGGCGAATGCCTCCCGATCCACCGGAAAACCCTAACTTTCCTAGGGTAATCGACCGGCTTAGAAACTGTCAACTAGCTGGGCAGCTGAAGCCGTTATGGCTTCAGTTTGATGGGCACACGGTCAATTTTTGCCGCCAGAATAAAGTCGTTTTCTGAGAGCCCTCCAATCGCGTGGGTCCACAACTCAACGGACACGTTTCGGTACCCTTCGATATGCAAATCCGGGTGGTGCCCGTCGTTTTCGGCGACCTCGGCCACGGCGTTGAAGAAATCCATGCCAGCCATAAAGTGTTTAACAGTCCAGTCTTTGCGAATCCGCTGTCCGTCGCTTGAGAGATTCCAGCCGTCGAGTTGATGGAGTTGAGCCAGCGATTGTTCCGTTGTATACGGCTCGACGCCGCCCTCGCAGGGCAGGCACTTTTTCTTTGTAAGTTGTTCTGGTGAAAGTGTTTCCATAGCGAATCCTCCGAAAAGAGAAATTTTTTTGCCGAGTGTGCCGAATCGCACGCCGCAACAGAATTATTTTGGCGGGTGGCTGAGGCGTCAACCAGTCTTAACATCATGGCGGGATTCGACCAGTCGTCTCTACGTGGTTTACGTTCGGCATACGCCGGACCCTGGACGCATTTTTCTGGTGGCATCGAATGGTCGAAGGCGGTTGGCAGCATTGTCCGTTTCAAAAGGGACGTCAGTCCGCCAAAATTGGTGTCCAATTCACCACCGGTTCTGTTCGCAAGAGGAGCGTCACGTGGAACACGTATAAGTTCTATCGCTGCGTTTTGTTGCTGGCGGTGTGGAGAATCGTCGGGTGCGACAGGCCGACCGCTCAAATTGCTGGCGCCGATCCCGATCCCGCTGCCCGGGCACGGAAACTGACGGCCAAGGAAGTGGCGGACCTTTTTGCCGATGAGATCGGCACTTGGAAGATAAAGGGCCACACATTGCTGCTGGTGCCAGACCCTGAAACCGGTCTACCTGGGAAACCGGAGGATTTTGAAGACACAATCGAGGTCCGATGGAAGGAAAAGGGGAAATCAACCGAGGCCAGGTTTAGCCCCATGATCGATGGGAAGAAGGTGTCCTTTGTTGGGCACAAGGAATACGATGCACAAGATGGGGTGTTCATCTGCCGCAGCAAAGGGGAGGGCTTGCCTGAGACCGTGTCGCGTCAGACCTACGATCCGAAAAATAAGATATATCGTGGGCAATTGACTTATCCGGATGGGGCCAAGGAAACCAGCACATTTGAGGTCGTCAACAAGAATAAAAGACACTTTAAGGCCAAGGTTGAGGTTGAGGGCAAGGCTGTCTTTTCCCGCAAAGCCGGTTTCACGCGGATGGAAGGGGATAATGAATTTTCCAAGCCCGAGCCCAAGGGACCAGGCGCAAAATAAGCACCCCATTTTTTGAGGAAGTCGGGCTGACCTACCCCCGATAGTTGTACCACTCCGAGTGAGGGAATCCGGGTTCAGTGGTCGGAGTGTGATCTGATGGCTTCAGCCTAGCGGAGTCCTGCGAAACACCGTTGGCCCCCAGGGCGACCGCTGGCGGCTCTCCGATGCGGCGAAGTGAAGCCCAGTTTGCTTAAGCCAGAAATGGGGGGAGCAAGAAAAGGGGCGGGCAATCGATGAAAAAGTTGTCGATAGTCATTTTTACAGCAGTCCCGGCGACAGGATTACTCCATTACTCCAGGCGGAAGAGACCGCGCGGACTAATACTTGGGCGTAGTGGCGAGATCGAGCGCCAAGAGAAGCAACAGCAGTGCGAATCCAAACCCAAAAATGCTCATTTGGTAGCTCCCCTCAATAACCTGCGGGAGTTGATCGGTGGAATCCCGTAACTTGAAAACGGTAGCGGCGTTGAGGAGTTAGTCGCCGTCCAGCCTGATTGCGTCACTGAGAATCTCGATTTAGTTGTGGAAGTTTGTTGCAACCGCAGCGGTGTAAACAGCTTGTGAGATCTGCGAATTAGCGGCCAGACTGCGGTGCTGATCCGCCCAAGACACCCGCCGCATGCCAAATGCCGTTGCGGCCTTTGCCGATGCCCGGCAGGCCGTCGGCCACTCCCGAATAACACGTATTTAAAGGGAGGCCTAGTTTTCAAGCGTGATTGCGAGCGGGTCCAGAACCCAGCCCGCCACCAGCCGGGCATCGTGGTCGAGCATGGCGAGTTGTTTGTCAATCAATCTGGCTTCAACGGTTTTTTCGCCATGCTGAAGCACGTCGAAGTGATTGAAAGCGGCATTGTACAATCCCGAGACCACGTCCAGTCCATCCTCCCTGACGGCCGCCGCCACGGAGGATCGATGCGTGTCGATTTTAGGTTCTGCGACACCCCGGTCCTCCACCGACGGCTTGGGTTTCACCGCCAATTTAACTGAATCGGGACCGGCAGCTTGCCGCCGAGATACTTTTGGACGGTTGGCGGTCGATCGTAAACCGTTGCCACTGTCCGTCGCGGAAATCCATAGTGCCGCGTTCACCGCCATCAAAACCGCTGCGGCTACGGCCAGCGACCAAGTCCAACCGTGTCGTCGCCGCGCACCGCCGTGTTGCTGAGGACGAGGCGGATTTGCACGAACAGCTTCCATGATGCGGTCGTGCAAACTGGCGGAAAACGCCGGCCGATCGCTGTGAGCTTTGCGCCGTAACTTTTCGGCGACTTGCCAGTCACGATCGTGCAGATGATTGAACATCGACCAAAACTCCCAAAAAATTCTGAACTAGGCGATGTTCTTGGCCAGCAGTGGACCAGGAGCAAGCAGTTTGGATTTTAAACGTTCAACAAATGAGGGTTCAAAGTCAGCCGGCAGCAAGCGGCCGTCCAGCAACTCGGAATCTTGCAAAATCGGAACCAGCTCCTGCCGCGCCCGAAACATCATGGTCTTGACTGCCACCCGCGAACGTCCGAGCACTCGGGAGATTTCAAGTACCGGCATCTCTTCGACGTAAAACAGCCAGAGCGCCGTGAACTTCGGCTCACTGAGTACGTCCGCCACTTGGCTCCACAGCCGTTGTCGTTGTTCGCGTGAGGACAGCATTGTTTGCGGTTCATTAGCCCGGCCTTGCATTTCACCGACGCTGTCAATCGATGCGCTGCGAGATTCCTGCTGGACACTTTGACGACGCAGATGATTGATGCAGAGTCGCCGCGCGATCGTAAACAGCCAGGTGCTGAATCGCCACTGTGGGCGATAGCGGGCCAAGTTCGCATATGCCCGTACAAAGGCCTCCTGCGAGATATCCTCGGCGTCTTCGCGGCTTCCCGTACGTCGAGAGAGAAAATGAACCAGGGGAACCTGAAACCGCTGAACCAATTGTTCAAAGCTCGCGTCACAGCCGCCGGCTGCCTGGAGTGCAAGCTCTTCGTCGCTGATTTGGTCGCAAACTTGATCGATCATCGGCGGTCGGCAAAGCCTTTCAGCGGCCCCGGGGATATGGGTTTAGCGAATTGTGTACTCGAACTTGCGTCCGCAGGATCGTTCGTCGTCTGGCCCGATTTATTGCCGCCACGCCCTCTTTTGTTCAGTTGATTTTCAATGGCGGAAAGGATGTCGTCTCGCGAGGCACGCCACTGGGCGGTGACGGTCGCTCCCTCGG
>JAYGDO010000096.1:0-5315 GCA_046582885.1 Pirellulales bacterium | reverse complement strand
GGCGACTCCTGGACTCGCCACGGTCTCCGGTTTTTTCTGCTAAAATCGTGTGATGGGCGTGGAAGATTACGATCATCGGCCATCGTTTGCGAACCGCGTGATTCGCGATCTCGTCTGGTCCTGGGCGGTCATCGCCGGTTTGGCTGCGCTGCTGCGGATTGTCGCCCACGATGCAAATTGGCCGCTGATGGTGGCGAATTCGTTTTCGCTCTATTTGTATTTTCCCGCGTATGTTGCCGCTCCGCTGCTGGCATGGCGGCGAAGGTGGGCCTTGCTCTCATTGTGCCTGCTGCTGGCCTGCTGTCACATCGGTTGGGTTGCGGCGGACTTCTGGCCCGCGGCTGCGGTCAACGATAGTACCGACGGCCGGCGGTTGCGCGTCCTTTCAGCCAATCTGCATACGCGGAATACGAATCCCGCGGGGATACTCGCCGAGATACGGCAAGCGGACGCCGACTTCTTGTTGCTTCAAGAGTACTCGCCGGGTTGGCATCAAGCGTGCCTGGCCGACGGCATCCTGGAGCAATTCCCTCATCGGCTCTTTCACACGCAAGCGGACTCGTTCGGCACAGCCGTTTATTCGAAGTTTGAGTTTACTGAACAGGAAATATGGACCACCGGCAGGATTCCGATCACAGAAGTCCGCGTTCGTCTTCGCGGCGTAAACGTGCGTATCATCAATTGGCATCCGCTACCGCCCCGAAGCTTTGAGTACTTCGCCGTACAAAATGATCAATACGCCGACTTGATCAAGCGGCTCGAGGGCGAGCAACTTCCGACGATGATTGTCGGCGACTTCAACATCACGCAACATGCCTTTTGGATGCAGCGGCTCGAATCGTGCGGTTTTCGTTCGGCGCACGAACTCTGCGGCCGCGGCTGCGCCGTCACCTATCCCAATGGAACAAACCCCCTGCCGCCGATTCGGCTGGACCACGCACTGCTGTCCGAGCACGTCGAGTGCCTGCAGATCAGCGAAGGTGAGGGCCGTGGGTCGGACCACAAGCCGCTGCTTGCCGAATTCCTGATACTTCCGGCGGCCAAATAAACCGCCGCGTACTTTCTGCCTGCTTTGGCTGCGCGGGGAAATAGCGTAGAATACCGGCCGTCCGTTGACATGTTTACTCTGCTACGGAGCCCCGCCATGCGAACGACGATGCCGTTGCTTTTCTGCCTGACGATGATGTTCGGCCTTGTATTCCAGGCCGGGTCGACCTCCGCCGAGCCAAACGCTGACGAATCGGCGGACAAAAAAGAAAAGCCCAAGTTGCCGCCGGCACTGACCCATTACCTGGGCCGCCGGGTCGCGCAGACGATGCATTACACCGGCGCGCCGTGGCTGGTTCGCGAGTCGCGCGAGCGCGAAGAAGAGTGCAGCGCGCTGATCAAGCAGCTGAAACTCAAGCCGGGCCAGGTCGTCTGCGACCTGGGCTGCGGCAACGGCTTTTACGCCGTGAAAATGGCCGAGCTTGTCGCAGCGAAAGGCGAGGTTCTCTGCGTGGATATCCAGCCGGAAATGCTCGTCCTGCTCCGCGAGCGGGCCAAGGTCGCCAAACTCAAGAACATCACGCCGATCCTGGGCACCCTGATCAATCCCAACCTGCCGGCCGGCAAGGTCGATATGATCCTGTGCGTCGATGTCTACCACGAGTTCTCGCACCCGGTACACATGCTGCGCGAATTGCGGGCCGCGCTGGCCCCGAAGGGCCAGATCGTACTGGCCGAATTCCGCGCCGAAGATCGAACCGTGCCGATCAAACCGCTGCACAAAATGAGCAAGAAACAGGTCCTCAAAGAGCTCAACGCCAACGGGTTCAAATTGGCCCGCCAATTCGACGGCCTGCCCTGGCAGCACTTAATGTTCTTCGCCAAAGACGACGACTGGCAACCGCCGAAGGACTGAACGAGTACGACCGCCGCTCTACACCGCCGATCGGCGTTGTTTGCCAAGCGAAAGACCGGCTTTTTCCCGGATTTTTCGGTCGTTTTACTACAACCGCGGGCCCCTTTTGCGTAGACTGAGTACCCGTTCCGGTTCCTCTCAATCGCGCCCGAGCTGACCCCTCAGATCGCGCGCACGGTCCCCCGCCCCGAGAAGAAAAATGAAATTTTCAATTCGAACGCGCCGCTCCAAATCGAAACGCAAGCGATACGCGAGGAACCGCAAGTGGTTCGGCCTTCGCCGCTCGACGCTCGAAAAGCTGGAGGATCGCCTCGCGCTGGCCGCGCTGACCGTCCACATTCTCGATGACGCGATTTCTGAAAACGGCGGCGCGACGACCGCGATCGTGACGCGGGGCGGCGATACAGCCGGCGATTTGGAGGTCGATCTTTCCAGCAGCGACACCAGCGAGGCGACGGTTCCGGTGTCGGTCACCATTCTCGATGGCCAGGCGGATTCTCCGGCGTTCCATGTTTCCGGCGTCGACGACCAGTTGATTGACGGCACCCAGACGGTGGCAATTATCGCGAGGACAAAATCACAACCCACGACCATCTCTTACCGCAACGGTGCCGCCGGTACGGCGGACGACAACGGGCCGCAGCCGGTTGGAATCTGGGTCAACGGCGCGGCGGTCAAAGATTACGCCGGAACCCACGACCGCACGCTGGCCGGCTGGTTCAACGGCGGCGGCGCGTCCGATCCGGCCGCTGCCGCGGCGGTTTACTGGACTCAGAGCTGGAATCCGCAGGGGCAGACCGCCGAACTGGTGATCAAGTTCGACGATATTTTTGTGGACTTGGGCCAGAATCCGGCGGCGGCGGAAGTCAACGCGGCCGTCGCCAAAGGCGAGATTCCGCTCGGCACGACCATCGCCAGCGCGCAGGTGCGGTTCCGAAACTGGAATCTGAACAACGGCGCCGGCAACGCCGCATCGATCCAGCGGCTGCTGCAGGACTGGACGGAAGACACCGTTACCTGGAATTCCTTCGGCACCAGCGGGCTGTCCAACAACGACGGCAAAGCGACGGCGTGGGAAAATGGCGTGGGCCAGACAACGGTGCCCGGCGACGGACCGAGCGACGTGATGTTTGCCGACGTGACGGCCAGCATGAATCTCATGTCGCTGGGCGCGCCGAACAACGGCTGGGGCTTTATCCCGACGGGCGGCGGATTCTGCGGACAGTCCTCGACGTGTACGCGGCTGTTCTCGTCCGAGCACGCGGAACAGGTCCGCCCGGCACTGTACGTCGAATTCGCGGGGGGGGCGGCGCTGGCCCCCGGCTCCGACACCGTTGACGTGCTGGATGATGAAGTTCCCGTCGCCGCGGTCAACATCGATCCGCTCGCCGATTTGACGACGACGGAAGCGGGCGGCCAGGCGACTTTTACCGTCGCCCTTAATACGGTTCCCACGGATCCGGTCACGATCGCGCTGAGCAGTTCGAATGAGGACGAAGGGACCGTGGCGCCGGCCAGCCTGACGTTCACCGCGGCCAACGCGCTGACTCCGCAGACGGTGACGGTCACCGGCGTGGACGACAACGTGGATGACGGCAATACCGCATTTTCGATTGTGACTGCCGCCGCCACGAGCGACGACCAGGATTACAGCGGACTGAATCCGGCGAACGTCTCGGTCGCCAATACGGATGACGACGCGGCGGCGATCGCCTTATCCGGCGGCGGCACCGTCATCTTCCACCAGGGCGCGAATGTGGTCTCGACGGACGGCTCGGTCAGCATCCCGGATTACGACGGCACGCAGGACACCTACATGATTAACGCCGGCGCGTTTAACGGCGGAGCCTCGAATTTCGGCGTGTCGAAGACGCTCCGCGTGAACCGGGACACGCGGCTGAGCGTGTTGCGATTTGACGTTTCGGCGCTGGACGGAGTCTTTACCGAGATCAATTCGGCGACGCTGAGGCTCTACACGTCAGCGCCCGCCGCCACCGGCGATACCTTGGTCTATCGACTGGCCGACGCAAACTCCGCCTGGCGCGAAGGCAGCCACGACGGCGGGACCTGCCTGGGCTGCAATACGCATCACGCCACCTGGGCCCATCTGGCCGACTTCGGCGGCTTTCCCCAGCCGACGCCCACCTGGGCCAGCGGAACGGGCGGGCCCAATGTGGCCGGCACCGACTACGACGCCGTGCCGCTGGGCTCGCTGCCCAACGCGGGCTCGAAAGCGGACGCGACATTCGACATCCCGTTGGGCGGCGACCTGACGGCGCTGTTTAACGACTGGTCCTCCACGTCGCCGACCGGAAACGGCCAGAGTCCCTGGACGGCGGATTGGAACTGGCAGCAGCCCGCGCCGCAAACGGCCAACGAAGGCTTTCTGCTCCGCGGCACCGACGGCGCGATCCACGATGTGCATAGCAGCGAAGCGGCCGTCCCGCAGCTACGGCCGCAGCTTATCGTCAACTACGGCGGAGGTGTCGGGCAGTTGACCACCACCGAGTCGGGCGGCGCGGCGACCTTCGGCCTGGCCCTGGAGACGATCCCCACGAAGGATGTGACGATTGACCTGAGCAGCTCCGATTTGACCGAGGGCAGGGTCGTCCCGGCCAGCATCACTTTTACGCCCGCCAACGCGCTGGAGCCGCAACCCGTCACCATCATCGGCGTGGACGACAACCTGGTCGATGGCGACACCGGTTACTCGATCGTGATCGCCGCCGCGCAAAGCGCGGATCCGAATTACGACGGCATGGATCTAAACGATCTCTCGGTCACCAACACCGACGACGAGGTCGCGGCATTGACGCTGGCGATTGCGGACGGCGAAATCTCCGAGGCGGGAGCCACCACGGCCACGGTCGGCCGCAACACGCCCACGACCGGCCCCCTGGTGGTCCATCTGCTCAGCGACGACACGACAGAAGCGACGGTGGTCGCGGAGGTGACCATTCCCGCCGGAGCCGCCAGTGTCGACTTCGATATCGACGCGGCCGACGACGCGATTGTCGACGGCAAGCAGACCGTGACCATCGTTGCCGCCGCCGAAGCACACCTCCCGGCCAGCGACGCGCTGGAGGTGACCGACGACGACACGGCGGCACTCAGCGTGACGATCGCGGACGCCGACGTCTCCGAGGCCGCGGGCGCGGCCGCGACCAGGGCCACGGTCAGCCGCAACACGGATCCGACCGACGCCCTGTCGGTCACGCTCGCCAACAGCGATCCGGGCGAAGCGTCCATGCCACAACAGGTGACCATTCCCGCCGGGTCGGCCACCTCGCCCGAATTCGATATCAACGCGGTCGACGACGCGATTGTCGACGGCACGCAGACGGTCGTGATCACGGCCAGCGCCGACGGACACGACGACGGCAGCGCCGTGCTGGAGGTCACCGACGACGAC
>JAYGDO010000064.1:0-2411 GCA_046582885.1 Pirellulales bacterium | reverse complement strand
AGCGCCACCGCTGATTAAACCGCCGCCGTCCGGCGAATAGGCCAGGCTGGAAATTGCGCCTTCGTGACCGCTGAGCAGACGCCTGAACGGTAATTGCTGCAAGCTCACCCGTTTGTCGGCGCGGCCGATAATGACTTTCGTGTTGTCGACTGCGAAGGTAACGCTGTGAATTTCGTCCGCCGCGGTAACGTCTTCTAGCAATTGCCCATCGGCAGGATTGTAGGTCCGCAAATGGCCGTCGGCTCCCGCAGCGGCCAGCCGCGTGTTGTCCGCGTTATAGGCGAGTGAAGCAACGGCGCCCGGTGAGACGACCTTTCGTTCCAACTGGCCGTTGTCGAGCCGCCATTGGTAAAGTTGGTTGTCTTCACCCGCGGCGGTCACTTGCAGGCTATCGCCGCGGACGGCCAGACAGCGGAGCGGCATCGGGCAGTTCGCCATTTGCCGGACTAACTTGCCGTTCAGATCAAACACCTTGACGAGCTTGTCTGCGCCGCAGCTGACCAGCTGCTGGCCATTCTGTGTGAAAGCCAGACCCCGCACACCGCCGACGTGGGCCTCGGCGAGAAAGACCTTGTCCAGAATCGTCGAACGGCGAACCGTTCCATCGTCACCCGCAGAAATAATTGTCGTATTGTCAACGGCGACCGCTACGGCGGCGATCGGTTTCATGTGGTCGAAAATACGTTGAACCACTTTGCCACTAGCCAGATCCCAGACGCGCAGCACTCCGTCGTCGCAGCCGGTGATCGCTCTGATGGCATCAGCACGCAGGCTGACACAGCGCACCGGGGCCGGGTGCTGCAGGGTCGCTTCGAGTTTGCCGTCGGCTTGATTCCAAACGCGAACCGTTTTGTCCGCGCCGGCAGAGGCGACTTTGCTGCCGTCGGCGCTGAGCGTTAGGGCCTGAACCGCCGCCGTATTGCCGGGAAAACTGCGGACGGCATTGCCTTGGGCGACGCTGAACAGCGTCACGTTACGATCGCCATCGCCGACCACGATATATGCTCCGCCCGGCGTATACTCCGCACAGGTCAACGGCTTCTTGCCGTCGCCCACGACAATCTCGTGCATCGGAACCGAGTCATCGTTGATCGGTAATTGCCAGACGCGAATCGTGGCGTCCGTACCGACGGTGGCAAAGTGCGTGTTGTTCGGTGCGAAGGCGATATCCGTCACACCCGGATGTTCGGCGCTGCCGCGCGGGGCAGCGTCGGACACCTGAAACAGTTGTACGGATTTTTTATCGACCGCCGCTGCGACCAACGCGTTATTGGGAGAAATCGCCACCGAAGTTGCCGGGCCCGGCAGATTGACCGAGCGAATTTGCTTGCCGGTTTTAATATCAAAGAACCTTAACGTCTTGTCCGCACCGCCGGTGATCGCCATCGCCGAATTACTGGTCATGGCGAGGCCGCCGGCCGCCGCCGCATGCTTGCCGAGTTCTACGCTGGGAGTCGCCGGGACATTCCAGATTTTGATGGAGCCGTCCCCACCGCCGGTGGCTATCAAAGCGTTTTGCGCGTGGTAGCTTGCCGCGGTGACGGCCCCTTCGTGCGCGCCGAACACCGCTTGTACCTGGCGATCGGCCGGATTCCACAAGCGGACCATGCCCGATTTGTCGCCCGTGGCGAATTGTTTTGCATCGGGGCGAAAGGCCGCACAAAGAACCGGCGCCTGGTGGCCCGCCAATTTGTGTGCCGGCATCTTCGCAGCGTGCGCCCAAAGATGAACCACGCCGTCATCCCCGCCGGTGACGATCTGCTTGCCGTCCTTGCTGGCCGCGACCGCCCGCACGGCTGCGGCGTGGGCGACGACGTCCTCCGCCGGTTGCGGATATTGCCAAATGCGAACTGTGCCGTCGTCGCCGGCGGTGGCGATTTGCGGTTGTTTGGGGTGAAACGCGACCGCGTTGACCGCTCCGGTGTGGCCGGCCACTGCGCCCGCATTTTTGCCGGCCTCAACCGTCCAAAACTTCGCTTCGCCAGACTTCGTACCGGCCGCGATTAACTTACCGTCGACCGATGCTGCCAATGCCGTAGCCGCGTCTTCGAGACCCTCAAATTGCCGGAGTGGCTTTCCCGTCGCCGCTTCCAACAGCGTGACCTTTCCGTCCGGTGCGGCGGTAACCAGCGTATTTGCGTTCGCAAAAACGACTCTCGCCGCACCCTCCGGATGGCCGGGCAAACTCCGCGGTGCCACCAACGGCAATCTCCAAAGTTTAACGGCCCCGTCGAGACCGCTCGTGACGAGGCTGTTGTTGCCTGCGGGAAATGCCAAGCCGCTGATCGCGCCGGTGTGGCCGCCGCGAATGTGCAGTTGCTCGCCGTTGGCCATCGCGTGCAATCGAAGTGTTCCGGCCGCATCGGTCGCAGCGAACTGCTCGCCCCCCGGTGACGTTGCCACCTGCCGGG
>JAYGDO010000032.1:0-5636 GCA_046582885.1 Pirellulales bacterium | reverse complement strand
AATCCCTGGGGACGGAGGATGACGGGAGCGGAATTTAAATGAACGGGAGCAAAGACAACGTAACAGCCTTGTTTTCTTTTGTCTAAAAAAGTTTCCGTCCGGTCACGATTTTTTTTTGGTTTTCTTTTTCGCCTTTGATTTTGTGCCGGCCGCCTTGGCCGTTTTCTTTTTTGCCTTTTTCTTCGCGAAGGCTTGCTCCCAGTTTTTCGTAAACTCGGGCGATGGCCCGCTTCGAACAATCGGTCCGCTCATTTGATAAACTCCATCGGGAAAAAATTGTACTGCCAACCAATACAATAGCTGATTGTGCAGTGGAATTCGACGGGCGGGCGCTGCGGAATTTTTGGTTCACTCCGACGAAAGCGACTCTAAATACGTCAACAGTGAGGCCAGTTCGTCTAGCGTTAGTTCACCTGCCAGGCCTTTTGGCATGGACGAAATGTCGGTCTTGCCCCGCTCTTCGATTTCAGTTTTCGCAATGGTTTTGCTGGTGCCTTCAGTCGTGCGAACTTCGACAGATTCTCCCGATTCGCTTACTACAAAGCCATTGATCACCAGTCCTTTGTCGGTTTCAAACCACTGCGTGTCGAATCCCTGCGCGATTTTAGCGCTTGGTTTAAGAATCGACTCGGCCAGCTCTCGGCGATTATAGCGGCGGCCAATGTCAATTAACTGGGGGCCGCGAGGTGGTTCCACGCCAGAAATTGTGTGACAGTTGATACAGCCCTGGCGAAGGAACAAGTGACGGCCCAGCGATAGGTCGCCGGCGCGTCCGGCGGCTTGCGAAACAGCGGCTTCGTAACCGGTTTTTTCGATGAGTTGTCCCGGCGGATGCTTTTTGTCGCCGTTATCGTCAAGCCCCAACAACTTTGCGGCAAAGCGGCCGGCCGCGTTATTCACATCACCCGCCTTGAGATGCCGTGCGACGCGCGTTGCGTAATTTCCACTGCGAGTCCGACCGGCCGCGCGGAGCAGCGCCGCAATGCAATCGGGATTCGTCCAGGCTTCTTCAATCGCTGTCGCCGCGGCCTTGCGCAACGGATCGGCAACCCGTTTGTTATCGGCCAGCGCCATCAGAATCATAGCGGCCAGTTCACGCTGAGGCGCCGCATCCGTTTTTAATTGAGTGATAAAAAAGTCGATCCGTGTGGCCTGCCGCACGTCGTAGACATATTGGTCTCGTGCGATCATGACGGCTTCGGAGGTGATTTTTCCGGCATCGACTTCGGCAAAAACTTTGTGGACCGTCTCACGCATATCCGGCTTGGCGCCGAGCCGTGCGAGCAACAGCAGCGCCTTGGCTTGAACGGCCGGGTTACCACTTTTCGTTGCGGCTGAAGCCTTAATCAGCGGAACGGCTTCGCCGGGGATTGTCACTTGTTGCTGCAACAGTGTCAAAGCTGCAGGCCGCAACGACGTATCGCTTTCGGCAAGCTTGAACAACTGCGGTGCGGCGTTGCCGAGTTTGACTTGGTGGCGATTCAATTCGAGCAATAAATCTTTGGACCGTTCGCTGCCAGCCGAGGCGACAGCGAACTTTAGCACTTCGCCTATCTTCGTCGTTTCTTCCCACGTTGCCAGCTTGTAGTAGGGCCCCGTTGTGTTGGGCCGCGTGCCCCACCATTGTCCATTCCAAGGGGCTTCGCGATGGTACAATCGACAGAGCGCGCGAAACACAAAAATTTGAACTTCGTCGGATCTGGCCCGCTGGAGCCTGGCAATCAGGCCATCGACGACTTTGGGTTCGTGCAGCGATTGCAAAGCGCGTGCCGCACCGCGGGCGATATCAACGGAGCCGCGGTCGAGTGCGGCGAGGCAAGCTTCGCTGGCACGTAGTTCGACCAGTGCTCGGATCGCCGTATGCGCGACGAGCGGATCGTCGTCGGCCGCTGCAGTGGCGAGCGCATCGCCCGCGCCAATTTTTCCAAGGCGACCGAGCGCCACCGCCGCCTGTAAACGAACTCGGGGGTCTTTGTCGCCTAAACCGCCGACAAACTGCTCGAGCGGCAGGTCGGCGACCTCGCCTTTTCGGTCGGCCAGCGCGCGGATGACGAACTCTCGAATCGCGTTATCGGCAGCCAGTGGTAAGAGTACATCCCTCGCGGCCGAGCCGAGTAGTTGTTTGATTGTAAATACAGCCGCGACACGCCCGGCGAGCAGCGCATCACGATCGGCAGCGTGTTTCCGCAATCCGGCCGCCACATCCTTTGTTCCACGTGCGAGAATCTCGCGCTGGGCGTACAGGCGGTGTGTATGGCTGAGTGACGCCAGATGTCGCAGTAAATCTGTCTCGCTCGCGTTTTTTAAATCCGGGAAAGGCTCACTCTTCGCATTCTCGGGTGTCAACTGCACGAGAAATCCGACGTCCGGACCTTTGAAGGCGAACTGGCCATTGTGCCAACTGGCGATGGTGACTCGGCCCTGTCCATCGACGTCCAAATCGGTTGGCCGCGGCAATTGAACAAACGTCTTTTGGTCGGTCGAGAATCCCGCGCCTTTGGGCTCGACGCTGTGCACGTAAACCGCATTGCGCCCCCAGTCGCAGGTGTACAGCGCGTTGCCGTAGCCTGCAGGAAGACCCGGTTCGTGAACATAAAGTTTGCCCGTTCCTGAACCACCGCCGAAGATGCCCAGCGGTTGGACGATTTCGTCCGAAAAGTTCTTAAACAGCCGCGGGTAACCGTATTCTGCTGTTGGGAAAATGTGGCTGACGCGAATGTCCCAACCGCCGCCGTCGTTGGTGTTGTCCCGCGTAAAGCCGTTCATCAGCGGGTCGATAGCCACGTCGTAAATGTTGCGCAGTCCCGTTGCGTAGGTCTCCATCTCTGTTCCGTCTAGTCGCACACGGATGATGCCCCCGCCGTGCATTTGCAATTCACGGCCGTCCTTGCCGACGGCCCGGGTAAAACCGAAGTCGCCGATCGCAATGTAGAGCCAGCCGTCGATACCGACGCGAAAACCGTTGGTGCAGTGATCCGCGCCGCGCGCCTTCAGCGCCGGTGTGCCGAGTCCTTCGACCAGCACTTCATTGCGGTCCGCTTTGCCGTCGCCGTCGTCATCGTAAAATACTCGCAGCAGCGGGGGATGCAGCGCCCAAACTTTGTTGCCGTCGACGAACAGGCCGCGGACGCTGCCTACTTTTTCGGCGAAGGTCGTGAATTTGTCGGCCACGCCGTCGCCATCGGTGTCCTTGCAAGAAACGATGAGTTGCCGACGAGTGGGGTCTTTGCCGAGTGAACCGTTCTCGTCAATGCCGACGAAGACTTCGCCGGTCGGCGCGGAAGCCACGCAAGCGGGATAGTTGATATTTGGCGGCGCGGCGAAAAGCGTCGTGCGAAAACCGGTCGGCGCTTGGACTCGTGCGAGCAGACCCTGTTTGTTGGCTTGTTTCAGTTTTGTCGGTTCGATCGGTGCGGCGACTTCGACAAACTCCGTACCGTGAACGTGGAACTCAGAAAAGCTCATCCACGCGCCAGATTCCATTTCAGTTCCGGTGATACGAAAAAATCGAAAGTCGCTGGCGTCGAATTTGTGCGTATGAATTTGTTCGCGGAGCACGGACTTGGTCGCATCGGCCAGCATCCGCCAAGTGCTGCCGTCAGAGGATCCTTCGACCTTGTAGCGATAACGGCGGCCAGCGAACTCCCAGACGATCTCGCAGCCTGTAGCGCGGCCCGGTTTGCCGAGGTCGACTTGCCACCAGTGGCCGTTGCCGTTGTCCGGCGCGCACCAGCGGGTATCCAGTCTGCCGTCTACGGCAAAGCGGGTATCGCGCGCCGGTTGCGTCGCGGAAGCGGAAGTCATCTTGCCCAGCGCCAAGTTGTTGGGCACTTTTATTTTTTTACCGCCGGTTTTTCCGGCGTTCGGTTTCTTAATCGGCGTGGGAGCCTTGCCCTTGGGGCCGAGGTTCTTTTGCGCCTCGGCGTCTTCCTTAGCGGTTACCCGGCGGAAGTGTTTCTCGTCCAACCTCTCGAGTGTCCACAACATGCCGCGAGCGACCATGTCGAGGTAATGCGTTTGCTGCATCGTTTCGTTGTGGTGGCCGAGCGTCGTGCCAAACACCTTGGCCTTACCGAAGGTGTTCACCCAAACGCAGGGATGGCCACTGTCGTCGAGCGAAGCCTCGCGCGTGCCGACGGCGAGCGGCGTGGCGGTATCCCAAACTTTTTGAATGTGATACAGCTCGCCCTTGGGCGTTTTCCACTCCTTGGGCAAACCTTGAAGGATCGGATGGTCCGGTTCGACCGTGTGGACATGAATAGGAAAGTGCGCCCCGTGGCGAACCGTGGTTACGCCCAAAAACTTGCGCCACATGTCGTCCTTCAAACTGCGAAACGTGTGCATGGTGCAGTGAATGACGATCGCGGGTAGTCCAGCTTCGTGCGGTTTGAGAATGTTTTTGATATAGGCTTCGTCGTTTGTTTTGGCAAAGCACATGTTGTAGACAACAATGTCAAAGTCCCGGGACCAGTCTTTCTTTTGCAACAACGGATAAATATGGTGATTGCCCGTGCCGCCTTCATGTACGACGGTCCAATCGACGGGCGTCCGGCGGCCGATGCCATCCATCAGAAGCAACTTCTGCCGATTGTAATCGTGGCAGCAACCACCAGTAAAAATGACGGCGCGGATCGGTTTTTGCGCGCTACTTTTAACGCCTTCATCAGCGGTGGCGTTGAAGGGACCAAGCAAGGCGAATACGGCTGCCAAAAAAAGTCGGGCGCGTAACGGAGAAATTGCGGGATACATTCAGAAGACCTTTCTTCATTGATGACCGATGGAGGCACTCCCCATCGTGAGAACACTAGTTTTATTAACGAGGCCCTGCGTCGCAAGCACCTTTTGTGGCGGTCGATTGAACGGGCCCGCAGATTTGTTCTTCGAGTCCCGGTCGCAAACGGAAATCGAGCGCGTCTCTTGCCGATCGCGATGAAACAAGGCAAGCCGCCAACGTTGGTCCGGTATCTGGGCGTACAGACGTGGCCACTTTGGCTGCACTGCCCTCTGCATTTCCGAAATTGTACCGGCCATTTACGGCACAATGCGGTCCGCTGGGACGGGTATGCCGGCGGCGGTAAAGTAGTGCGGCGACTAAGTCGGGTGCTGTAAGTGGTTTGAATAAATGGCGGGCAAGCGGCCGCAGGAATGGTAAAGGACAATTAACGCCCCTGGCCTTGCCTTGATCGATGTTTGCGACAATCATACGGTTATCGGGTCGCGCTTACGCGGCGCGACGGACTAATTGCCCGCGACGTGGTGGGGATGCTGGTTATTCTTACCGAGCGGGCCGGTGCTGTTAGAGAAAGGAGGTGGTCCATTGTTATCTGACTTTACAAACCAGCGAGGTGGCTGCGGCTGATGCAGCCGGCGGGCTGCCGCTGCTGGCAGTCACCATCTCGTGGATCACCAATTGATCCAAGAAAACGAGCAGGCCCGGTCTTTGTAAGAAGGCCGGGCCTTGTTTATGGGGCACGGTCGAGGCCAGGTTAACTGCGCAATAACCTACTCATGCCGCAGCGCTTCGATTGGATCCATCGCTGCCGCACGGATGGCGGGGTAGAGGCCGAAGACGATGCCAACGGCCACCGAGATGCCGAAGGCCAACGGAATGGACCAGCCAACAACGGTTGGCGAAA
>JAYGDO010000662.1:0-3977 GCA_046582885.1 Pirellulales bacterium | reverse complement strand
TGCGTGGCGTACGGATGGATGACCGCCTCGATCCCCGCGCGTTGTTGATAACGGCCCGTGACCAGGCCGGCGCGGGTGGCCGAGCAGATGGCACCACTGGCATGAAAATCGGTGAACAGCATTCCCTCGCTGGCCAGGCGGTCCATGCCGGGCGTCTTGTAGTGCGGATTGCCGTACGGCGCGATGGAGGGCCCGGCGAAGCCCATGTCGTCCACCATCATCACAACGATGTTCGGAGGTTTCGGTTCGGCCCGGGCGGCAGACATCAGCTGCGCGGCGAACGTTGCCCCGATGAGAAGTCTGAGGATCGCGGAACCGCAGGGCCGTCGCACAGCGGCAGATCGATTCACGGAAAAGAAGTATTTCATCGAAGTCCCACATCAACAGAACGACAAATGATCTTGATGGCCCGAGGATTACGCAGCTCTAACCAACCGGGCCACTGCGGTCGAAATTTTTTCCCGTCCCCCCGCATAACCCCCGCCGGATCGCGGTTGGCGACCATCGTCGTAGTGTACTTGATACACGCTGATGTGAGGAGTTATCGCGGTTGACGATAACTGCCTAAAACAGAAAAAGTTCGCCAACCGCAGCGGCAAACCGAACCGCACTCCCGCCGGCGGTCGCGCAAAATCGGCCTCCCCATAGATCCTCCCAGTAAATACCGGGTCGCGGCGAACCGCCTATCATCGACTCGCACCGACAATCTGCGGGGTACCCGATTCGACCGACACTGTAAGTGCCCGGTTACCCGATTAAACTGGGGATAAAGCTGCGTGCGGCAAACGGGAGACGCTTCAACGGGTACGCCTCGTGGCCGTAAAGCCTGTAAACTGCGGCCATATCCGTCACAAAAAAATACGGGATAAGATGTCCACAATTCAAGGAAGCAACTGGTTCCTTATAGATGGCTGATTCCGATACCAACCGCGACCGCGTCCTGAAAATGGCGCTGGACTGCCGCGCGGAACTAACGGCATACGCCCGTTCACTGCTCGGCAATTACGCCGCGACAGACGACGTCGTGCAGGAGGCGATGATCGTCGTGGTAAATAAGTTTGACCAGTTCCAGGAAGGGACGTCGATGCTGGCCTGGTGCCGCTCGATCGTGCGTATCGAAGTACTGCGGGAGAGGCAGCGGCATCAGCGGGAGAGGACTCTGGTCGAACGACTGCTGGACGATACGATCGACGCGGCATTTGAAGAATTCCAAACGGCGCGGCGCCGCGACGATGCGGAATCCCGGCGAGAAGCCCTGGAGCGTTGTTTTGAACGGGTACCGGAGCGGGGCCGCAGGGTGCTGAGTGCCCGGTTCGTGGATGAACTGAGTTACCAGCAGATCGGTGAGCGGGTCGGAATGACGATCGAGGCCGTGCGGAAGGCACTCTTTCGGCTTAAGAGGCAGGTACGTTCGTGTGTAGAAACCAGTCTGAGGACGGTACCATGAAAGACCAAGACGAATTTGAAGGACTGATCGACCGCCACCTGCGGGGCGAGTTGAACGAAGCGGAAAAAGCGCGTCTTGCCGAGCGGCTCGATAGCGATGCGGCGGCTCGACAGGAGTTTGTCGAACAGGCTCACTGGGACACCGAGTTTGCCGAGGCGCTGCGCGAAAGCCGTGATCCGCTCCCCGAACCAAGCTCAGTGACCGCGGAGCGATCAACGAGTTTGAGCAGATGGCCCTTGGCGGTTGCGGCGGCCGTCGTCGTGGCCCTGGTCGCGGGCGTTTACTTTTTGCGGCCGAGCGATGAACGGCCGATTGCCAGAATCATCGGCTTAAGCGGAACGCTGATCTGGACGGGCGACCACGGGCAGATCGTGCGGGATATCGAGGTTGGAACGGAACTGGCCGGCGGGACAATCGAAGGGATGGCCCCCGACTCCTGGCTCGAACTTCAGTTCAACGACAGTTCGACGGTGATGATTTCCGGCACGTCGATGCTCACGTTTGCCGACCTGGGCCAGAAGGAACTGCGACTGAGGGAGGGAATCTTGTCCGCGAACGTGGTCCCGCAACCCCAGGGCAAGCCGATGCTGATCCACACGCGGTCCGCGCTGCTTGAGGTGTTGGGAACGCAGTTCGATGTTGAAACGAGCCTGACTTCCACCGTATTGAATGTCAGCCAGGGCAAGGTCCGATTGAAGCGACTCAGTGACGGCAGCCAGGTCGACGTCCCGGCTAAGCACCGTGTTACGGCCGGGGACGACCGCGAGATGATACCGCAACGGGTTCCCGATTCGGTGCATGACTGGAAGAGTCATCTTCATCTTGGCCCCGATGACGCTTATGGAAACTACGGCAAGTGGTCGCCGACGTCCGCCGCTGAGCCGGCATCCATCAGAGCCATTCCGTTTATCCCTCGCGAAAACCGCTCTGTCACTCTTTACCTGTTGGGTCTTGCGGTCGTCCGCTCCGACGGTTCGCCGGTGATCGTTAAGCCGGACTCACAATTCATCGTTCGCGGCCGTCTCACGACTGCTACGGATCTGTTTTTTGGAATCCGAGTTACGCACGCCAACGGTGAGTTCGCCGGCAAGTTTATCGCCCGCAAACCGGCGCAACAGTTCAGGAACGCCAGTCTCTTCGAGGCGGTTTTTCAACTCAGTGATTTCACACTCGACCCGTGCGTACGAGACCGCAAAGACGAATTGCCGGCCAAGCCCGACGACTTGATTCTGACCGGCGTCTGGTCTTTCACGCACACCGGCGGCCCGGCCGGCCTGGCGATCACCGAAGTGGAACTGGTCGCACCCGATGGAGACCCAAACGGTTAGCCGATGGATATCGTGCGTACGCAGCCTGCCTTTTGATTCCTACAACATCCTTTCCAATAATTTCATGAGTCGTTTGCGACGCGGATTCACCTTGGTTGAATTGTTGGTGGTGATCAGCATCATCGGCCTGCTGTGCGCCCTGCTGTTGACTTCGCTGAGCGGGATTCGCGAAACGGCCCGCAAGAATGCCTGCCGCAGCAACCTCCGGCAGATCGGTATGGCGCTGAACAGCTACGAGGCCGCCAATCGGAAGTTACCGCCCTTTCTGGTCAGCCGCAGCGGCAATCCTCAACGAATTTCCGACCCGGACAAAGGCCCCAACTGGCTGGTCTCGCTGCTGCTGTACATCGAGCAGGAACCGCTCTACCGCAAGTGGGACCGCGACATCCCCGCGAACCAGAATCCGGGCAGATCCGCCGAGATCGCGATGTATAAATGCCCCAGCGATACGAATAATTCCGAAAACCTTTGCACCTACGCCGGCGGCGGCTGGGCCCGTGGAAACTACGGCATGAACGTCTCCCCGTGCAGCCACGGTTTCCAATCGAAGATCAGCGGCCCTCAGAGTCACCTGAGCGGGATTGGTGGTGCGAATTTCTCCGTGCGGATGCGGCACATCAAGGACGGCCTGTCCAAAACGGTCGCGGTCGACGAGTTGCGGGCGGGATTAAATCCGCGAGACCTGCGCGGCTGTTGGGCCATGCCCGGCCTGGCTTCCGGGACGGCCGCGCTGTTTGGAGATGCCGGTCGCCCCAACGATCCCGGCGGCAATTCGGATGACATGGAAAACTGCGCGGCGGCCGGCCTGGCCGGCGACCGCAGCCGCGGTATGGGCTGCTTTGACAGCAACAGTACCGGGCAGATGGCGCCCCGAAGTGCGCACACCGGAGGGGTCCACGTGTTGATGCTGGACGGCTCTGTGCAATTTGTGAACAACGACGTCGATAGCAAAGCGGACAAGAACGCCTGCGGCCCCAATCCCGGCGTCTGGCAGGCCATGCACACCAGAGCCGGCGGCGACACCGCGATGGAGGATTTTTGAGCCGTTTGTTGGCCGACATCTTGGATGATTGACACAAAAACGCACGATACTGCCAAAATTCAAGCACTTAATCGGCGCACTCATGGATCAGGACATTAACGGCCACCGGCCGACATGTATGATCCGGATATGAACAGATGCAAGTTGTTAGAAAAAACGA
>JAYGDO010000594.1:0-2882 GCA_046582885.1 Pirellulales bacterium | reverse complement strand
GCCGCAGCGGCGGACACTGCGCTGCGGTCGAAAGTGGCAAACGATTTTGGCGAACGCCCCGGCAACATCGCCAACCGCGATGCCCGCGCGGTCCTCCAGCGGGAAGTCGTGCGGAACGACAACGGCGGCCGCTTGCGTGCCGCCGGCTTGCTTGAACCGTTCGACGCTGTCGGCCAGAGATATTTCGGTCGGTCCGGCGGTGTCCAGCGTTGCGCCGCCGGTGATGGCCAGCATCGGATCGCCAGCGAGTTGTCCGCCGACAAGATCAGCCAGAACTGCGAGTCGCGTTTCCATACGCGGTCCGATTCCTTTCTGCCACATATCGCAAGAAGTGAGAGCAACGGCCATGCTAATGCTTAACGACCTGTGCAAGCAAGATCAGCAACCGGCAGCCGTCCGCAAGGCGGGGGAAGGGTCTGACAAAGGCTGTTTCACACCCGCAACGGCAGCATCGCTAGCAGTTCGTCCAGCGAGGTGATTGATGCCGGCTGGGAACCGTTGCTCTTGCGATCGATCAGAATCGCATTCCAGCCGGCGGCCCTCGCGCCGCCGTAGTCGTTCGCCGGATCGTCGCCGACCATCAGCAGACGATCACCCCCGATTCCAAGTTGTGTGGAAACCGCCCGAAAGAAGTTTGCGCTCGGTTTGCGAAAACCGATTCGCGAGGAAATAAATAACCGCCGGCAAAGGTCGAGGGGCGGCAGCTGGCGGGCGATTACTTCCAGCCGGGCGTCGAAATTGGAGACCAGGCCGACCGTCAATCCACGTTCGATCAGCGGCGGTATCGTGCCGCCCGCGTCGTCAAAGGTCGCCCAGGTTTCGGGTAGGGCGAAGCGGTTCCAAAGATCTTCGAACAGTGCCTCGCGGGCCGCCGGCATTCCCGTCTCGGCGAAAATGTCGTCCACGATATCGCGCCACCGCCGATGTTCGCGGGCTTCGTCGGTCCGCCAGGCGTGCCGCTCCGCGTCGAGCGCGTCCTGCCTCGCAATTGCACGCCGACAGCGGGCCGCAACTTCCGCTTCCGCTAACTCAAATCCGTGCCGGCGACCGAGTTCGTAGTACGTGGTCGCGATGGGCTGGCGGGCTCGGATTAGCGTACCGACCGCGTCGAACAAAACCGCTTCGATGTGGGCGAGATTCATCAGAAGAAATCGACGATCCAGCGGTCAACATCCAGGCCGATGACGACGAGCATCAAACCCAGAATCAGAAACAGGCCGAGATAGGTCAGCGGGATTACGATTTTCTCGCTGACGGGCCGCCGGAAGATACCTTCGAGCATCAAGAACACCATGTGGCCCCCGTCGAGCACCGGGATTGGCAGAAAGTTGACAACGGCCAAGTTCGCGCTGAGCAGCGTGAGAAAAATCAACAACTCGGTAATGCCCTGCTTGGCGGTGATCCCGGCCGCCGCCGCGATCGTACCGGGCCCGCCGAGCAGCCGCCAGGAAATATCCCCGGCGAACAGCTTATGCAAAAATCGATAGACGGCGAATAGAGAGTATTTCGTTTCGCGCCAAGCCAACGCGCAGCTTTCGCCGAATGACTCGGGCTGCATGATGTTGGTCGTGCTTTTGAAGATGAACCCGCGGTCCGCATAGTAGGATTCGCCGGAGACGTTTTGCGGGAGCGTTACCGTATGAGTTTTTCCATCCCGCCTGAGGGTTAGTTTTATGTTCGAATCTGGTTGCGTGAGCTGCATCGATTCGAGCCAGTTCGCCCACTTCATGCCCTCCTCGCCGTCGACGCGCAGTCCTTCGAGTTTTCTAAACGACCCCCTTTCTTTTGCTTGTTGTGCGTCGTTGGCCGGCACAATTTCGACCTGAACGATCCGGTCGCCCGATTGGATATCTTCTTTTTCCGCGTCCCAGCCGACCCGCGTACCCTCGATAACGGCAGGAACTTCGAAAGCGATTCCCAACGTGGGTAGTTCCATGAAGCGGCCGAGCCTGAACGGCCAATCGACTTCTCTGGAGAGGACATCGAATGCGAGCGTATCGCTTGAATCGCCATCTTTGCGGTTCACGACGAGCTGAATCGTTTCACCGCCGCGACGACGCAGACGTTCAGCGAGTTCCAGAAAATCTTCGGGCGGCTTGCCGTCAATCGAGACGATTTCATCACCCTTCTGGACGCCGATCTTGTCGGCGGGTGAATCGGGCTGGACGCCCAGAACCGGGCTGATTCTCATCACCAATCCCAGCCGCCGTAGTTTTCGCGGCGCGACGTCGATTGTCATTTGTTCGGTGCCGCTCGCATCGCCGCCGGCGCCGTCGGGACTCTTGCGCTCGACGGTCACGGCAATTTCCTTGTCCGGGTTCGCGGCCAGGATACGTTGATAATCGACGAATCGTGACACCGGTTGGCCGTTGACCGCCACCAGTTTGTCGTTGCCGCGAAACCCGTCGGCGGCGGCAACCGGCGAACTGGGGAAGGCAAACTGTTCCTTGCCGAGCGTTAGGTCTCGCGACGGCCCCATGCCGATGATCGGCAGTTTGCGTCCCGTCTTGGTTTGCATCGGAGTGAGTGTCAGGTCTCGGGACGTCTTCGTGCCATCTTTTTGCCAAGAAGACACCCTGGCAGAAATTCCGTTCTTATCGCCGAAAATTACCTCCTGTTGGAGGTACTTGAAGCTGAGATTCTCTTGGATGATTCCAATGCCGGTGAACTCATCGCCGGGGCGGAGATTTGCGTTCCAGCAGGGCGTGTTGGGCAGCACGTAAGCGATATCGCATCGCTGGTAAGGTACGCCCATTGAAAAAGCCACCACGGCGAAGATGAAGGCGAAGATGATGTTCATCACCACGCCGGCCGAAATGATCGCCATCCGCTCGGGTACGGTCTGCGCCATGTAACTGCGGGGATCGTAGACGAAGTTTTCG
>JAYGDO010000545.1:0-6218 GCA_046582885.1 Pirellulales bacterium | reverse complement strand
TTCCGGGCCGCGGGGTCGGTGACGGCCGTGTTGTTTAGGTAGAGGTGCCGCAGACCCTTGAGCGATTTTAGGTGCTCCAGACCGCCGTCGGTCACCTTGGTGCGGGCGATGCCCAGATATTGAAGCTCACTCAGCTCGCGTAATTGGGCCAGACCCGTATCGCCCACCGCGGTGCGGTAGAGGTGCAGGTAACGGAGCCGGTCGTGAGCCTTCAGGCATTCCAAGCCGTCATCGGTGACGCGAGTCTCGTCCAGTCCCAGCGTCTGTAGTGTCGAAATCTCGGCCAGGCGGCGGACACCGGCGTCGCCGACGTCGGTATTTGCCAACCGCAGAAAAGACAGCTTGGCCAGCGACCGCATCTTCACTAAGCCGTCATCCGTTATCGCGGTTCCGGAGATGTCCAGCGATTCCAGGTTAACGAAGTGGGCCAGTTGCCCGACGCCCGCGTCGGTCAGTTTGGTCCCCGCCAGACCGAGCTTGCGGAGTTGCCGCATCTCCGACAGGTGGCTGAGCCCCTCGTCGGATACCCGCGTCCCGTTGAGAAACAACTCCCGCATGTTTTTCAGGCCGCGCAGGTGGGAGAGTCCTTGATCCGTGACGCCGACCCCATAAAAACTCAGCCAATTCAGTTGATCCAGACTCTTTAGCTGCGACAATCCCTGGTCGGTGATCTTGGTGTGGGCGAGATTTAATTCACGCAACTTGGTGAATCGCTTTAAGTGTGCCAGTCCCGCGTCGGTGACCCGCGTGCCGTTGAGCGTCAACCTTTGCAGGTTGATTAATTGCGACAGACGGGCCAGGTCGCCGTCCGTCACCCGACTGCCGCCCAGGTGGACATTTTGGATTTGCGAAGGTGCCGGCGTTATATCGGTTTGCGGCAGCACATCTGCCAGCTTCATGACGCCCGTGTCGGTCACCGCAGCGCCCAGTAATCGCAGTCGCTGCAATTGTTTGAGGCCCGCCAACTGCTCAAGCCCCGCATCGGTGACGGCCGTGAAGTTCAGCGACAGGGTGCGGAGGTTCTTTAGCATTGATAACGACTTCATTCCCTCGTCGGTGATCCGGGTGTTGTTGAGCACTAGATGCTCGAGGCTGGCCCAGCCCGAGATGTTCTCCAGGCCGACATCGCTGACACTGGCAAAGCTTAAACTCAAGGCATTTAAAGATGACATGGGCCGCAGGTACACCATGCCTTTGTCGGTGACGTTGAGATGCAAGTGAGTCAGTCGCGTCAGTTTCTGCAGATGTGATATCGCTTCGTCATTCACCTCGATGTTGGTCAGCCACAACTGTTCAATGCCGACCAGTTCGGACAGCTGGGCAAGTCCGGCGGCGGTAATCTTGTTGCGTCCGATGTTTAGCGACTGCAGTGTTTTCAATCCTTTCAGATGCGCGAGGCCGGCGTTGGTAAGTTGGTTGTCGGCCAGATAAAGATGCTGCAGATGCTGAAGCGGTCGCAGATGAACCAGGTCGGCGTCTGCGACGCCCCGCTGAGTGAGGTCGAACGTGACGACTTTGCCTTCCGGATTGCGAACGATTCGCGGCTTGTATTTCTGCAAAGCGGCCAAGCCGCGGTCCGCCTGAGCTGCCGCGGGTTGACCAACCGCCGGTGCGGTGACGAAGACGGTCGCGATGAGTAGGAGGTATCTCAACAGGCGCTCCGATTCTGATCCCGCGATTCTAGGTGTTAACGGGCGGAGATGCGACCGGCGGTTGGCGGCCGTGTGGCCCTAAATTCCCGACTTCCCGTGCGTCCTACCCGCGTCCCGCTGTGGGGGCTCTGCCACCGCAATCCGCGCGGTTAGCGGACCGCTCGGACTTCTTTTTCCCAATCTAAAAAGAGGTTCTTCAGACGTTTGAGCTGGTCGGGTTGCGACTGGCTCAGGTCGTTTTTTTCGCCGATGTCCCTGGCCAGGTCGAACAGCCACTCCTGCGTTCGGCCTTCGCTCTTGCGGACGTATTTCAGGTCGCCGGCGCGTACCGCCGACCAGGTGCGCTCGCCACGTTTTGCCCGCCAGAACAGGGTGCGGGCGAAATCGGTCTTATCTCCGGTAATGTGCTCGACAAGATCAAGGCCGTCCAGTTTGCCGGCGGGTACCTCGGCCTCGGCGAGGTTGAGGATCGAGCGGGTGAGGTCGAAGGTAGCGCAAACCTGATGGCTGGTGGTGCCCGGGCGAATGTGGCCCGGCCAGCGGATGATGAGCGGCACACGAATGCCGCCCTCCAGGGTGGTGCTCTTGGCGCCGTTGAGCGGACCCATATGCGCCGCGCCGGCGAAGCCGCCATTGTCCGATACAAAAATCACCAGGGTGTCGTTTTCCAGCTTGTTCTTCTTTAGAGCCGCCAGCACGCGTCCGACTTCACGGTCCAGGTCCTCAAGCATCGCCACGTACGCTTTCGCATCGGGTCTGGTCCAGTTCGTTTTGTCCACGACTTTCTTCCCGTCACCCGGTCCCTGAAATGGAAAGTGGGGGCTCTCGTGTGAGATGTAGAGGAAGAACGGCCGATCCTTGTTGCGGGCGATGAATTCGAGCGAAGAATCGGTGATGAGGTGGGTCATGTAGCCCGCTTCGTAAACCGGCAGACGCCCGCGAAAGAGCACGTGCAGATCGCTTAATTCGCGATGGTTGAAGTAATGCACGTTGCCCCCCATGTAGCCGAAGAACGTATCCCAGCCGTGTTCCATCGGGTTGAACTGCGGTTCGTATCCCAGGTGCCACTTGCCGAATACGCCGCAGGCATACCCGGGCTGCTTTAGCGCCGAGGGCAATACCGCCTGCCCCGCCGGCAGTCCCAGTTGTCGTTTCTCGGCCAACCGAATCGCATCGTCGTAGCGGCCGACATTGCCCGTGCCGATGGCGCATTCCAACCCGCCGCTGCGCTGTTGGTAGCGACCGGTCAGGAAAGCGGTGCGAGTCGGGCTGCACTCCGGGCCATTGGCGTAATGCTGGGTGAACCGCACCCCCTCGCGCGCCAGTTGGTCGATCACCGGCGTCTTAGCCGTCGGATGCCCGTAGCAACCCAGGTCGCCGTAGCCGAGATCATCGGCCAGGATGAAGACGATATTAGGCCGGGCCGCTGACACGGAGGAATACAACAGAGCCGAAAAAAGAATCGCCAAGAAGAATCTCATGTTGGTGTCCTTAAACAGTGCTCTCCGGTTTGATTTCCCGGTCTTAATTTTTGTTGAGCGGCATCATTCTCGCTGAAACTTTTGTCCGCCAGGAATGTAGCAGAGCCAGCAACTCTACGGCTTTTTTCGGCTGGGTCCGGGCTAGGTCATCCTGTTCTCCGGGGTCATTCTTCAGGTTGAACAACTGTACGGTGTTGTTTTCGAAATATTCCAGCAGCTTGTAATCGCCGGAACGAATGGCGCCACCCGGGCTCTGCATGCCGTGGTTGCTGTAATGCGGAAAATGCCAGTAGATGGGCCCGTGCTCAAAAGGCTTTCCCTCCACCGCCGGCACGAGGCTGGTTCCGTCCACATGCTGAGCGGGTTGGGCAGGCAGGCCCGCCATCTCCAGGATGGACGGATAGAAATCGGTACTGATCACGGGTTCTTCGCAAACCGTGTCCGGTTTTCCATGCCCCGGCCACCTGATAATCATCGGCACGCGAATGCCTCCCTCGTACAGCCAACCCTTGGCGCCGCGGAGCGGCAGATTGGAGGTGGAATAGGCGGCATCCAGCCTGGAAGGGTTCACGACCCGCTGCGGATTACCGAAGTTGGCGGCCGACATGCCGCCGTTGTCCGAGAAGAAAATAACAATCGTGTTCTCCTCGAGGCCCAGCGACTGCAGCTTGCCCATCACCCGCCCCAGGCTCTCGTCGAGCGCCTCGACCATGGCGGCAAACTGGATATTGTCCTGATGCTGCTTGATCTTGACCGCGCGGCCGGGAAGCACCCGGTAATCTTTGTGTGAGGGCTGCCCGATTAGGTCGCTCAACGCTTCGCGAGACAAAGGCTTGGGATCATCGGGATTTGACTCCAGCACAAACTGCGGCCCCGCCGGCTGCCGGCGTTGGGCCAGCTTTTGTCGGTACTTTTCAACCAGGTCGAGGCGGCCCTGGATTGGGTCGTGCACCGCAAAATGAGAGAGGTAGAGGAAAAAAGATCCTTCCTTGTTTTGTTCGATAAAACGGAGGGCTTCGTCGGTCAGTCGATCGGTCAGGTAATCACCGTTGGCATCCTTTAGGCCATCCAACCGGAACGGCGCGTGGTATCCCGCCCGGGGCCAGCCCTTGTTCCATTTGGGAACCTGCAGATCGAATCCTTGCTGCAACGGCCCCGCCGGATCCTCACCCAAGTGCCATTTGCCAAAGTGCCCCGTAGCGTAGCCGCGTTGCTTCAACGCTTCGGCTAAAGTGGTTTCCTCGAGTGGGAGCCGCTGATGAATCCGGGCGTTCTCCAGCCTTTGGAAACCGTAGTCCCGACGGCCGGGCAACCAGTCGGTCAAATGCAGGCGGGCCGGATACTTGCCGGTCAGGATACTGGCCCGTGTGGGAGAACAAACGTGGCAAGCGGCATAGGCCTGGCTAAACCGAACGCCCTGCTTCGCCAAGCGTTCGACATTCGGGGTCTCATAAAAACTCGTCGTGCCATACAGGGTCGTGTCGCTCCAACCCAGGTCGTCGGCGAGAAAGAACACAACGTTCGGCGGCCTGGCGGCGTCCGCGGCGGAAACTGCCCCCACGAATGCCAAGGTGCCGATGGTGAGGAATCTCTTCATCATTGGTATTTCACGATGCCCGCTGCAATGTCATACATGCCCCGGTTGAATTTACCGAACCGACACCATTTGATTCAACCGCCCGCCAGCAGATGGCCATTTTTTGCAATTTCACTTCGGCGAGCCATACAATACCCAATAAACAGGCGTATGTGATTGGTTTTATCAGGGAGCGGCCCCTGCATCCGCTGAAGGCCGCTATCGGATACCCGTCTCGGCTGGATTGCCCCGCGGAAATAGCCCACCATTTTAATTGCAACGTTGAATGAACCAAAATTGATGAACAGTCAGGGCAATAACCCCGATCTTACTCGGTTGGGAAGAACGATTAACGCCACCGTGTTGCACCTGTTGGGCATGGACTACACTCAGCCGTTTTACCGCCGCCACGGCCAGGACGAAAAACTGACCGGCGTGTTCGAGTGCCGCGTTGGCAAGGAGATTCTCTCTTGAAGATCACCGATGTCGAGTGCCACATCCTGCTCGTTCCCGAAGTGGATAAAGATGCCACCAGTAGTGCCCAGGACGACATCGTCGTGCTGGTCCATACGGACGAAGGCATCACCGGCATCGGCGAGACCGACGTCAGCCCCTGGATTGCCAAGGCCGCCATCGAAGCTCCCGGCACGCACACGATGGGCCTCGGCCTCAAAGAGATGCTGCTCGGCGAAAATCCGCTCGAGCCGCAAAGGCTGTGGGAAAAGCTCTACACCGGCAGCGCCATGAACGGTCGTCGCGGTGCGGTGATCTGTGCGCTGGGCGGTCTCGACATGGCCCTGTGGGATATTTGCGGCAAGGCGGCCGGCAAGCCGTGTTGGCAGCTCTTGGGTGAGGCTCGCCAGGATCCGATCACGCCGTATGCGTCGCTGCAGCCAACGGGGCACAGCTTCGAGGAGTACCGCGACTCGCTGGTCGCCTGGGCCCTGCGGGCAAAAGAACTCGGCTTCACCGCGGGCAAGATGGAGGTCACGCTCAGCGGGCCCTACAATCACAGCGGCCTAAACGAGCCCGACGAGCGGATGACCGAGGTGGTGGCCGCCTGCCGCGCCGCGATCGGGCCGGACTTCGTGATGATGGTCGACGTGCAGTACACCTGGGACGACGTCGACGTGGCATTGCGAACTTTGAACGACTGGCGTGACCTTGACGTCTTCTTTGTCGAGACGCCGCTGCAGATCGACAACCTGCGAGGTTACGCCCGGCTGCATCACGAAGCGCCGATGCCCATCGCCGCCGGTGAATGGCAGAATACCCGCTTCGAGTTCGCCGACCTGATGGACGTCGGACTTGTCGACATCGCCCAGCCTGACGTCGGTCGCGTCGGCGGATTGACCGAAGCGGTGCGGGTCTGCCGGATGGCCGCCGAGCGCGGCCGCCGGATCGTGCCGCACTGCTGGAAGACCGGCATCGGCATCGCCGCCTCAGCGCACCTGGCAGCCGTCACGCCGCATTGCCCATTTATCGAGTTTCTTCCTGCTGAATTGACTG
>JAYGDO010000463.1:0-7671 GCA_046582885.1 Pirellulales bacterium | reverse complement strand
GCGGGGCGCATCTTCAATTTCCAATGGATTGTTCATCGGCTGTCGCCCTTCGTCGCTTGGCGCTCCTTGAAATTTCTTATCCAACGATAACAAACCATCCGCCGCGGTTTGAACTGGCGGTTCGTCGCCAAAGGGAGCCTTGAATACGCCGTCCACCGGTTGAGTCGCCGGCGATTGAGTCTGCGGCGAGATTGACGGCAACTGTAGTTCAACGTCTGGCGATCGATTAAGAGACGGCGCTCGGTCGTATTGCACCGGACGGACACCGGTTGAAACACGGACATCGGTTGAAACACGGTGACGTTCGACTGTATTCTCGCGAATTACCGCCTCACGAACTGTCGTGTGGTCGCGGTGTTCAGTAAGCTGCTGACGACTTGCACCCAACGACGAGCCGCTGCCGCGCGGACGCCAGCCCGAACCGCCGTCGTCACTCAGGGCAAAAGGCTGCGATTGCAGCAACACAATCAGAATCGCCGCGACGATTCTGATTCGCCGACACGGCGCTGCTGAAACCGGTTCGTTACTTCGACGAATCGCCGCTGTTTTGTTCGCGGCTGTAGTTGGTCGCTTCGTGCGTAATATCGATATCATGCGGATGGCTCTCCCTAACACTTGCCGCGCTTACTTGAAGGAATCTCGCGCCCTTCTTTAATTGTTCGATGTTGCGGGCACCGCAGTAACCCATGCCGGCACGCAAACCACCGATCAACTGATAGACAAACGGTCCTAATTTGCCCTTATAAGGTACGCGGCCTTCAACTCCTTCTGGTACTAACTTATCGGGGCCTTTCTCCGAACTCGCCTGCCGATAGCGCTCACTGGACCCCTTAACCATCGCGCCCAGCGACCCCATACCTCGATAAGATTTAAACGTTCTTCCTTGAAATAAAATCTGCTTGCCCGGGCTTTCCTCCAGGCCAGCGAGCAGTCCGCCAACCATCGCCGCGTCGGCGCCAGCGGCCAATGCCTTGGTTAAATCGCCACTGTATCGAATGCCTCCGTCAGCAATGATAGGAACCGAGTTGCTCATCTTCGCGGCCGTTCGCGCCGCGTTAAAAATCGCCGTAATTTGCGGTACACCGACTCCAGAAATCACCCGGGTCGTACATATCGATCCGGGGCCGATGCCAACCTTGACCGCGTCCGCACCGGCAGAGACGAGGTCCTCGTATCCTTTGGATGTCGCCACATTGCCAGCAACGACATCAATCTCCCATTTTGATTTGATCTTCTTGACCGTCTCGATCACGTTCGTCGAATGGCCATGGGCGCTGTCGACCACCACGACGTCAACGCCTTGCCGGATCAGACTCTCCGCCCGTTCGTAATCAAAGACCCCAATCGCCGCCCCCACACGCAGCCTCCCTTGCCTATCTTTGCAGGCATCCGGGAAATGCTTCATCATGTCGACGTCTTTAATCGTTATAAGTCCCGTCAGTTTGTAATTTTCGTCAATCAGCAAAAGTTTCTCGACCTTTTTTGCCATCAAAATCTTCTCAGCTTCTGCAAGCGTTACGGTCCCTGTTGCAGTCACCAGATTATCACGCGTCATCACTTCGGAAATTTTCACGTCCGTTGCTTCCAGAAAACGCAAATCCCGTTTGGTAATGATCCCCTGCAAGCGGCCATCCACCGCGGTAATTGGGACGCCTGACACATTTTGCTGCTGCATCACCTGCCGCGCCTTTTGCACGCTCGCTTCGGGCGGCAAGGTGACGGGATCGACAATAATGCCGTTGGCGGAACGCTTGACCTTGTCCACTTCCTCGGTCTGCTGCTCGATTGTCATGTTCTTGTGAATCACACCCAGCCCACCTTCTTGGGCCAGCGCAATGGCCATGGCACTTTCGGTAACCGTATCCATGGGGGAACTGAGCAGCGGAATACGGAGCGAAATCGATCCGGTCAGTTTCGATTCGACGTCGACTTCGGCCGGAACCACTTCGCTATAAGCCGGTTCGAGCAAAACATCGTCGAAAGTAACGGCCTGATAAACAACTTTTTCCAGCATGGTCTAATCCGCCGATTAGGGTGCGAAAAGTGGAATCCCGTATTATGGTGCCCGTGATGGGTTGTGGCAATCCGCGGTAGCACGCGAGGCGCCGCCAACCATCGGGCAGGAAGCTGAAGAACCGCGAAGTCCGTGTCTCAAAGACGGCACGGCTCCATCCGGGCGCATCGAAACCGTGATCAACTGGACGCAAACCCAGTTCACCTCAGATTCCGTCGAACGAAACGACGGTACTGCCGCCGCGAAGGGAAGTTCCAAGAATTATCAGGCTCCGTGTAGCCGTAGTCGACGACTTCCAGAATACTTCGGCGAATAACTCCACCCGACCCGTCCGATTCCCGCGACGTGGACGAAATAACCTCTCCAGGGATTTCCGGCGAGTGCAGGGCAATCGTAACCGTCGAATTCTTGCCGTTGACGAGTACCGTTTTGACTTCCGAGGCGGAAACCACGCGGTCCAACACCTTCTGCGGCTTTTCAAACGAAACGACCTGAACTTCCTTGCGATACCTTTGTTTTTGATCAGGGCCTTTCGTGACCGTCTCCCGGCGAAGAATGCCAGGCTCGACGTCGGCGGAAAAAAGGACTCTGACTTCCTTCTGTTGACCGCGATCCGTGACTCGAAACGAATGTTCGCGGCATGAAACCCGCCGACCGCCAACCACGGTATCCTGTTCACCAAGATCCTGAGCAGCCAGTTCTCGGCTCACCGACTCGCCGTGAACACCGAGCGAAATCATCTGGACCGGGGCAGTGAGCGTTCTTCCGCCGACTTCAATAATCGATTCGATCTTCAACACCACCGTCTTGCGGCGGACCGCCATCAGTTGAACCATCTCCTCCTTGACGATCGTGCTAACGACGTTGCCGTCTTTGTCCAATGTGTCGGTCGTCACGCGGGCAATCCGCCACGCGCCCGGCGAAAAACGCCCCCAGCCGTGGCTCTTGATCGAAATTTCCGCCGCGCCCGCAACGGGGGCCGCAGCCTGCAACAAGAACAGCGAGAGATTCGCGGCAACCACCAAAGCCAAACAATTCAACCGTAACACTGTGGCCCTCACCTGTTAACCCATAAACGGACGCAGTACGCCTGGCCCCATTCGAGCCCGCCCGCGATCCTGAAAGTCTGAAGGGTTGGAGTATAACAAACCGACGCTGGATTAGGAATCATCCACCTAAATCAGTTGCCGCCTCGCCCGGTTGGGTCACAAATTGTATTTTTTCGTGGAGAACCAGCGAATAAATAGCGCGTTGAATCCGGCCTACATCTCGGGGAGGGAAAGATCATAACGGTGTTCTGGAATGCGACGTTCGTCATTTGACAATCAGAAATATGCCCGAACTATTGCAGTCATCCACTGTCCTGAGTTGTCCGCTCCGGTAAATAGTAGCGACCGGCCGGCGCCGACCGCTGAGCAACCTACCAGATGCCACTAGCACGCGCGGAGTCCGTTACGACTTCGATAACGCCTCGACAGCGTTGACGATTTGTTGATCCTGGCGGGGCATGACCGAGCGAAGGTCGAGTAGAAACTGGGCATTGCAGATGCGGCCCACTACCGATGGCGAGCCGCAACGTAGCTGAGCTGCAAAGCTATCGAGGCCTGCCTTGGCAGGCTCCAAAGCGACACACCAGGTAGGAATCTCCTGAGAGGGCACGGAACCGCCACCCAGGCAGGCACGATCTTCGACCGGTTCGGCGGCGGCGACCGCTGCACAGGCGGCTAGCTGTGCCGAGAGACGTTCAGCGCGGTTCTTAAGATTGTCGATCGGTGTCGAGACGAACTGCATCAGCGGAATTTCCCGTTCCGCACGGCGCGGATCGCGCTGAATCTGCAGCGTCGCAGCCAGAGCCGACAGCGTCAGCTTGTCCACGCGTAGTGACCGCATCATGGGATGTTTAGAAATCTTTTCCAAATATTGGTGCCGGCCGACAATGATCCCACATTGCGGACCGCCCAACAGTTTATCACCGCTAAACAGGACAACGTCCGCGCCGGCTTCAATGCTGCGGCGGGCGACCGGTTCGTGGCTGACGCCATACTGGCTCAGGTCGAACAAAGCGCCCGATCCAATGTCGTCGATAACCGGTAATTTATGCGAGCGGCCCAGCGCAACGAGTTCTTCCAGGCTGACTGCGGCCGTGAAGCCGACGACAACGTAATTGCTGGTGTGCACTCGCATCAATCCAGCCGTCTGTTCACTGATCGCCGACGCATAGTCGCGCAGGTGTGTTTTATTGGTGGTGCCAACCTCGCAGAGCGTCGCGCCACTCGTTTGCATCACGTCCGGTAATCGAAAACTGCCGCCGATTTCAATCAACTGACCCCGTGATACGATCACTTCGCGGCCGGCGGCCAACGCCGCCAATGTCAACATCGTCGCCCCGGCATTATTGTTGACGACAGCCGCTGCCTCGGCACCCGTAATTTCGCATAACAGCGATTCGACCGCTTCAACGCGTTGAGACCTTTTACCGGAAGCCAAGTCCAACTCGACGCTAGCGTAATCGCGGGCGACCTTGATCATTTCTTCAATGGCGGCTTCGGCCAACGGCGCACGGCCGAGCCCGGTGTGGAGCAAGATTCCCGTCGCGTTAATCACGGGGCGGAGTTTGGGCGTTTCGTCGATCATGATCCGGCGGGCGATCCGTTCCGCCAGTTCGGTCACGCCCGGCAGGCCGTCGTCGCTGGAGTCGCGAACATTGGAACGCAAATCGTCGAGGACGCTCCGCACGCGGCTAACAACTACATTGTGACTAAGCCGCTCGACAAGCGGCTTCAATGGTTTGCTTTCGAGAAGTTCGGTGACGGACGGAATGCGACGTAGAACATTACTCATTTTTTTGCGCCTCTGCTATCTAATCGAAACTACCACTCAGCGGCGGTCGCGTCAAATCGGCACTACGCTCAAAAGGGCCGGGGACAGACCAGTCTCAACCCTCTCCAACCGTTCGGATTACCTCAAAAGTGTTTGCTACGAAATCGGCGTCGCGTACAATGGACTTTATTGACAACCATCGCGCAAAGCCCCGACTAATGACCAGAATCATTCCCGCTGCGTTGTCCTTCGTTATCACGCCGATAATCGCCGCGTGCGCGAGTGCGGAGTTGACGACAACCCTTCAGCTTCCAACTTTCGGAGTCGCGGTTGACGCGGGGGGCGTCTTGGAGGTCCAGGCGTTCCCCGATCCCAAAGGACAACTCCGCGCAAAGCGGTTGGTGGCGGCCAAAGCGGGGCTCGATGCGGACATTCAGATCAAATCAAAGCTGCGCAAAGTATCGCTTGTCAGGCTCGAAAGGGCAGTTCGCAAACGTATCGCTGCCGGAAAGCCGCTGGATTCTGCGGTACAGTATCTCGCCGGCCTACAGCGGTTGCAGTATGTGTTCTGCTACCCCGAACGAGGCGACATCGTTATTGCCGGGCCGGCGGAAGGATGGATGCCCGATGGTGCCGGCAGAATGATTGGCCTGACGACAGGAAAGCCCACACTGGAACTTCAAGACCTGGTTGTCGCGCTACGGATGTTTCCGCCCGGCAAGGCCGACCGGCCATTTGTCGGTTGCACGATCGACCCATCCCGAGAAGGTTTGGCACGGCTCGAAGCATTTCAAAAGACCATCCCGCGAACCGTGTCGGAACGAATACGGGCGAGTGTCGCCAGTAAAATCAAACAGGGAACCCGCGACGCGCTGGGCATGTCAAACATCCGCGTATTCGGAGTCTCACCAAACACGCATTTCGCCCGCGTGCTGGTCGAGGCCGACCATCGAATGAAGAGAATCGGCATCGGCCTGGAACCCCCACCGGTAAGGATGGCGACATTTATAGGAACGTTACGATCCGCAAGAAACGGCACGCTGCAGCGGTGGTGGTTTCAGCCGCACTACGACAGCATCAAGGTAACAAAAGACCACTTGGCCCTGGAATTGGCGGGGCAGGGTGTGCAACTTTTGGCGGAAGATCTGGCGATTGCCGCCGATGGAGCCCTGATCAATCCCACCGCGCGGGTGAATCCGGCGAGCCGCCTGTTCACCACCAGTTTTACCAAAAAATATCCCGAGATCGCGGCGGCCAGTCCTGTCTACGCGCAGATGCGGAACTGTATCGACTGCCTGTTGGCGGCAGCCTATTTACAGCGTGAGGATTTCTACGGCCGCACCGCTTGGCGAATGGCCACGCTCAGCGACGAAAAAGTGGTGCCAACGCAGGTTTTCGCCGCCCCCAAACAGGTTGCCTGCAACGTCAATGTCGTTTGGAAAGGAAGTCGTTTGCTGTCGCCCGCGGGCGGCGTTTCTATCCAGCCGCATCTGGCGCTGGCCGAAGAGCGAATCCAACACGATGCCGACGGCAAGTTGGGCAATCGCTATCAAACGCTCGGCAACGCGGTCGAGAACGACCGCTGGTGGTGGGACTGACCGCAGCCGGTTGGCAGCACGGTTCTCTCAGGCACGGTTCTCTCAGGCACGGTTCTCTCAGGCACGGTTCCTAGTCGTCCGATTCCGGTTCACGATCGCGGGCGATGGTAAAGATGATCGGCAAAACACAAAAGGCAACCACCGACGCGATCAAGATCGTCGCAAATAGTGAAGAAGATCGCCAGATCGCCACCAATCCCACAACGACCGTGGTGGCCAACAGTATCGAGGCAAACGTATACCGCCGTATGGGCGGTGCCGGTGTACCATCAGCCGCGCCGCCGGGATCGCATCCACAACTGGAGCAGCGGACGAGGTCGCCTTCGACGGTCTCGGAACAACTCGGACAAGTCCACATGAACGGATCGTATGGTTCTCACAAGGTCGATTACGAAGCAAAAAATTATTCTGCGGTCTCCCCGTTATTACCGCCTTTTAGTTTGTTATCGCCTTTCAGTACATCGTTCAGAAACGCGATTGCCTGCGGCAGCGCTTTTTGACTCAGAAATGCTGCTATGTGACCGCTACCGTTGAGTAGCAGAAGCTCCGACCTCACCCCCATCTGCTTAAGTTGGTCGCGCATTCGTGTTGGGCTTCTCTTGGGAACCAAGACATCGATGGCACCATGGTAAAAGAACATCGGTGGATCGTCCCTTGTGACAAACGTCAACGGCGACGCAAGCCGATAAACCTCGGGGTTCTGACCTCGAGTTTTTCCCAGCCAATACGCGAGTACCTGCGAGTCCACGCCAATCCAGTTGAAATCGCACGGCGCGCCCCCAGCAACCACAGCCTGTAACCGGGCACTCGGACGGTCCGCACCACCAGGATCGGTCTGCGCGGGATTGGTCTGCGCGGGGTCGTCCGCAGCGCCCAGCAGTGCGACCAAATGACCACCAGCCGAGTACCCGTAGCCACCGATTCGCCCCGGGTTGATTTTATACTGCCTGGCGTTGGTTCGCATCCAACGCAGCGCCTCACGGCAATCTTCGATCTGTGCAGGGAATTTGTGTCTGGGCGCCAGGCGATAGCTGATGTTAACGACCGTGTATCCATTTTCAGCCAGGGCCTCTGCGTCGCGATGCATGTGCCAACGCTCGCCGGTCCGCCAGGCTCCGCCGTGAACCATGAGGACACCGGGGAAGGGTCCGTCTCCCCGTGGAAGATAAATGTCGGACTGCAATTTTTCTTCGCCGCGCTCGGCGTAGGTAACTCCGCGTTTGATCTGTGGTTTGTTCT
>JAYGDO010000449.1:0-3161 GCA_046582885.1 Pirellulales bacterium | reverse complement strand
GCTCAATGATACCCTCAAAGACGGTCTTAGCTGTCGGCGCCAATTCCCAGCCGGCGGAGCGGTAGCCCACGTAAGCATTGATCTCTGGCGGCACCGCAATCCCCGTTACTTGGTTGGCCTGCACCGATAGCCATGACGGGGAAACAATGGCCCGCTTGACCCACAGCAGTTTCAGTTGGACACCGGCCTTGGCAAAGATCTCCTTGGCCCGCTCAAAGGAAGTGGTTAACTCCTCAGGCGCGGCCACATAACCGTGCGGCTTGCCGTCTGCTTCCCCCAGGTAAATGGCGACATTCACGGTGGGAACACCTGCTTTCAGATTCCGATTGATCATCGCCGGCCGAATCGACTTCAGGTTTCGGTAGACGACGGTGCGACGGCTTCCACTCGGGTCGTCAGCAGCAACGGCAGGCGAGAACCAAATCGCACAGAACGTGGCAACCAGCAGGAAGCAAGAGCAGCGAGCGGTCACACGGTACACGGTGGAGACCTCCGCACGGCCAGGGGGCGGTAACACGGCTCTCCAGCATATCAGCGTGGTGGGGGGCTGGCAAAACGGCGGGCCGGGTGTGCTACCAGCCAATGTGCGTCCACCGCCGGACCGAGACCAGATGGCCGCGGCCAGCCGCAGCCCCGCCTCGCCGGTTTCGGAATCGCCAGCCCCGTGGGGCCCCTCGGCGTCGGCGAGTGGGTGTGCTACCAGCGGCGTTTACGCACGAACCGGGACAGGCGATTTCTCGCAGCAATACGGCTACAATGTTGTGCCACAGGGCTGCCGATGTTTGCCCAAGATGCTCGAGGAAAGGTCGCCACCATGCACGCGGCCGGGGATTCGAAGAAAGAAGCCACTCATTGATTTCGTCGGCCTCATCCCCGGGCGGGTTCTTCCACGGGTCGCGGTTCGCGAGTCCGCCGCTTGGGCCATGGCCAGGATGTCGGCTGCTTTCATGCCCGGCGGAATCCGGGTGAAATCTACGCGTCCGGAACCCAGGCAAACGAGAAATGACGATGCATCTCAAGGCCCTCGCCATCTTGATCCTCGCCATCGGCGGGACGACCGGCGGTCACCTCGTCGCCGCCGAGAAGTACGAGATCGAATCCCCCGGCGGGGACTATAGCGTCCGCGTCGATTTCGACAAATACGGTCGCGTCTCCTACAGCGCGACGTTTCGCGGAAAGACCGTCCTGCGCCCATCGCGACTCGGACTCGAGCTCGAGTCGACGTCGTCGCTGGACAGACACTTCGTCGTCAAGGAGGAGTCGCGACACTCTCAGAAAGGCAAGATCGAGAGTCGACTCGCGGAACGCGCGTCCGTCGAGTTCGCGTGGAATGAGTTGACGCTGCTGCTCGAGCAAAAGACGACGCAGCGGCTGTTGCGGCTCGAGTTCCGCCTCTTCGATCAAGCGATCGCGTTTCGCTATGTGATTCCGGCGAAGCGAAGGTTCATCGAGGAGTTCGTCATCACGGGCGAGACGACGGAATTGCGGCTTCCTCCCGACGCGACGGCCTACACCGAATACGGACACGAAGGCTCGTACAACGAACGGCCGGTCGATCAAGTCCGGAAGGGCTGCGAGCTTCCCCTGCTCGTTCGCGACAAGGGGAACGGACTCTTTCACGTGATTCAGCAAGCCGACGCTTCGGACTACTCCCGCAGGTTTCTTCGTACGACCAAATCCGGTGGAGTGCTCGGCTTCACGCTCGAAGACAAGGTTCCGGTGAGACCCGCGTTCGCCGCTCCTTGGGTGGTCGTGTCGACGGCCGACACCGCGGGAAAGCTCATCGAGCAGAACTACATCCGCGACGCACTCGTCGACGACCGAATGCCGGAACCTGCGTGGATCGTCCCCGGCAAGGTGATCCGCGTCTTGGATCTGAAGACGCAGGGAGCGATCGAGGCCATCGATTTCGCGGCGACGAGCGGTCTGGAGTACATCGAGTTCGATGCCGGCTGGTACGGAGACCAGGACGACCCGAAGGCCGATGCCTGCACGGCCATCCCCGGGCTCGATATGGCCGCCGTCTGCGAGTACGGCCGCTCCAAAGGCGTCGGGCTCATCGTCTACGTCAACCGGGTCCACCTGAGGTCGCAACTCGATCGCATGCTGCCGACCTACTCACGCTGGGGCATCAAGGGACTGAAGTTCGGCTTTGTCGACGGTCGCACTCGACGTGGAATCGCGGACACACACCGTTGGGTCGAAGCGGCGATGCGATACGAGATGGTCGTCGACATCCACGACAACTATCGCCCGACCGGCATCACACAACGCCTCCCGAACCTACTGACGCAGGAGGGAATTCGCGGGAACGAATGGATGCCGACGACGCGGCACAACGCGACGATGCCGTTCACGCGGTTCGTCGCCGGCGCCGCGGACTATACGATCTGCTACCGCGTCGGACGAACGAAAGGAACAAACTGCCACCAGCTCGCGCTCTCCGTGATCGTCTTCAGCCCGCTTCAGTTCGTCTACTGGTACGGACATCCACGCGACCACGTCAACTCTCTCGGCAGAGAGTGGTTCAAGATCCTCCCGACGACCTGGGACGACACGCGCGTGATTTCGGGAGAAATCGGCGAGCACTACGCGGTCGCCCGTCGAAAGGGCCCCGACTGGTTCATCGGCGGAATCACGAACGACTCCCCGCGCACCTCAGAGCTGTCGCTGGACTTCCTCGACGCGGGTGCGAAGTACCGGGCTACGATATACCGCGACGCGAAAGAGAAGGAACTCGAGATCTTTCACCGGGACGTAACGGCCGAGACGACGCTCGAGGAGAGCCTTGCGTCCGGTGGCGGCGTAGCGATTATCATCCGCCGAGTGAAATAGCAGCTGTCCTCGGTGCTTCACGGGCCGTCCTGCAGCGTGGTCAGATATGCGAGTAGCTCCAGCAGGCGTTGCCGAAGTGCAGGATCAGACGCTAACCTTCGCCGCCACCCGTTTCTTGCAATCCCGCCACGCCGCCGCGACAATCAGCGGCTAGGCAGCTTGATTTGCACCTGTTCGCATCTCACGTTACTTTGCTATCTCATTTCTGAGAAAAATGATCCGCCGTCAAATGGCCAACCGACCAGCCTCCTGATTGACGCTTAATCACCATGATGGTGCTGTTGAAATTCGAATCAATACACCAAATTTTCCTCGTATGCTCATCG
>JAYGDO010000333.1:0-13607 GCA_046582885.1 Pirellulales bacterium | reverse complement strand
CACCCGGCCGAAATGACTCTCCAGAGCTTTGTTGTAGCCGTCGGGGCCGACCACCGATACTTTTTCTTTCCCGTCAATCGGTTCGGCAACTGCCGGCGGGTCCCCGGTCGCTTCCTGTGGGTGTGGAGATTCTGCCGGCTCGTCGGCCCCAGTCACTTCTTCGCTTTGATCGGCGGGCGCTGCCTCGGACTGCGAAACTCGACCTTGATCGTTTGACCGCTGGCAGCCGCCGAGCACGACAGCGGCCAAAGCCGCGGGGCCGACAATACCGAGGATCGATAAAGCACGCGGTGCGATACTATCGCGCCTGTCCATCGTGAACGCCTTCCCTTTGATGTAATTCGCGGCAACGGACATCAATTACCACAATTATACTCGGCTGAGTGCAGTCCGTCTGCGCTTTGGTAACGGATCGGCGGGGCTGCGGCTGTGGGCACCCATCTAGTCTTGGTCTGGCGGTTTAAGTGAATTGGCTGGCTGCTGGTCAATCGGCGGTTGGTAACTCGGTGGCGGGTGGTCGAGAACTGATCGGGGGCAAAGATTGGCGGCGGTGGTTAGCGCGCGATCTTGCACTTCGGCAATACCTGTTGAAGTTTCTTGGCGCCGGCGTCGGTGATCTGGGTGTTCCTGAGGCCCAGCTCCTCAAGCTTCGTCAGTCCTTTGAGGTGTACCAGTCCAGCGTCGGTGACCTGGGTGTTCCAGAGGCCCAGTCCTTTAAGCCCCGTCATCTCTTTCAGGTGCACTAGTCCGGCGTCGGTGACCTTGGTGTTGCTGAGGTTCAGCCCTTCAAGCTTCGTCAGCCCTTTCAAGTGCGCCAGTCCAGCGTCGGTGATCTTGGTGCGGGTGAGCCAGAGTCGTTCAAGCCTCGTCAGCCCCTCCAGGTGCACCAGTCCAGCGTCGGTGACGTTGGTGTTGGTGAACCCCAGCCCTTCAAGCTTCGTCAGCCCTTTCAGATGCACCAGACCCGCGTCAGTGACCTTGGTGTGGCGGATGATTAGCAATTCAAGGTTAGTCAGCCCTTTCAGGTGTTCCAATCCAGCATCGGTGATCTTGGAGAAGCCGAGGCGCACCGTGATCGCAGCCTTGTTTCCATCAACTGTGACCTTGCCGCCCAGCTTCTTAATAGCGGCAATCACCTCGTCGGGTGTCGGCTCGGCCAAGACCGGATTCGCCATCAACAGCAAACCCGCCAGCAGCATCCACGCGAATCGCCGTTTCATGTCACGCCCGTTGGATAGAGAGTAAGTGCCAGTCGCCTCGCCGCTCGTTGTCGCGGCGGCGTGGCGTTGTTGAGTTTCGGCACGGTGCAACCTTTCCGTTTGAGTGCCAAAACCGTATGTAAGGTTTTGCGGCTCAGAAAACAGGTTGCACTGCCGACCAGCGGCAGACGATCTAAGAGGAGACTTCAGCAGATGTTAAACGTCAGTCGGGCTGAAAGGATTTGAACCTTCGACCTCTGCGTCCCGAACGCAGCGCTCTAGCCAAGCTGAGCTACAGCCCGGACCCTCCGTGGGAGCTAGCCATTCTAAACGCGGTTTCGGAGTGGTCAACCGCATATTGCGTGCGGTTAATCTGCAGGACGGGCGAGAATTGCGTCGCGCGAAGCGGCAACTTTGTCCTCGGCGGCGACAACCGGTGCACAAATCAGCAACACAATTAAATATCGTGGCGGACCGTTGCGCGTTATTATAATCCCGCCTTTCGACCGGTTATCCGGCTGGTTGCCGGCGGGCGGACGCCCGGTTGACATGCGGCGAGTACCCGAGCCGGAATTAATCACAGTTTGGAGTCGCAAAAGTAATGCCGAGTGACAATTCCTCCGATCCCCGCGAGTTGCTATGTGGTAATGACCTGAAACGGGCGGTGTATCAGCTTGCCGAAAGCATTCGCGATCGAAGCGCCGCGCGGCAATCCGGCGCAAATACGTTTTTCGAAAACGCCGTTTCACGGACACTTCAGCATCTGTTGCAACTCGACCAGACCCGTTCCTGGGAAGAAAGCGTCGAACCTATCGAGGGTGACGCGGGCAGACTCATTCGCGTGGCGTTAAACTGGCTGCGCGAGCACGTCACCTACCGTGACAATAACCGGTATGTCTCCTTTCAGGATCGCCTGCGGGCGTACGCCGGCGGGGCTCCGTCCCGCCAGGTGGATCCCTGGTACTTCTGCATGAGCCAAGGAGTCCACGATTGTATGCAGTGGAAGGGCATGCCGCTGTTTAAGACCGTATTTGACTCCAATATTTACTCGAAGTTGATTTTTGAGTTGCAGCCAAAGACCATCTTTGAAATTGGCTCAGGCAGCGGCGCAAGCGCGATTTGGATGGGCGATCTGTTGGAATCATACGCCTTGCCGGCAAAGATTTATTCCATGGATTTAACCCCTCCCACACTGATCCACCCGCGCGTCGAGTTTGTTTTTGGCGACAGCCGGCAAATCGAGGCCGCCTTCGACGCGGGCTGTTTGGCCCACGCGCCGCATCCTTGGCTGTTAATCGAAGATGCCCATGTGAATGTCGTCGGTGTGCTGGACTTCTTTCATCCGCACCTGGCCCGCGATGACTATGTGATTGTCGAAGACAGTGCAGAAAAACGGGACGAATTGCTAAGGTTTTTTGAGCAGAAGGATGGACTTTACGAAGTCGACACCCACTACACCGATTTTTTTGGCCGTAACGTGACATGTGCCGTAGACTCGATATTTGTGCGGCGATGACCGGAAAATCGTATCCGATCAAAAACAGCCTGAAAAAACGGCCGCCGCCGCGCAGTTCGGCGCCCGGCTGCTGGAATCGATCCTCGATAGCTGGCAGAATGGTCCGGCGGTGCGGGACTTGGTGAAATTTTTGCGGCGGCCGCGCCGCACGAGGAGCGACCCATGAAGTGTTTGATCTCAAATTTGATGCTGTTGTTTTTGACGCCCGCCGCGGTGGCCGGCGACTTTGTCTACATTTCAATCGCCGGCGAGAATCGCATCGCCATCTACTCACAAAATATCGATGACGGCTCGCTGACCAAAGTTGGGGACGCAAAACTCGAGGGCGCACCCGGTTCGCTTTGCGTCGATCCCAAGCGGCAGGTTCTGTTTGCCTCGGTTCGTTCGAAAGGCCAACTCGCTTCGTTTCGCATCAATCCGCGGAGCGGCAAACTCACGGCGATCAATGCCGTTTCGGCCGGCGGGAACTCTGCTTACGTACTGACGGACAACTCGGGCCGCTATTTGTTGTCGGCTTACTACGGCGAGGGAAAAATTGCCGTACACGGTGTCAACGCGGACGGCCGCATCGAGGACGCCGCGATCCAGTCCGTGGTGACCGACAGGAACGCCCACGCGGTCCGGCTGGATGCCTCGAACCGGTTTGTTTTTGTCCCGCACACCGGACCGAACGCAATTTTTCAATTCGTGCTGGACGCCAAGACCGGCAAATTGACGGCCAATGATCCGCCCAAAGTCGTGGCGCCGGCGGGCGCGGGGCCGAGGCATATTTGGTTTCATCCCAAATTAGACATGGCCTACACGTCTAACGAAAAAGGCAGCAGCGTTACGGCCTATCAATTTGATAAGTCATCCGGAAGACTTACCGCGATCCAGACGCTGTCGACACTGCCGGAAGGGTTCTCGGATCGCAATACGACGGCCGATGTAGAGGTCACGCCATCGGGCCGGTTTGTTTACGTATCGAACCGGGGTCACGACAGTATCGCGGGATTTGCAATTGGTACGGAGAAAGGCGGATTGACGTCAATCGGCCAATTCGCGACGGAGAAGACGCCGCGGTCGTTCAACATCGATCCGGCGGGAAAATTTTTATATGCCGCCGGTCAAAAAACAACGAAGTTGGCCGCCTACCGGATCGATACCGATACCGGCGTACTCACCCGTTTTGCCACCTACGAAGTCGGCCCCCGGCCGTCTTGGGTGCAGGTTGTGACTACGCGGTAAGCGGACGGTTTGCGGTTGCCGGTGCGTTCCGTAACCCAAAACCCGTCACAAAGGGGCGGGCTTACCCTGGCGAATCCACCGTTATGAAAGATATCCGTATTGCCGCCGCCCAGTTCGAAAATCGAAACGGCGATAAGACGTACAACCTGTCGGTCATCGACCGGTTAACCGCCCGCGCCGTCGATCGCGGTGCGGAGATGGTGTGTTTCCACGAGTGCTGCATTCCGGCTTATTCGTTCGTCCGCAAATTAGAGCGCGACGAACTCGGCGACCTGGCCGAGCCGGTTCCCGCCGGACCGAGCGTCGCCAAATTGATGGAAATTTCCGCAAAACACGGAGTGCCCATTGCCGCAGGCCTTGTCGAGTGCGATGGCGACAGGTTGTACAACACCTACATCGTGGTGGACGGCGACCGGCTGGCGGCTCGGTTCCGCAAACTGCACCCGTTCCTCAGTCCTTATTTTTCGCCGGGCGATGAGTTTTCCGTATTCGATCTGCTGGGCTGCAAGTTCGGCATCCTGATCTGTTATGACAATAACTTGCCGGAAAATGTCCGCGCCACAGCGCTGATGGGGGCGGAAATTATCCTCATGCCCCACGTCACCTGCTGTCTGCCCTCGGTGATGCCGGGCCGCGGCGTGGTCCCGCGCGAACTCTGGGACAATCGTGATCGCGATCCGATTCCGCTGCAAATGGAGTTCAGGGGCCCCAAAGCGCGGGCCTGGTTGCTGCGCTGGCTGCCGACACGCGCGTATGAGAACGGAGTTTACGCCGTGTTCACCAACCCGGTTGGTGTGGACGACGATCAGATTCGCAACGGCAACTCGATGGTCATCGATCCGTTCGGCGAGATCATCGCCGAATGCAACACGTTGGGAGATGACTTCGTGATCGGATTGTGTACGGCCGACAAGATTCCCATCTCCAGCGGTTTCCGTTTCCAGCGGGCTCGTCGGCCGGAACTTTATGACAAGCTTGTCGAGCCGCCCGCCGAACCGCCGCAAACGCATCCGGGATGGAATTTTCGAGGCAAGTAGCATGCCGCGCGGTCAGACGATCCGCCGCCGCTCGCGTTCGAGCCGTTCGGCGATGTAGTCGATTGCGGTGCCGGCCATTCGGCTGTAGTACTCGAAGCCGTGGCCGCCGCCCTCGGTTTCCAGATCACAGTCGTGAGGAATCCCCAGCGCGCCGAGCTTCATCCGCAGACGGTCGGCACTTTCGATCCATTCCGCGTCGGTAGGACAACAGCTGAACCAGATGTTGCGCGGCCAGTAGAGAGGGTGAATGTGCAGCGTGGCCGTGTCTTGACGAGCGGCCTCGGCGTCGGCGTACATGCGGGGCAAAGTGTCGTCGCCCTCGTCCCATCGCCTGTGATAGTCGATGGCCGGCGAAAGCGCGGCGACAATCGGAAACGTATCGGGATACTTGAAGGCGAACCGCAACCCGCCCTGGCCGCCCATGCTTGTGCCCAGCAGCGCGATTTCGGGCGGCTGGGCACCGTAGTGCTGCCTGATCCAAGGCATGACGTTGTCGAGCAGATGCCGCTCGGCGGTGATTTGCGCGTCGAATTCGGGACAAATCTTGTCGGTCCACCAGGTTCTGGCAGTCATCGGCGCAACAACCGGCAGGCCGTGACGCTGGAATGCCGCCGTAAATGGCGGCTTGTCGGTCAGTCGGCCGAGATGGACACCGTGCAGATAAATCACGACGAATCTGTGTGCGGAGGGTTCATCGGGTGTGAAGACGTCGCAGGGATGATTGGCAATGTTCGTTTCGGACCAACCGGAGAGAAAAGGCATCGTCACCACCGAGTTTAAAATTCTTGTCGGGGAACGCTCACCCCCGCACAAAATAGGGCCAGTTGTGGACAGGATTTGGGGGTACTCGGTTCTCGTGTCTTTCAGGATATCGATTCGAAAAAGAACAGTCGTTTACGTTCTTTCTGGCGGATGTCCAAATGGCCGATCGCCTCGCGCGGCACGCGCATGTTTTTGGCCCGTTCGACGAACTGCCGGATGGCGTCGATGTTTTCTTCAATCGTCCGTGGTGTGTTGGGCAATCGCAAAAGAAACGGCCGCTCGTCGGGAAAATCGCCGTCGCGATAAGCGATGATACTGGGGATGCCGTAAGCAAGATACTCGCGCAGCTTCAACGGCGCTGCATCGTCCATGGAATTGCGATGCAGCGCCAAGGTCGAGACCGCCACATCGCATTTTTCCAGCAGCGGCTGATATTGGTCGCGATCAAGATATCCGTGCCAGTGGATATTCGCGGGGGCGGAGGAGTTGAAGCCGGAGGCGGCGGGGCCGATTAAGTCAATTCGCCAGTCGGGATTTAACTCGGCCAGCTTGGCTACTTTGTCAACTCCGTGCCACGGCATGTTCGGCGAGCCGAGAAATGCCAGTCGCGGTGCGTCGTTGTCGGGTGGGGGCAGCGAGGGAAACTGTTCCAAGTCGATACCGTTGGGAACGGCCGTGGTCGGCTTTCCATACGCGCGGAGGCCATCGGCGAGCGACTGGGTAACCGTGACGATTCCACGGCACCCCAGAAACAGCCGTCTGCGGGTCAGTCTATGATACAGATAGGCCCGCCGGGTCATTGAGGTTCGGTACTCGGACACATCGTCCGTATTGACCTCTACCGCAGTGGGAACACGACGCATCAATCGTCCGACCGCCGGAAAATAGGTCGAAAATCGAAAATAAGCGCATGTCGGCTGCCGCCGGATCACTTCGTCGATCAGTTGCCGGTAGCGTGAGAACCAATCGAGCCAGCCACGGCGATGCTGCTGTACGACCGACAGGCCGTCCAGCGCGGAACTGACCGAATCGCTCGGCGAGAGCGCGAAAATAGTGACGTCGTGGCCCATTTCGCGCCAGCAGCGGGCTTGGGCGGCGATTTTTTTGACAATCGCGTCCTCGGCGCTAAGATCTCGTTCGACGACGTAGGCGATGTGCATGTTTTAGCAGTGAAGGGTGAACGGGCTTGGGTGGCGGACAACGGCGTTCGCAACGTGACCCCTGCCCCCCCATCCCGGACAGCTTAAAATTATAGCCGTGACGAAACGCATCCTACAGATCATCCCATCGCTTGACCGTGCCGGCGCCGAAAAACAATTCACGCTGCTGGCCACGCACCTGGACCCCGGCGAGTTCGACGTGCACGCCTGTGCGCTGACGCGGGGCGGACCTTACGAAGCGGACCTGGCGCGGCACGAAATCCCCTTCACCTCGATTGGCAAGAGTTGGAAAGTCGATCCACGCGGCTATTTTCGGCTCAAGAAGCTGATCCGGCGGCTGCAGCCGGATCTGGTGCAAACGTGGCTGTTCGCCGCCAACGCATATGGTCGTGCGGCGGCGCTCGGTTGCGGAGTTAAAACCGTCGTTGGCAGCGAACAGTGCGCCGATCCGTGGAAGCGGTGGCACGAACTCTCGATCGACCGCTATCTGGCCCGACGGTCCGCGCGGATCGTGGTAAACGGCCGCGGCGTTCGAGATTTTTATGTTGGCCAGAGAATCGATCCCCAGCGGTTTGAACTGATTGAAAACGGCGTCGCCGCTCATCAGCCAGGCGGCCGTACTCGTGACGAGCTGCTCCGAGAGTTAAAGCTGCCGGCCGATGCGAAATTGATCGCCGCGATCGGCAGACTGTGGCTGCAGAAGCGGGTTCGGGACGTGATTTGGGCGCTCGAACTGCTGCAGAATATCCGCGACGACGTACATTTATTAATCGTGGGCGACGGACCGGAGCGGCGGAGGCTGGAGAAGTTTCGCGACAATGTACAGTTGCAAAATCGTGTTCATTTTTTGGGGCATCGCAACGATGTGCCGGAGTTTTTAGAGCATATCGATGTGCTTTGGTCGGCTAGCATGTACGAAGGCCTGCCGAACACGATCATGGAGGCGATGGCGGCGGGCGTGCCGGTCGTGGCGACCGACATCGCGGGCAACAACGACCTGGTCGCCGACGGGCAAACCGGTTGCCTCGTCAAGGTTGGAGACACGGCTGGCTTGGCGCGGTGCGCCAACAAAATTATAGCAGACGAGCGGTTGTCGCTGCGACTCGCCGAAGCGGCCCGCAACGAAATGTTAACGAAGTATCCGATTAAAAAAATGGTCGATCGCCACGCGGAATTGTATCGCCAACTTCTTGATTGACTACGGGCAACAAACCCACTGACCACTACTCCAATGTGCGGAATCGCCGGCGGCATCTGGAACGACCCAAAGCTAGCGCTCGACGCAGAAGTCGTCCGCGGTATGACCGAGGCGGTAGCGCACCGTGGACCCGACGACGACGGGCACTTCGAGAGTGAATACTGTGTGCGACCGCCGTACGAGTCGCTGCCCGGTGTGGCGCTGGGGGCGCGGCGGCTGTCGATCATCGATGTCGAGGGCGGCCACCAGCCGATCGGCAACGAAGACGGCACGGTTTGGGTGGTGCTCAACGGTGAGATTTATAATTTTCGCGACCTGCGGCAGCGGCTCGAAGGTTCCGGTCACAAATTTCGTACAAACTGCGATACGGAAGTCCTCGTTCATCTGTACGAGGACGAGGGAGCGGAGTTCGCGCGACACCTGGTCGGCATGTTTGCGATCGCAATTTGGGATGAGCCGCGGCGGCGCTTGGTCCTGGCGAGGGATCGGTTGGGCCAGAAACCTCTGGTCTATCGCCACGAACCGGACCGGCTGCTGTTTGCCAGCGAAATCAAGAGTCTGTTAAAAGTTCCGGGCGTCCCCCGCCGGGTCGATCCGAGCGCACTGGACGAGTATCTCACCTATCAATATGTGCCGCACCCAAATACGATTTTCGCGGGCATTCACAAATTGCCGCCGGCGCACATGGGCATCTATTGCGACGGCGGGTTCGCCGTCGAACCTTACTGGAGCCCCGAGTGGCAACGCGAAGTCGACCTGCCGGAGGCTGAATATGTCGAACGGTTGCGGGCGGAACTGACACGAGCGGTCGAGCTGCGATTGCAGAGTGATGTACCGTTAGGCGCGTTTCTTTCGGGTGGGCTCGATTCGTCGCTGATTGTGGCGCTGATGCAGCAGCTAAGCGGCGACCGCGTAAAGACGTTTTCAATCGGCTTTCCGGTGGCGGAGTACGACGAAACCGTCTACGCCCGTCGGGTCGCCGATCATCTGCGGACGGATCATCGCGAGTTTCGCGTCGAGCCGAATGCGGTCGATATGCTGCCAAAGCTTGTGCGGCATTTTGATGAGCCGTTTGGCGATAGTTCGGCGCTGCCAACTTGGTGCGTTGCCGAGCATGCGCGGCAGCAGGTGACGGTGGCGCTAACCGGTGACGGTGGCGACGAGTTGTTTGCCGGCTATCCCCGCTACCGGGCGCTGCGGCTGGCCGCGGCCTTTGACCGCATGCCCGGAATGCTTCGCTCGGCGGTCAGCGCGGCGTTTTGGCAAAAGCTGCCGGGCGGGCGGCGCCGATCTACTCTGCGGCGGATTAAGCGGTTCGTCAAACCGCTGCAGCTGCCGGCTGCGCGGCGTTATTTGGAGTGGATCGCCATCTTCGACGAGGCTGCCCGCGCGGCGCTTTACAGCGACTCGTTTCTCGAACGTTTGCCGGACGACGATCCGTATCTGTTTTTGGACGGCGCCTGGCGAAAGGCCGCTCCCCGCGATGCGATCGCGGCCGCCGCGGCCGCGGACTTGCAGACGTATCTACCGTGCGATTTGATGGCGAAGGTTGACACGACGTCAATGGCACATTCGCTGGAATGCCGTCAGCCGTATTTGGATCATCGCGTCGTCGAATTGGCAAACGCGATGCCGACTCGTATGAAGTACCGCCGCGGACGCGGCAAGCGCATCCTGCGAAGGGCATTTGGCGACCTGCTGCCGGCCGAGATTTTTCGCCGGAAAAAAATGGGATTTGGCGTGCCGCTGGATCGCTGGCTCCGTCACGAATTAAAGGACATGATCCACGAGGTGCTGTTGTCGGAGCGGGCGTTGGCGCGGGGCTATTTCCGGCCCGAGGCGGTCCGCGGGTTGTTGAACGAACACTGCGCGAAGCGGCGGGATCACGCAGACCGGCTTTGGGCTCTGCTGGTGCTGGAACTCTGGCATCGCGAGTGGGCGGATTAGCGATCCGGACAGGCCGCGGGCAGGGTCGCGCCTGAGGCCGCGCATTTTTCCCAGGCGTCGAGGTAGTTTTGGAAGCCGCGTTTCACGTTTTCCGCTGCGTTCACCCAGCTGCCTCGGGAAGTTGTGCTGCCCAGATCAATGCCGAAAACGTGCAGCAAACTCGCCGCCTGTGCGGCTACGGCGGCATCGAAATCCGCCAGCTTGCGGACCACCGCGTCGAGTTTTTCTCGGTCCTTAACGATGCGCGAAGCGTAACCGTGCGCGCTGGTGAACTTTCCGTCGCCATCGGCATCAATCCAAACTGCGCCGGTGAAACCCAGGACCCGTTTGCTCCAGCTAGCGCCGCGCGATTGATAAGGCTGTGCAATCGGCCAACTCGGGTGATCCACCGCGGGACCGGACGCGAGCGCCGAAAGAAAGATATCGTGTTGTGGCCGGTCGAGCTTCCATTTACGAATCGCAATCACGCCGCGTTTCTGGTTGCGGACCCCGATTTCTTCCCGGCGGATTTCGATGCCGTTGGCGAATAGTTTTAATTCGTCCGCCGTTGTCCAACTTGGGCCCAGAACCCGCGCTTCGATATTTATTTCGTCACCGACCTTGACCGTGGTTCCCGGTCCAAATTGACCGTCGACGAGTAAGTCGACCAGTAGTCCGCAACCCGCCCTCACTCGGCCCTCGCGGAGGCTGCGGCAAGCGGTCGTGACATCGATCCGGGCAGGGTCGCGGTCATCGCACTCGAGGTAGGTGCGGCCCTGACCGACGATGAAGCGATTCACGTCGTGCGAGTCGCTGGAGCCGATCGGTGCGATTTTGTAACCGCGGTTGGTCAAACTCATCCAGTCGTGGTACAGCTCGAACTGGTCCGTCTGCTGAGCGGCCGAGTTGAGCACTTCCATGGCGTTGAAAAGAATTGAGTCACCGACAAAATTCCAGCCGACGGCTGCGTTGTAATTTTCCGGCCCGAATGGCCGAAAGCCGGCGTGTACGTCGCGGCCGTGATTGAGGATGACGATCTGCACGTCGGACAGTTTGAACAGCGCCGGCAACAAGGCGGCCCAATCCGTGACGCGATGATCGGGAATTTTCGCCGTGGAAGCGATTGGAAACACGTTAAAGTGCCCGCGGCGCGTGGTCACTTCGTTGCCGATCACCGGAGTGAAGTGCTGCCGCATCTCGGATTGCCGCGCGGCCGCCTCGTAGTTGGTGTGCGTGTTGTGATCGGTGGCGATCGGCAGTTCGACCGCTTCGGCGGCGAGTGTGATCATTCTTTCGTCAAGCGTGGCGTCGCCGTGACCGGAATAAGTCACCGTGTGAACGTGTGTGTCGCAGGCGACCCACCCAGAAGTCGGCACTTCCCGGCGGATGGCCAGTTTAACTTTGCGGGTTTCACCCCGGCCGATGTTGACGGATTTATTTGTGCGGCTGTATTCAAATCCGCGGCCGGCGAAAACTCGATAACGACCATCCGGAACTCCGAAACGTGCTCGACCATTGCCGGTGTAAACCACACCCGTTCGCACCGCCAATTGCCCGCCCGATTTTGCGCCAATCGGCACCATCGCGCCCTGCTCGTCGACGATCGTCAAACGGCAGGGCAAAGGCTGGCCGCTGTCGGCATCGGTCACGCTGACATCGATGGTGGCACTGTTGAGCACTTCTTTAACCGGCCGCCGAACGATATGCATCGGACCGACCTGGATGTCGTCAGTGCTCTCGCTGCTGCTGACAATTTCCAGTTCGTTGCCGCCCTCGCGCAGCACGCCGCCCGGTACCGCCCAACTGCCGACCATACGGTTTTCGTCGCGCTCCAGCCGCCCCAATTTGCGACCGTTGACACGCACCTCCCAGAGCTGCCGCACATCCCATTGAACGATCAGCAGCGTTTCCTCCCGCTCGTTCCGCTCTGCCTCGAACGCGATCCGCAACCGCGACCCTTCGGAATCTTGTGGAAACTCGGCCCATTCGGGCGCCGATCCGGTGCGCAGATGGTGGCGACCGGTATCGATCACGACGACACCCTCCTCGGCCGGCGAATGCCCCGGAAAGATTGTCAGTAGAAAGACCAAGCAGGCGATCGGAACTGTTTTCATCTCTCTCATTTTAAAAAGACCTACCGGCCGCGGCGCGACCTTGTAGGCAAGTAATTGTTAATGGTGTAAAACGTTGCTTAAACGCTGTCTGTTGAATTCACCGCGAGGCAAAATCATGGTACGCACTGGCATCGTCGGCATCGGCTTTATGGGGATGATCCACTATCTCAGTTACCGGCAGGTCGCGGGCGCGGAAGTGGTGGCGATTTGCGAAACCGATCCGGTGCGACTGGGTGGCGATTGGACCAGCATCAAAGGTAATTTTGGACCTCCGGGCGAAGTGATGGACTTGGGTGACATCGCTCGCTATTCAGATTACAACGAATTACTCGCCGATGCGAACGTGGATCTGGTCGATGTCTGCCTGCCGCCGGGGATGCACGCCGATGTGACGGTCGCCGCGCTCCAGGCCGGCAAGGATGTGTTTTGCGAAAAACCGATCGCATTGCAGCCGTCCGCGGGCGCTCGGATGGTGCAGATGGCCGCCGACCACGAGCAGCTGCTGATGATCGGCCACGTGTTGCCGTTTTTTCCAGAATTCGATTTTGTGCGGAGGACGGTTGCCGAGGGCCGATACGGGGCGCTGTTGGGTGGGCACTTTAAGCGCATAATTTCCGACCCGAAGTGGCTGAGCGGGTTCTACGACCCCGACAAGATCGGCGGCCCGATGCTCGACCTGCATATTCACGACGCACATTTCATTCGGATGCTGTGCGGTATGCCCCGGGCGGTTACCACGGTCGGGCGGATGCGGGGTGAGGTGGCGGAGTATTTTTCTTCCCAGTTCCGCTTTGACGGCAATTTGGTGGTGACGGCGACCAGTGGGACACTACAGCAGCAGGGCCGGGCATTTTGTCACGGTTACGAAGTTCACCTTGAACAAGCGACACTGCTGTTTGAATTCGCCGTGATTGGTGACGAGCCGGTGGTTACCATGCCGGTGACCGTTCTTGAACCGGATGGAAGCGTCACCCGCCCGGACATCGGCGGCGATCCGCTGGACGGCTTCGCTGCCGAGTTGACCGAAGTGGCCGAGTGCATCGCCGCGCGGCGGACCTCCGAGATTCTGGACGGTGAACTGGCGCGAGATGCGATTATGCTTTGCGAGAGCCAGACCCGCAGTCTGAAAACCGGCGAAACCGTCCAAATCGCTTAGGGCGGATAGTCGGTTCAATTCCGACCCAGCGAACGGGGCGGACAAGTTGCCTCCCCACCCGCAACGATCGCTCCTCTCCGAGACCGTCTGTTCAGCGTCGACGAAGCACTATTCTTCGGGCTTATCCTCGGCGGCCTTCGTTTTTCCCGGCGCCGCCTTGTCGGATGTCGCTTCGTCAGCAGGCTTGTCGGCGTCGTCTTTAGGTTTCGTCGCGTCGGGTTTTGCTTCGTCGGGTTTTGCTTCGTCGGGTTTTGCTTCGTCGGGTTTCGCTTCGTCGGGTTTCGCTTCGTCGGGTTTCGCTTCGTCGGGTTT
>JAYGDO010000326.1:0-8337 GCA_046582885.1 Pirellulales bacterium | reverse complement strand
AATCCAAGTATGACCCCAGTTTGAATCGCAAAAGCGCCCGCAAATGTAGGAAGCCGCCCCGCGGCCCGCCGGACTCTTTGGCGTTTTCCTGCAAGCGTTTATCAACTCGGAACCAAATCGATTCGGCGGCCGATTCAGGATCAACTTCATCGAAAGATCGGGCAGCCTCCAGGTCCACAAACAACTCTGTGAATTGATGCGACACCACCGGCGCGCCGGACTCTTTGGCGTTCAAGCTCTCGCGGCACAGCTCCCGCAAGTGATTATAAAAAGCGGTAACGTCGGAGCGATGGGCCCGCTGTTGCAGGTTGGTGAACTGCGCGACGCTGAGCTGATTGAGCAGATGTTGCCGCATCTCGGGAAAGAACCACGGAATTTCCTCAAACCACCAGCCACCGTTCATGCCCGGCATCGTCAGCAAAAAGCCCCGGGCGGCTGCGGCGTGTTCCGAGTCGACGACGCGCTGCGAATCGGACTTGGACAATGCGGGAATCAATACCGTCGCCAGGGCGAGAACCAGCAGGGCGACGGCGATCAGCCCGCCGGCACGCGACCGCAATAGCGGCAGGCGGCGGCCCGCCGTTCGTCTGTTTGCGATGTCGCCCGCGGCTGTCCCCTCCTGTTTGCCGGCAGCCGGTTGCAAAAGGCCGCTGGGACGCAGCGGGAGTTCGGTTTTGGCTTGTGGCTGGCCAAACCCGAGCGTGCTGGCATCGGAAAACCGTTCGATCTGTTCCACAATTTCCCTTGGCTCGGCAAATCGATCGTCGGGTTCCTTGTTGAGCATCTTCATCAAAATGCCGTGCAGCCGTTCGGGAAGCGGCTCGGCGGTTGACGGCGGAGGGGGCGGTTCATGCCGATGCGCATATTCCTGACTGTACCGGGAATCTTCGAATGGCGCATTTCCCGTGATCATGTGATAGAACGAACAGCCAAGCGCGTAGATGTCGGCTCGTATATCTACCGTCGTCGAATCCCATTGTTCCGGCGCCATGTAATAAGCCGTGCCGATCGCCCGATCGCGGCACTGTGTGATCCGATCCTCGGTGCCGTCGACCAGCAGTGCCAGTCCCAGGTCGAGAATCTTAACCATGCCGTCGCCACTGCGCGGCGTGACCATCAGATTCGACGGTTTTAAATCTCGATGAACGAGTCCGTGCTCGTGGATGTACTGCAGCCCGCACGCGGTCTGCCGCACAATCTCGCAAGCCTCGCCCAAGGCGAGCGCATCGCGATCGTCGATCAGTGCGTCCAGTGTCGCGCCTTCGATATACTCCAAGACCAAAAAATGGCGATCGTCGTCACGACTTGACGAATGGTAGGCCTGGACAATGTTCGGGTGTTGCAACTGCGCGACCAGTTGTATTTCCTGGTAAAAGCGTTCGAGCACTTCTTCGTTGCCGGCCCGCAGCAGTGAATCCTTGATCAGCTTCAGTACGCAAATGCGACCCATGCCAATGTGGCGAGCCTTGAATACCTTGCCCATACCGCCTTCGCCGATTTCTTCTAACAGCTCGAAGTCCTTAATCTGCACGCCATTGCGAGGTTCAAATAGCGTGGCTGGAGATGCACGCCTGCTGGATGAATGGCTGGGTGGACCACTATCGGGGATCGTACGAGATTCGGACGACCGCAGATCTTCAACCCCCTCCAACGGGCTCGGCATCTGTTCTCGATAAACGATTTCAAATATCCGCCGGTTACCGATGCCGGCGATCTCGAACAACCCATGTTCATGCACGGCGATGTCCGCAATTTCTTCGTCTCGAACGAACGTCGCCACAATCTCAGAGACCACAATTCGGCCTTCGCTTCCCAATTTGACCAGTCGCGCCGCGTAATCGACACTGGTACCGACGAAGTCATCGGGGCGGTCCGGGTCGGTGGACGCCGGTCCCATGTGAATCCCTATTTTCAACCCGAGATCGGTGTTGTCGGGTGTCTTGATGGGCGTGTTGTGGTGTAGCTGTTGCAACTCGACGGCCCACAGCACGGCCTTGATAGGACTTTTGAATTCAAGGAAATGTCCGTCACCTTGCGTGGAAATCAGACGCCCTTTGTACCGCCGCAGCGCTTCTTCGAGGAGGGCTCGGTGCGGCCGGAGAATCCGTTCGGCAAATTGGACGTTGCGCTCTGCGCTATCACGTCCGGGCATCATTTTTTTTAACCGCGTCGAACCAACGACATCGGTAAATACAAACGCCCTGATTTCCGTCGACGGCATCAACGCCATCCTCAAACAACAAATGAAAATCCCGCAAACTAGACCAGTGGTTTAGGAGCCACTAATCTGACTTTACTATCGTAACTCCGTACACGATTGCCGACGAGAGCCGGAAAGAATTGTAAACTTTCATCGCTGTACACCCTGCCAAGTGCATTTGCCGTCACGTGTCGAAGAGCGGCCGCAGCTAGCCGTTAACCGGCCCTGCACGAGCTAATTCAACGACGGGTCGGTTGGAAACTGTTTGATCTTCAATCCGCGACGATAGACGTCCCGCGTAATTTCTTCGCCAATGCGGTCCCACAAATCGTCGTCCCAGACAAAAACGTATTCCTTCTTCGCTTTAAGCGTAATCCATCCGCCCTGTTCCAATTCGCCTTCAAGTTGGCCCTCGCCCCAGCCCGAATATCCGCTAAACAGTCGAAACGTGGAGTAATCTTGACGCACCAACTCATCCAGATTCTCGCGCTCCGCAGTTAGGTAGAGGCCGGGGAGCACTTCGGCCTCGGCCAGATACTCCTGCGTATGTAGCGCCAGCAGCGGGCCAACGACCGGACCGCCTATGTTGATCGATTCGAGGCATTCACACGAGTCGTCGAGTTCATCCCAAACCTCCTTGACGGTGCGGCCACTCGGACGATTAAGCACAATTCCAAAAGCACCGTTTTCGTCGTGGTCGATCATCAAAATGACCGTCCGAACAAAATTCGGATCGCCGAGTTGCGGCGCGGCGATCAGCAGGTGACCTTTAAGCGAATCCACTTTCCCATTCCCCGTGAGCGGAGCCCCCGCCCAGCCTGTATTGTGAATAAACACCCGGCCGAGTGCCAGTGAAAGTAATTTTAAGGTGAAAAACCAGCTAGGCTACGCGCAAAAACGACGATAAACTAAAAAGTCCCGCCTTGGATTTGGAAGACACCAGGATAAGTTTTAGATGACTGACGAGCCGAGTCGACAGCAGCAGTTACCGTCAACCGATGATACTGCCGTGCCGGAATCCGCCGCCAACCCGGAACCTCCGCCCGCGATTTCAACGCCGGAAACTATGGCGGAAGAGCCCGCTGGCAGCGCGACTGCACCGGTGCAACCAGAATCAGCACCCGAGATCGCGACGGGTTCGCCGCCGGAAACCGCCGCGGCCGAATCTGAAGAGGAACCTGCGGCAACAACCGACATTGACGACGCCGCCGAAGAATCCGGTCGCCGCGGAATCAAAATCGGTTCCCAGCGGGATGCCTCATTGGCGCAACAAATTAAGGCGCAACCGCAGAACCTGGGGGGCGGACCGGACGTCGCCGAAGCGGGTGCCGCCAATCCGGCAGCCGACGGCACGATGGCCGCACCGCTGCCCAGCGCGACAATCAAAAGTTCGCCTCCACCGCAGCTAGAAGCCAATTTAAGCCCCGAGGTGCAGCAGGAACTGGACGCGGCGCTGGCTGGCGTTGCGATCGACGATTTAATCGCTGACAGCAAAGCCGATGCGAACGATGAATTGACCGAAGAGTCGCGGGTCTGCGGAAAGGTAATGTCTATCCGCAACGAAAATATCTTTCTCGATCTTGGCGGACGCCACCAGGGCGTCCTGCCGGCCAAGCAATTCGAGCAACCACCGGAAATTGGCACCGAACTAGACGCCGTCGTCAGCAAGTTCAACGCCGAGGACGGGCTCTACGAATTAATTCTCCCGGATACCGCCATCGACGTCGGCGGCTGGGAAGACATTGGCGAAGGCATGGTCGTCGATGCGGTGATCACCGGGCACAACAAAGGCGGACTGGAATGCGAAGTCAACCGCTTGCGCGGTTTCATTCCGATGAGCCAGGTTGCGACGTATCGCGTTGAGGATGTGGAAGAATATGTCGGCCAAAGATTTCCCTGCGTGGTGACGGAAGTCAAACCGGAGCGTCGAAATCTGGTGCTCAGTCGTCGGGCGATGCTGGAACGCGAACGGGCCGAGCAAAAAAAACAGCTGCTCGAAGAGTTGCAAGTCGGCGAGATTCGCGAAGGTACCGTGACGCGGTTGCAACCGTTCGGCGCGTTTGTCGATTTGGGGGGAGTGGACGGCTTGATTCACATCAGCCAGTTAAGTTGGGATCGGGTGAACGATCCGAGCGAGGTGCTTGAAGTTGGCCAAAGCATCAAGGTAAAAATCAAAAAAATCGATCCTGACACCGGAAAAATTGGACTCGGTTACCGCGAGACCTTTGACAATCCGTGGACTACGGCCGAACAAAAGTATAAGCCAAAAACATGCGTCAGCGCGACCGTTTCGAAGCTGATGGACTTCGGCGCGTTCGTCAAATTGGAGCCCGGCATTGAGGGCTTGATCCATATCTCGGAATTGGCGCATCGCCGTGTCTTTCGGACAGGCGACGTCGTCAGCGAAGGTCAGCAAGTCGAAGTCATGATCTTGTCGGTTGACGTCGGCGCCCAGCGAATCGCCCTATCGCTCAAAGCGCTGGAGAAAAAGCCGCTGATCCCGGACAAGAAAAAAGAGCAGGAATTCGCCGCGGAAGACGACGATCGACCGGCGGCGAAAAAAATCCCGCCGGAAAATCTCAAAGGCGGCACCACCCGCCGTGACGACGGCGAACAGTTCGGCCTGAAGTGGTGATGCGGACAAGGGGAGGCCGCACCGGGCGGACTTCCACCAGCAAACCTCGGTACGCCAGGCAGAGTCGACTTCGTGCACCCCGCGGCTTGCTCTTGACCCAACCCGGCGATTCTGATTCGATACCGGCGCGCGTTGACAATTCTATCCGCCTGACATTAAAGGACTTGCATTCTTTGGCGGTTTCTTTTTTTCGCAGTTTGTGACCATTGGCTTGGTAACGGCAACTAAGTTGATCGGAACAGCAAACTTCATTGAGTGGTGGTTCCAGACCAACAAAATTCTTCGAAACTGAACGACAAGACCGACGAGCAGTTGGCTGCCGAATCGCAGCGCGATCGCTCCGGAGGCGCGGCGTTCAATTGTCTGCTGGAAAGATACCGCCAAAAAGTTTGGCGAATTTGTTTCCGGCTGATGGGCAACGAGCAGGATGCACACGATGCCGCACAGGAAGTGTTCGTGCGACTGTTTCTCAATCGCGCAAAATTTGAGGGGCGTTCGAAATACTCGACTTGGCTTCACGGAGTCGCCGTCCGCACTTGCCTTTCCCTACGGCGGTCCCGCTCGCGACGAGACCGACGCGTCAGGATCACGAGTGAACCACCCGAGCCGACCGGCAGGACGGAAGACTCAAAGAGCAAGGCTCTCGAAATTGACTTGTTGCAGATACTGGAAACATTAAGCGAAGAAGACCGGGCGATGATGATCCTAAAACATGCAGAGGGGTACAATTACGAGGAACTGGCTGAAATGTTCGACCTGACGGTCAGCGCCTGCAAGATGCGGCTCAGCCGCGCCCGCGAAAAACTAAAAGAACAATTTCCCGATCAACTGTAGAACCTAATTCCGATTTACTGACCACTGACTGCAAGCCACTACGCATGACTGCCGATCCATTTGCACAACTTGCCGAACTAGAAGTAACAACCCCGCCACCGCAGTTGCAACAATCGGTACATCGGCGGCTCAACCGCGTGTTGTTTTTTTTGCACTTGCTCGAATTCGCGTTGCGGGCCGTCCCGTTTGGGATGGCGATTTTTGCCAATGTGATGTGGGCATTTTTCAGGTTTACGTTGAAAGGTTCCTATGAAAACGGCCGCCGGCCGTTTCGCCGACATTTACCACGTAGATAAAACTCGAAGCGTAAGCGAGAGACGCGACGACAACGCTCTCACTTAAGTGTCGGGGCATGGGCTGCCGACGATTCGAGCCTTTATTGCCGCCCGGTTAACGTTAACCATCATTTGAATTGGAGGAATACGATGCCAGCACCAGCCGACAACAAAACAATAGTCGATTCGACGCGAGAATCAACAACGGAAGCCTTTCAGTTTTTCATTGACCTGTGCAAGGAACACGGGCCGAGCATCTTGGCCTCGATCGTCGTTCTGATCGTCGGTTACTTCATCGCGAGGCTCGCGGCAAGAGTCATCACGGCGCTGTGCGATCGTGTCGGGCTGCAGCGCGGTGCGGAACGCGGCGGCCTCATCGATTCCATGAAGCAGGTCGGTATCAAAAAAACCGTGCCGGAGATCGTGGGCTCACTTGTTTACTGGCTGCTAATGTGCGTCTCGCTCATGGTGGCCTTCCAGCTTATGGGACTCGGTGAGGCCTCGGCTGTGCTGGAACCCGTCGCCAGCTTTATTCCTGTCGTCTTGCTGGCCACAATTATGGTCGTGGTTGGCCTACTGCTGGCCGCACTTTTGCGCGGCGTGATCGCGACAAGTGCTGATCGTGCCGGCCTCGGATATGCCCAGCAGTTGGCGAGCGCCGTTTACTACGTCGTCGTGTTAATCACGCTGCTGGTTGTGCTGGAAGACCTGGGCGTTGATGTCCAACTCATTCACAACCTCGTCCTCATTACCGCTGGCGGTTTGGCCGTTGGTTTTTCGATTGCGTTTGGCCTCGGTGGCCGCGATGTCGTTAGCGGCATCCTGGCCGGTTATTACATTCGCCAACGCATGGAGCCGGGTGATCCGGTCAGCGTGGCCGACATGGACGGCAGCGTGCGAGATGTCGGACCGGTGGCGACGATCATTGAAACGGAAGAGGGCGGCTTGGTGCACCGCCGCAGTGTGCCCAATGTGCGAATGCTAAACGAGGCAATTCGCTGATCACACGCAACGAAGGATGTTTTCCCCTTCCCGAAGCGCCGTCAGTTCTCTGGCGGCGCTTCTTTTTTGGGTTCAAACTTCAAGGCAGCGGAGTTGATGCAATAACGCAAACCGGTCGTTTCCGGCGGTCCGTCCGGAAACATGTGTCCCAGGTGAGCGTCACATCGGCCGCAGAGCACCTCCGTCCGCACTTGCAGAAACCAACTTCGATCTTGTATTTCAGCGACGTGGCGACTGCTAATCGGCGAGTCGTAACTCGGCCATCCTGTACCAGAATCAAATTTTGTCTCCGAAGAAAACAGCGCCAGCCCGCAACATACACATTTGTAAATGCCAGGCACTTTGTTTTCAGCGTATTCGCCTGTGAATGCGCGTTCGGTTCCCTTCCGGCGAGTTACTTCAAACTGCAGCGGCGTAAGCAACTCGCGCCACTCATCCTCTGTCTTTACGACCTTGTCATCCACGGAAATCCCCTTGCTCAAAGGATCGGCCAACTCTTTTAATTTCGGGCTTCGAGTTGTTTCACTACGAGTTGTTGCACTACCATCGGTTTCATGCTTACCCGCATCCTCCGCATTCTCGGCCGACAGTGAAAAAAATGCCACCGCAACCACAATCAGCGCGACCGCCGTCATCCAATGGCCGCGCCGCGGTCGAATGATCGATTTGCCGTCCGGTTGATTGCTCGATTCACGATTCTTCATGATTTACCTCTCTTCACTCCATTATCTCGCAACGAACGCAGTGGCGTCAATTTAGGTGCCGCTCATTCGATGCCGGTGACAAGCAATTCGTCCAGTGGCGCATTCATGTCGCCACGCCGCGCCTGTTTGAATGCTAGCTCAAGTTTTTCGGTAATTTCCGGGCACAAATCGGCGACGTTGTTGACATCCCAGCGGTCATCTGGCTTTCGAAATAACTCCGGGCTATCCGCCACAGCCGACTTCATATACCAAGCCGGGGTTCGAATCGCGTACTCGCCGGTATCACCGATTACGACCGCTCGGTTTTTCGCGGGGCCGGCCACCGACTCGGCACCGTGGGCGGCGGTTACCATGTGAAAAAAATCCGCCGGTTGCACGAATTCCGACGACCGACACGCCGCGCCCCGGCCGCCAGGGAACCTAATCAACCACGGCACGTGGACCAGTTCACTGTAAAGCGGCGCACGATCGCCCTCTGCCCCGACAACCAGATGTTCGCCGAGTGGAAACCCACGCGGGGATACCACGGCCAGCAGCGTGTTCTCGCCAAACGGGCTTTCATCAACTGCCTGGATGAAGGCGCCCAGGCAGGCGTCCAACAACGTAACCTGGCCCGCATAGCCGTGAACGACGCCAAGTAAGTCGTCAGGGTCATAACCACCCGCCAACTGAAAACTCGGTACCTGG
>JAYGDO010000185.1:0-2172 GCA_046582885.1 Pirellulales bacterium | reverse complement strand
GTCAGCCGCCAAGGGGTTGTGGACCGACTCGGAAGATAAGACGCTGCCGAAAGACTTTCACGTGCAGGGGGAATACGCCGGAATGCTCCAAGGCGGAGAAAAAATTGGCTGCCAGGTAATCGCGCTTGGCGGCAGTACGCTGCAGGCCGTGGTCTATCCGGGCGGACTACCCGGTGCGGGATGGGATGGCAAACAAAAGATACTGATGGATGGCAGCCTTAAAGGAGACAAGGCCGAATTCAAACCGGCCGAAGGTAAAAAACGCTATCTCGGTAACTCGGCCGCCGAGTTTTCGGCAACTTCAACGTTTCCACCGACGGGACAAAAACCGTACACGGCCACCGTCGATGCCGGCATTATGAACGGCCAAACCGACGCCGGGAAAAGTTTTTCGCTCAAGAAAATTGTCCGAAAAAGTTCGACGTTGGGCCAACAGCCGCCAAAGGCCGCGGTCGTCCTGTTTAATGGCAAGGACACCTCCGAGTGGCAAGGCGGACGGCTCGACGAGAAGACCGAACTGCTCAACACCGACGGCCGCGACATCCTTACCAAACGCAAATTTAACAGCTACACAATGCACCTTGAGTTCATGTTGCCGTACAAGCCGGCCGCCCGCGGTCAGGGTCGCGGCAACAGTGGCTTTTATCAAGTCGATCACTACGAAGTGCAAGTACTCGACTCATTCGGGCTCGACGGTAAAAACAACGAATGCGGCGGCATCTATAGCAAGAAGGCATGCGACGTCAACATGTGCTCGCCGCCGCTGACCTGGCAGACGTACGATGTCGAATTCACCAATGCCGTCATGGATAAGTCCGGCAAAAAAATCGAGAACTCGCGGATCACCTTGAGGCACAATGGCGTTGTGATTCACGACGATTTCGAAATCAACGGCAAAACGGGCGGTTCGCGAGGGGGAGCGGAAGGAACGCCCGGGCCGATCAAATTGCAGGGTCACGGCAATCCGCTGCAATACCGAAACGTTTGGATCGTCGAGAAAAATTAAACCTCGCCGCAACTCTCCAACCAATCGAGGAGTCGGATGTCAAGCTCAACATTCCATCGCCGCGACGCGCTAAAAACGACGGCCGCCATCGGCGCGGGATTCTGGATGGGGACCAGCGCGGATCCGCTGCGAGCGGAGCGATCGCCAAACGAAAAGCTGAATGTGGCCTGCATCGGGATAGGCGGGCAGGGCGGTTTCCAACTAAATGGCGTCTCCGGCCAAAATGTCGTCGCACTGTGCGATGTTGACGACAAACGGGCGGGCGGTGCTTATGGAAGGTTTCCCCAGGCAAAGAAGTTTTACGACTTTCGCAAGATGTTCGATGCGATGGAAAAGCAGATCGACGCGGTCACGGTGAGTACCCCGGATCACGCGCACTTCCATCCATCGATGATGGCGCTGGGTCTCGGCAAACATCTCTATTGTGAAAAACCGATGGCGCACTCGGTTTGGGAGATTCGTCAAATGACGAATCTGGCGGCCGAGAAGAAGCTGGCGACACAACTCGGCGTCCAGCGGCACACGATCGGCAACGTGCACCGCGTCGTCGAACTGATTCAAGCCGGCGCGATCGGCCCGGTCACAGAAGTCCATTCGTGGATCGGCAGCTCGCGCGGTATGCCCGGCATTCCGGCGGACAAGCCTCCGGTACCTGACCACTTAAAGTGGGACCTGTGGCTCGGCCCGGCAACCGAGCGGCCATACCATTCGGCGTATTGTCCCTACAACTGGCGCTTTTGGTGGGACTTCGGCACCGGCGAAACGGGCAATTGGGGCTGTCACATTCTTGACATTCCTTTTTGGGCGCTCGGGCTAAAGTACCCGACGAGGGCCGGCGGCGCGGGCCCGCCGGTTCACGCGCAAACGACGCCCAAGTCAATGACCACAAAGTTTGAGTTTCCCGCGGAAGGGAAGCAGCCGGCAGTGACACTGCACTGGTACCAGGCCCGCGGAGGTCCGCCAATTTTGAAAGAAAAAGGACTCCCCGCCGGTGGCAACAACACCCTGTTCATCGGCAAGGAAGGCATGCTGTTGTGCGGATTCGGCAAGCGAAAACTTTACCCGGAGGAAAAGTTCGCCGACTTCAAACCGCCATCACAAACGATTCCCAACTCGCCCGGTTTCCATCGCGAATGGATCAACGCCTGCAAAGGCGGCGAGCCGGC
>JAYGDO010000137.1:0-20375 GCA_046582885.1 Pirellulales bacterium | reverse complement strand
TGACTTGCACCCTTACATCAATTTTCGCGACCTCGACAACGGCGTTGTCGTCGATACCGTGGATTTCACCGGTGTCGATTCGTCGCTATTGCGTCGGCACGTACTCGCCCTTGACTTCTCAATTAATCTGGGCACAGATTTTCCATTGTTCCGGGATACGACGGATGGTTTTAAGGAGAATCCCGAAAAATCCTACGCCGATTCGTCGGCCAATTCGTACTTCAAGTTCCAGCCGATTAACCGTCTGGGCAACCTGACCACGACGCGCTCGAATGTGTACGCCGTCTGGATCACCGTTGGTTACTTCGAAGTCTCGACCCCACCCCGTTGGGGCACTGATAACTTTGTGAACAACTTCATTTATCCGGATGGCTATCAGATCGGTCGCGAGTTGGGTGAAGATTCGGGCGATATTCAGCGGCACCGCGCTTTCTATATGGTCGATCGCACCATTCCGGTCGGTTACGAAAACGGCCATGATCACAACGTCGACGAGGTGATTCTCCTGCGGCGGCAAGTTGAGTGAGAACGGGGTAAGGGGCTAAGGCCGTTTTCCCCACCCGGGCGCACACCCGGTCGGCCTCTCGCTATGCATTCGAAAGAATGTGCAAAATGTCGCCGTTCTGAATGACGTAGTCTTTTGGTTCGCGACGCATCAGATTGGCGGCCTTCACTTCGCGTTCGCTACCTAACCGGAACAGGTCGTCGCATTGCATCGTCTCAGCGCGGACGAAACCGCGTGCTAAGTCCGTGTGGATTCCGTCGGCTGCTTCGACGGCCGTTCCGCCCGTTCGGATCATCCAGGTGCGAACCTCCTTGTCGCCCGCCGTAAAAAATAACATCTGGCCCGAGACTGTCATGATCATCCGCAGTAAGTCGCCGCGATCGATAATCGGCGAATCTAGTTCCGCCTCAAAGTCCCGACGGTCGGCTTCATCCATGCGGTCCAGTTCAACTGCAAGTCCGGCAGGGATCGCCACTGCTTCGACGTCGGACGCCATCTGTTCCAACCATCGCTGTGGCGAGTCGTCGTCCGACAGATTCAAAAGAACGAGTCGTGGCTTTTCTGTCAACAGTTGAAACGACCGCGTTGCCTTAATTTGCTCGTCGGTCATTTCGACCTCGGCCAGCGGCGTTCCCGATTCCAATGTTTCTAACAACGGTTCAAGCGCGGCCAGTTCCGTCTGCTCCTGTTCTCGCGTGGGTCGAGGCTTTTTGACGGATTCGCGCAGCTTCTCAATGCGACGAGCAACCAACTCCATATCGGCAAATAATAAATCCTCATCAAACGAAGCCAGAGTCGCGAGTGGATCGGCCCCGCTAAATGCGTCGACGACATGGATCAGACATCCCGCCTCACGAATCAAACTCAATCTCGCGGCGTTGCCTTCGTGGGCCGCGTCGAGGCCGGGCGTATCGACCAACTCCAGCGACGCGAGCGTCACCTTTTTGGGCTGATAGATTTCGCACAGTTGCGCCAACCGAGCGTCGGGCACTTCCGCCATTGCCGACTGTGTTGTGTGGGACAGCGACGGGTCGGCTTCCAGCTCCGTGAGCCACCGGAACAAAGTGCTTTTTCCGCATCCCTGATATCCTACGATGCCAATCTTCATGATTGATCCTGTAGCGCCCTTTCTAATTGACCCAATGCCGCATCGATTTCTTCGCGCTGCTTCTGCGTTAGTGTGACACCACCGAAGCGGACGCGGTAAAACATTTCAACAATTTTCCGTGGAATCGGCGCGACCGCCGCACGAGTTGGGATTTCGATCATCTGCCCGGCCGCCGCGACTGCAAACTCGTGCTGTGTCTGACCCGACGGACGGACAAAACCATTTTGTCGCAAAATTGTTTCCAGCCGCCGATAAAAAGAAATGACCTGGGTTCGCCTGATCCCGATCCCCGTTCTCTCTTCCGTCCGTCTCCACCTGCAACGCAGCGACAGGCGTGCTCGCAATCGGATCGCACACAACAATAACAGCAGCAGGAAGATCGATAGCACACCAACGCGCCGATTAAACCAGCCGCCACCACTCGCAGTCGTCTCTTCATCTTGTTCGGGAATGATCGCATCCGAGAGTGCCTCGGCCCAGAATTGCCTAGTGGCCAGAGTTCGGCCGATATCGATCATCGTGGCTAGCGGAACATAGATGCCCTCCTGCTGCCGCTTGGCATCTAGATCGACGACATACGTCGACCAGATAAATTCCGCGAAATTCGCCCACTCGTTGATGCGATCTGCCAGCGTTATCGCCTCCATCAGTTCATCCGCCTCGTTGCTACCGGGCGTCGGGTCCAGTCGCAGCCACCCGGCATTCGTTTGCATACCGGAAGTTGGCGGCAAGTTTTCGACAAATGCCTCAACCCACGAATGGGCGTGCAATTGACGAACCTGATAGTAGCCGCCCAACGAATTCCATTCCCCACCCTTAAAACCGACCACCATGCGGGCGGGAATGCCTTGGCTACGCAGCATCAACGTCAACGCACTGGCAAAGTACTCGCAGTGACCACGCGGATTGTTGACGACGAAGTCTTCGACTGGATCGATTTGGGGACTCCGTCTGACAGAACCAAGTTGATATTCGTAGTCGCCCGACGCCTTTAAGTGTTGTTCCATTATTCGGGCGCGGCCAACGATATCCTCTTCGGTCAATCCGGAGTCGGCCAGAATCCGATTGGCCAAAGCGGCAACGTTCTTCAGGGGTCCATCTTCGTCACCTTTTCCCGGATAGTTCGTCAGCTTTTTCCGCATAAACTCGAAGAGCGTCTGTGTACGTTGGTCGATGTAAATCGCGTCGTAGTTTCGCAAAACCGGAGTGATATGCTTTTGCAGGCCGTTTTCAAACGCCGTAGTACACAACTTCGCCTCAAATTTTGAACTGCTACTGGTTGTGCGAATTACTTGTTGCCGCTTCTCGTGAAATTCCAGCATGTTTTTTTGACCCGTGCTAAACAACGGATAAACCGCGCAGACCGTGTCTTCGTGTTGTGGTTCCAGGCCGATTTCCACATTCACGCGCGGTACATTGCTATCGGGCAGGTCCCTGATCAGGAACGATCTGTCTTGCGGCGATATCACATCTAATCGCCATTTTCCCTTTGCATAGTCCGTCAGAATCGTGCCGCGGAACAACGGCTCTGTGTGGATCTTGTATGGTTTGTCCGTCCGCGGATGCCGAAACCACACCCGCATCACGGCTTCGGGATTCTCAAATGCCGCTCCTAACGTGCCAAGTTCGACGGTATCGTTAAATCCGACCATGCGACCGGCCGTGATGCGGCGAATCGACAAATCGTCGCCGAATCGCGGCATGAGCAAAAACATACCAAAAGTACAAATCAGCGTGCTCATGCCAACCCGAATAGTGCGCTCCCACAAACCGACCGTGGCGTCCGCTTCGCCCGCCGCAATCCGCTCTTGTCCGACGATTTCGTTGGCAATCGTCAGCCGCCGCCAAAGCGATTGGGGTTTAATCACCCAATCTTCCCGACTCGGCCCTCGAACGCGGGCCACTTCTCGATAGTTGAAAAACACCGACAGTGCGAACAGGCCGACAAACATATAAACGATCAGCATAATGCCAAAGCCCAGGCCGAAATTAAGGGCAGACGCGACCACGACTTGCAAGAGGCTAAGCATCAGCAATTGCCAATAAACGCGCACGTCTTTTCGCTGATACATCAGCACAATTTGCAGGTAAATCAGTAAGTAGGCAATCGCCAGCAGCTGCCGCTCGCGACCCAACTGAAAGAAATCGACAACTGATAGGCAAACCGCCGCGACAGCCGCCAGGCTCGCGACATTGCGATTGAGTTCAACCCAGTGGTACCTGTCCGTCAGATAGAGACTGCTGGTCGCGACCAAGATAGCGGCCGTGGGCAACAATATGTTGGCCGACCCCATACCGAGTAACAAAGTCCCCATCGACGCCATGACGGCGACGGCAATCTGTAATCGACGCTCGATTTTCACGATCCGCTAGTCCAGTTGGAAAAATTGGTCAATTTCTTCACTCCCCGAGTTAATCGTCACAATATGTCCGATCGAGGCGCGGCGACCGGGATCGGCCCACAACTCAGCGAACTGCTCGGTATCGCTCGTGTCGAGATGTCGCGGGCTAATAATGACGACCGACATTTCCGGTCGCAGTGTGTTGAGTGTCCGGGATAACAACTCGGGTAATCGGTCGGTCGAATCGGCCTGCGCGGCGGCAAGCATTTCAAGTTGCTCGCTCAACAACCCAACGGAAGCCGGCCCCTCGCGCGATACGATCTCGCTTCCCGCGATCCCCAGATGCAAATAACTGTTGCCGCGACGACAAACATCCGTGATTACAGTCGCTGCGAAACTCGCCGCCAGTTCCACCGCCTCTTCATCCGCCGCATTGGCCTTTTTCGGCCGCCACAAATCCACCAGCAGCAGAAGGTTCTGATTCTGCTGACGTTCGAATTGCCGTACCACCGGAGATCCGCGCCTCGCAGTTGTCCGCCAGTGAATCCAGCGCTGTCCGTCGTCTGGCCGCCAGTCGCGGAGGCTGTGAAAATCGCCCTCCAACACGCCGACCTTTTTTTGGTGGCTCCGCGTCCCAATGTGCGCCTCGCGGAACACGTTCGTCCACTGCTTCGTCAAACGGCCCAGCCGCGGCAACACGACGATCGTATCTTGGTCGTCAACAACCATCGTCCGCCGCACCAAACCAAGTGGAAATCGAGTCGAGACGGTCAGCGGCCCAAACTCGTAACGTCCACGCCGATTCAAACGAACCCGGTACGAATCCCGTAGCCGCTGGCCGACCGGAACCCGCCAAAATATCAGCCTTGGCCGCAACGGTTTGTCCCGTCTACGATCATTTGACTCTCTTCTGATACAGTCCGAGGCAACGAGGCCCCAACTGGATGGCCGCCGCAATGAAAATCGGCTTGGCCGCTTTTCCACGACGAGGTCGACGACCAATAGATCGCCCGCCACAACTTGCCGCGGCAACCGCCTGGTAAAGTTCACCGTCCGTAGGCCGACAACCACCGCCCGCCAATTGAAAACGAAAGGGAAGAACATCATTCCAGCCATCACCAACAGCAAATTCACCTCGCGCAAAATCGAGCCGGTAATGATGAAGGCCAAGACGAGCAAGTAATACCAGCCTTCGCGACAGATGACCGTTTTGCGCCGCAGTTTCATAGATGTCATCCCAGCAAGGTCGACGCGTCACCAAACCTGCCGTTTGCGTTGCGCACTATTCCGGAACTGGTATATCCTCAAGGACGCGCTCAATCACCGCCTCGGTCGCTTCACGATGTCCACTGTTGAGGTAACTACGCACCAATACCCGATGAGACAACACCGGGATGGCAAGCCGTTTAACATCATCCGGCACGACAAAGTCTCGGCCCTCAACAAATGCGAGCGCCTGACTTGCGTGGCACAGGCAAATGGCACCCCGCGTACTCACTCCCATGTGCAATTCTTCGTTGGTGCGCGTGGCTTCAACAATATCCAATATGTAGTGGCGAATCGCATCATCGACACGCATCTCGCGCACCGACTGCTGCAGTGACCTAATCTGGTCACAATTCAGTACCGGAGCCAGGTGATCCACGGGCTCGCCATCTTGATGGCTAGCTAGAACCTGAAGCTCATCGTCACGACTGGGATATCCAACCGCAATTCGCATGAGGAAACGATCTAGCTGGCTCTCAGGCAACGGATACGTTCCTTCAAATTCAGATGGGTTCTGCGTGGCGATCACCATAAATGGTCGCGGCAAGTCATAAGTAACCGAGTCAAATGAAACCTGATGATCACTCATCGCCTCCAACAACGCACTTTGCGTGCGCGGCGTCGTGCGATTAATTTCGTCTGCAAGCACAATATTGGCGAAGATCGGACCTTTGATAAACTCGAAGTCGTTCGAGGCCTGACGAAATATGCTGCTCCCCGTTATGTCACTTGGCAACAGGTCGGGTGTAAACTGAATGCGGCAAAAACGGCCGCTGACACTCTTGGCTAGCGCTTTGCCAACAAGCGTCTTGCCGACACCCGGCACGTCTTCAAGCAAAACGTGCTCGCCGGCCAGCAGTGCGACTGTACACAAGCGGACCACCTCCGGCTTGCCGAGTACCACACGGCACATATTGCGTTCAAGGTCGGAGACGACGCTCTGGATACCCGAAGTTGCGAATACGTGATCTGTCACTGCTCTTGTTCCGTTACAAAGTTATTCTCAGACAGCCGTTTGATTTATTCCGCGAACCGCAGATGAAAAGCCTAATCTGGCCAATAAGAGCCCCCCGGCCAGTGACTATATGGTAGCCCCTCGGCGCGCTCGGGGTCCAGTCCTCGACCTGCAACGGAACAATTTCACGACAGATCCAGCTCGAATCCCTAATCCCGAGTTTCAAGCAGGAAAAATTAGAGGGCCGCCGTAGTAATGAAACGACGGTCAGCGCGATCCATGATCGGCGCAATTCATTTCCGTGATTTCCTGGGCCGGCAACTTGACGTTCCAAGCCAACCCCAATTTTTTCATCGCGAGAATGGTCAGCCAACTTGTGTCAACTTGCCACCAAAACAAGCCGTGCCGCGCCGAGGTCGGAAAAGCGTGATGGTTGTTGTGCCAACCCTCGCCGAATCCCAAGATCGCGCACAACAGATTATTGGTAGATTTATCATTAGTAGATTTGAACGGCCGGCTACCGAAAATATGGCAGACCGAATTGATCGACCACGTAATGTGATGGCCCATAAAAATCCTCGCCAATCCGCCCCACAACAGGCCAAGCAACGCGCCGTTCCAACTCATCGTAATCAACGCGCCCACGGCTGCAGGCAGGGCCAAACTGAGAATGACCCATATGTAGTACATGCGATCAACCGCAACGAGAAATTTGTCTTTTAGCAGATCGGGAACATATCGCTTCAAATCTGGATCCGACCAGTACTGCGTCAGCAGCCATCCACAATGACCGTAAGCAAACCCTCGTATCGAGTTCCATACACCTTTGCCGTGCAAGTTGGGCGAATGCGGATCGCCGATTTGGTCCGAAAATTCATGATGACGGCGGTGCACAGCGCACCAAACCAAAGGCGATCCTTCGACACTAAGTGCACCCAACATCATCCACATCGCCCGCAAGGGGCGATAGGTTTCAAATGCATTATGTGTCAGCAATCTATGAAATCCGACCGTTACGCCCTTCCCCGAGATAATCCAAAACACCACTGCCATGACCAAGAACGGCCACGTGACCCAGCCTACTTCCCAGCAATAGATGACCGCCACAATAAAACCCATGAAAGGTGCGATCAACGCCGTCCACATGATCAGGCGATCGACCAGGCCAGCCGGCTCACTAATCTTCTGGGGCTGCCCCGTGGGCGGGTCGGACGGACCGAATGACGGGACGGTTTCCGGCGAAGCGACAACCGCGGCGCGGGACGATTTATCGCGGGCGTGGATACCACTATCAGATACTGACGTAGGCAACGCGTAGATCCTTTCGCTCTCGGAGTGGGGCCCCGGATATTAGCCGTTCTTCGACAGCGGCGTCTACTTCGCTAATTCAGCGGTCCAGCCGACTTGTCAGCAACCAGCGGGGGTCGTTCAGTTTAACTTATTCAGCTAGCAACACCAGTACCGCTGTATGTTCTCAGGGCAGCAGCCGCTGGAATTTTATTCGTGCCGGGCTGTGGATTCTTTGTTTTGTTCCGTCAAAAACAGACGGAAGAGTTCGCGGCGACGCACCAGTCCCACAAAAACATGCGGCTGATCGCGCGTGACGACCATCATCGAATCCATATTGCTGCGTTGAAAGAGATTCCACACCCGTTCCACACTGTCATCGGGATAGAGAATTTGGAATGCGGGTACTGCCAAATCCTCGGCGCGGACTAACAAACCCAGATCGGGGTCAAACAACGAATGGCGCAAATTCTCATACCGCAGCTCGCCCTTCACTTGCAGTTGGCTGTCAACAACCGGCAAATTGTTGTCGTGGCTTTGCTCAAGAAATTCAACAACTTCGTCGAACGAAGCCGACGCCGGGATCGGTTTGATATTCTTGCGCATAACGTCTTCGACTTTTAACTGACTCAGGTCACGCCCGGAAAAAGGATTTAAACCCACGGCGGTCGTCAAGCGGTTGATAATCGATCGCAGCTCGCCAAGAACTGTTGTCGACGTGTGCCGAATGGCATGCCCCAGCGGAACTTCGCCACTTTGCAACAGTCCGATTCGCGTCAAGATTGGGCCACCGAATTCAAACACGATTACTGTGCCCAAAATCACGCTGCGAATCTGCTTTCCCATCTCGCCCAAACCATCGGCGGCTATACTCGATAAAGCGATCGCAGCACCCGCCTGAGCAAACATCGTCGTGCCCAACCAGTACTTCACATCGTGGCCGTCAAGGTGGGCGTCAGCTGTGAAAAAGATTCCAAGATACTTGCCCATGATTCGCAACACGATGTACGCCACGCCAACCCATCCTGCTGTATACAAAGTGCCAATGTCCATTGCTGCGCCGTGAATTACAAAGAAAACAACGCACAGCAATCCCGTGAAGCGATCCAGTTCTGAGACCATTTTTTGCGCGTGGTCCGACGAATTTGCCGCAGTGGCTCCCATAGCCAGGAAAGTCAAAAGATACGGAACGCCCCAAAGCCCACAAATGCCAAGCAAGAGCGTGCTCACGGCAACTAACAGCACTAACCACCTTCCCGGCGAAAGCAAGCCGCACGCAAAACTGGTCACCAAACCAGCAATAAATCCCAACGCTACCGATCCAAACAGATCGGCAGCGAATTCGCCTAGTTCCCGGCCCAGCGTCGTAGCGGAGCCGAACTGAAAAAGGTGAATTCCGCGATAAAACACTTCAAACAGGACGACGGCCAGCAGATTGTTGATCGCCACCAGCGCAGTCGTGAATTCGGTGACCGGTCCCTCGGATTCGTTCTCCTTCAGCACCAAAATCGTCGTCGCCGGTGCCGTGGCGATAGCCAGCGATGCAAAGAGAATCGCTGATTGCCAGGATATATCGAGCGGCAGAAGCAGCAGCCCTCCGCCGACTAACACAAACGTAAAACCAATCTCACCTGCCGAAAGCCAAAACACACGACGGAGAATTTGACGAAACCGCGTCAGCGGAAAATGACTGCCGATCGAGAACAACACTAAAGCCATCGCTAATTGTCCCAATGGCTCCAGTTGCGCCAGGTGCTGCTCACCGATGTGCGGCATGTAAGCTTGAAGTACAGTCGGCATCCACTGCAAAGTTGCAGGCGCAAACAGCAAACCCACTATTAAATATGCCGTCACACGAGGCAGCCGTAGAAACTGCGCAAGCCAACCACCCGCTAGTGCACCCGACAAGAGAATGCCTAACGTCAACACGGCCGGCCAATGAGTGGAAGCGAATAATTCCACCGAGCAATCAAGAATCTGGGGAATGGGTTCGGATCATGGCTTCGAATTCTGGTCGGCAACTTAATCGTTCTCCACAGAAAAATCCAGCAGAAGCCTGATGGTCGTCAACCGAACTCGCGAAATATCTATTGACGTGATCCGGCATTTGCGATTTATATCCGTGTTATGCGGGAGAATCTGATCATCTACGGCGTGATTTCCATTTCCGTCCTCTCGGCGGTTGCTTGTCACGCGGGACAAGATCGGGCGGCAACGCCACCACCGCTAGCATCTGCTCGATCGCCTGCCGCCGTGCCGCCTGAGCAATTCCCAAAGCTGTTCCTCGATGCCATCCCAGACCGCTACCGAATCGACTTTGAACTACTGGGAAAAATTCATCCGCACGAACACACCGGCACGGCCAGTGACCTGCCGGATCATTTGCTGCAAGAGTGGCACACCGCTAACGCGGGACAAAATACTGTCGCGTCGGCTGACATGGCCTATCAGACCATCCATCCAACAGTCGATCCCACTGCGGTGAGACCCCTCACCGAGCCGCCGCATTCCATACCGCCGACCCGATTAATCACTCTTCTGGTTGCCGCATTTCTGTCACTGATTGGCTGGGTGCTAATCGCGTTACGATCCGCAAAGCAGCCGCGACCGGCTCATTCATCGCTTAAGTAACAGCGCGGCAGCCGGTCGGCAACGCTTGATAACAAATGGTGCGGCTGTGTGGGACACGACAACGGCACGGATTCGGTAAGCTTTCATACCAACCAAGTTCGGCGATGCAGCGACTGCCGCCAAATGTCGATGACATTATTGAATAGGAGGCCAGACGGCCGCGGACGCGACGGAACGCGACATTCCCCAAGCTCATCAGTGAGTCGCTTTCCACCATGTCTCCACACCTCGTGTCTCTACGAGCCGCTGCACTTTTGTTGACCGTTCTTTTCGTCCAATCGTCTTTGCGTGCGCAGAGCTGTCTACCCGGTGGCACATGAAGACCGCCGGTCGCAGGACGAGGTACTCGTCCGCTGCACATTCGTTCCGCGACCGCCAAGCAGCCGCATCCCGCTGTTGTTCGCGTCGTTGTCCCAGAGAACAAATCACAATCATTAGGCTCCGGCACACTAATTGCCACAACTGACACTTATGGTCTAGTATTAACGAATTGGCACGTTGTCCGCGGTGCGACGGGGCCAATACAGCTCACGTTTGCGGACGGGTCGCAGTTCGTCGCAACGCTGATCAAAACCGATAAACAGTGGGATCTGGCCGCGCTGGCAATTCGAAAACCGAACGCCGAGCCGGTCACAATTGCCGTGACCGCCCCACGTCCAGGCGAGCAACTCACGATTGCCGGTTATGGTAGCGGACGTTATCGCGAAGCAACTGGGCGCTGCACTCAGTACGTCGCGCCGAGTAAACAGCATCCCTTCGAACTGCTTGAGTTGTCGGTGGAAGCGCGGCAAGGAGATTCGGGAGGCCCAATTTTCAACAAGCATCGCGAACTGACGGGGGTATTGCTCGGCGCCGGTGGCGGGTCGACGGTGGGCAGCTATTGTGGTCGAGTCGAACTTTTCCTGGCCGACGTGCGGCCTCTGCTGACGCCACAAAGCCAGATCATTGCCAGCAGCACCCCATCCCCGCGAGTTGGCGCTCCTTTGGTTAGAACGCCTCCGCCTGCCCAGCCGGCTCGTGAGGCTGTCGCCGACAAAGAATGGTCGCCACTTGCACCGGTGCCGCCAAAGAAAACAACAACTGACCTGCCCGCGGCACAGCCGCAACGCGATGTGCCAAAGGTTGCCATCGTTGACGAGAGTGCCGCTCAGCCGGGAGCACAATCCGTCCAACTCTATCGGCCTACGATCGCTTCACACAGTCCGTTCGAGAACACGACGCAAGTGCCGAAACACTCGACAACGAATGTTGTACGGCTAACCGACGTAATTGGTGAAACACCATTCGACCGAATCAAAACCGCGCTTGCGTTCATTGGTGCACTGACGCTATTTATCGCCACGGTGCGAATCTTCGCTCCGGAGTCGTAATTCAGTCAGCCAATTGACTTCTCCCCTCGCCCGATGACTGTGGCGCATGCTAGGATAGGGGTTTCGCCCGGGACGCGGCTCGCTAGCCGTTTTGCCGTGGCTCGGTGGAGGACGACTCCCTCGGCGTCCATCCAGCTAACCCACACGCGCAGCATGGCAAAAAAACTCTACATCGAAACCGTCGGCTGTCAGATGAACGTGCTCGACAGCGAATTGGTCGTGGCCGCTCTGCGTCAGCGCGGCTACGAACTTGTAGGGCAGGCCCAAAAAGCCGACGTCATACTGTTTAACACTTGCAGTGTCCGCGAGCATGCGGAAGAAAAAATCTATAGCGCACTGGGTCGATTGAAATACGCCAAGCGATGCGACCCCAAAAAGATCATCGGCGTTATCGGCTGCATGGCACAGAATCATCAAAGTATCGTATTTGATCGCGCACCCTATGTAGATTTAGTGGTCGGACCCGGTCAGCTTCAAAAGATTCCCGACTTAATCGAAGAAATTTCCGGCGGCTCCGGCCCACAGATGGAAGTGAGTCTGGAGCGCAGGGGATTTTCGCGTGATGTGATCGAAGAGAGTTTCCATAACTACGATCCTCTGCGGATGCCGGAGATGCGACCGTCGCCCTACCAGGCTTATGTCCGCATCCAAATTGGCTGCGACAAATTTTGCACCTACTGTATTGTCCCAAAGGTCCGTGGCCCCGAGCAATTTCGTCCACCCGCACAAATCTTGGCCGAAGCAGAACAATTGGCCGATGAAGGTTGCCGCGAGATCACGCTACTCGGGCAGACGGTGAACAGTTACCGTTTCTTAGAAAGCGGACAGACGACGCGGCTGGCCGATTTGCTTTACCAGCTGAGTGAAGTTAATGGAATCGACCGGTTGAAATTTATCACGAGCTTCCCGCGTGATATGTCGGATGACCTGTTGCAGGCGGTGCGCGACTTGCCCAAGTGTTCCCATTATCTGCACGTGCCCGCACAAAGCGGTTCGAATCGAATCCTCGACCGCATGAAACGGGGCTACACGGTCGAGGACTACCGCGACATGATGGCCCGTATCCGCGAGACGATCCCCGACGCCACTATAACCAGCGATTTTATTGTGGGCTTCAGCGGCGAAACCGAGGAGGATTTCGAACTGACCAAAGATCTCCTCCGCGAGTGCCGATTCAAAAACAGCTTCATTTTTAAATACAGCGAGCGGCCCGGCACAAAAGGCGCTGAAGTGTACGAAGACGACATTCCAGACGACGTAAAGAAGTACCGCAACAACGAACTGCTGGCAATTCAGAACCAGATCAGTGAAGAGGATAATCAGTATCGAATCGGTAGCCAGTTTGAAGTTCTGGTCGAGGGCCCAAGCAAATCGGCACTCAAACAATTAGACGACAGTCCCGTGTTACAACTCACCGGCCGCACGAACTGGGATCATATTGTTGTCTTCGAAGGAACGACTCGTCAAATCGGGAAAATCCTGCCGATCACCATCTACGACGCCAATGCCTTTACGTTGTTTGGCACGGTAGTGACGCAACACGTCGGTCCGGAAGTTTATTCGCTATCGCCGTAGGGGAACCCTCAATAAAACAGAACTCGTTGCATTCTTCATCAGTGCAAGCCGGAATGGGACAAATGCGGACGAAGGCGGCGACCGCTCAGAGAGTGAAAAAATAAAATTGTGATGGAAGCAGCAAACGCTGATCGCAACCTCTCGGACCACCCCAGTCTTCGATCGTAAACGCTGCGGCGAATCAAATGGAGCTACCGGCTAGGGCCGTCAGTCGCCAGCCTTGGGGTTTCCGGCAACGTTTTAGGCTCCCGGCAGCTACGTAGTGCGGCGCAGACTACGGCCAGTATCGATAGCTTGACGCCAAAGATGAACGAGCTGCGAAAGCCGCCAACTGGCAACAGATTGTCTGGGGCGAACAGAGCCACGGTAAGCGCCAAAACCGCCAATGTAAACCGATAATTGCCCGCATAATTTGGTAAGTAAACCACGCTCCAGGCAACAACCACAATCAAGTGTAAATCTTCTGTGCTGGTTAAATGCGGACAAAATAGTAAGTAGGCCAGCACGGCTAACGCCCACGCCGCGTATCCGGGCAACTTCCGCACGGCACCCGCTGCAACGATAGCCGCCGTGGAAATCAGCCAACAAACGGCTGAAATTTGGCTCGCTACATGATCGCCGATTACGCCATACGACCACAGTAGTGACCTGAGATTACTCATATGATCTGGTCGTAACGACCAAGCAAATGCAGCATCCGCCATTTCGCGATCGTAGCTACTCAACAAGGCAACGTATTGCGCAACCCAGTCATATCCCAGTTTTGGCGTGAGCAGCAGTGTCGTCACCAGAGTCAACGCGATCGCCGAACACACCGTTTTCCAACGGCGGCCCACCAACATCGCCGCGGCAGCGGCGATCGCTAGCGGCGGCTTCGCCGTCAGCGCCCAAAGCACCACCACTTCACACACCAGCAGCCAAGACCAACGCTCGGTAGCTTCCAAATCCGCGCGACGATGCCGAAGCATCAAGAAGATGATACCTGCCGCCGTCAGCAGACTCGTCTGCCCGAGCGCCATCGAGATCATTGTCAATGGACTGACCAAAGCCAGCGCGCCAATCAGACAGACACTTCGCCGCCGCTGGGCCATCCACCACACGGCTCCGCCGTTGATTAGGGTCCAGATAACGAACCCCCACTTTGTCGTCAGCACACAGAACGGTGCAAGCAGCCAAAGCATCGTCGGCGAATATCCAAATGGCAACGCTCTATTAACATCCTGGCCACACCATGCATTGGTTATCTGTATATGACTGGCAACCGAGTAGTCCCCACCCTCAGCCCAAAATGCGCGAGCGAATCTGATGTGCGCGGCCAAATCGCGAATGACCAATTGGCCATCCGCCAACTTGATCCCAAAATTCGGCTCCTGATGGGCCGGCACGATCACTTGCCAAGCCATAATCGGCAACAGCAACAACAGCAAGGCGTGGATACGCCAAGCTGCATGCGTGAGCGGTTCGCCCAATAACTGGCCGTATAAATGCCCCGGTGGAGCGTGGCTGACTGACATGACTTGCTTCGAATAACGAACCTATTCCCCGTTTGGAAATATTAGCCCGCATCCCATCTGTCGGTCGAACGGTGCGTACAATCGCAACCGTTGCGCGGATTATTCCGGCACAAAACCAGCCGTAATCGCCGTTTCAATCGGCGGCGACTCGATTTTGGGTCGCGGCCGCAGAAAGATGCATGTCAAACGTCAATTCGCGGTATGGAAACGAAAAGCTGCGTACCCCGTTCCGGCCCGCTCGTGAATTCAGCCTGACCTCCAAACAGACGTGCCCGCTCGCTAATTCCGCGTACTCCGAATCGGTCTTCGGGCACGTTGTCCAGGTCCATGCCAATGCCTTCATCTCGAATCTCAAGATTTATCACCCCGTCGGACTCGGCCAGATCAACCGTGGCTGTCGGTGATTTACTGTGCCGTACGATGTTATTCAGTGCCTCCTGCACGATGCGGAATAAAGTTCCTTCCAGCATGGAGTCCAACCGTTCAAATTGCACGTTGTGCGAAAATCCAACTTTCACACCTTGGCAAAAATTGTCGTCGCGGATTAAGTGATTAATCGCCTGAATGATGCTCTGCTCGCCGATTATCAACGGCTTCAACTCGCTGATCATCCGTCGCGCTTCGTCAATCGCACTGGACAGCAACGTGGTCGCCTTACCAAAGGCCTCGTGACTCGACCCCTGTGTGGCTTGCTCATCACTAATCGCCTCCAGTAGCATTTTTGCCCCCACAACGTCCTGCACAAAGCCGTCATGAATATCGTGTGCGATGAGCTTACGTTCTCGTTTGTCTAAGTCGAGCAAATTTCGTAATCGTTGACTGTCGGCAATTAGTTTCTGTTCCTGCCGTTTGCGATCGGTAATATCGGTTGCGATGCATGTGGCTGCAACGATCCTCTCGCTTTCCTTAAACGGACCCACTTGTACACTAAACCATGCTGTTTCCCCACCAGAGGTAACGGCGGGCACTTCGATCTGCCGCACGGTACCGGAATCGAGCACTTCATCCAGATAGGTGTGCATCGAGTCCTTGTACTCGGCCAACACATAATCAAACGCGCACGACCCGAGCACCTCATCCATCGAGAACCCAGCCATCAAGTGGTTGATGTAGCGGATCGCGCCATCGGGATTAATAATCAACACGTAGTCCGGGCCGCTAGTCAGCAACGCCCGCCAATTGGACTCCGCCGCCGATGTGCACGAGAGCAGGCGTTCCAACTCGTCCACGCGCTGACGAAGCATGTCGATTTGGTCCGCCACTTGCTGGTCGGAATCGTCGCTCATTTAACGAACCGCCTAATTTTTCCGCCCTGGTTCGACTTTTTTCGGCGCTGCGGTAGTATAGCATCGCCGAAAGCCGATCGCGACGCGTGGCGTTCTGCCTGGAAAGCCCCTTCGGGTCGTTTTCGCGAGGCAATTCAGAGCGCATAATACCGTCCAGCAACTTGCATTTCGATCGCTTTTGAGGATCAGCATGACTTTTATACACAACAATTTTCTCTTGCAGACTGAAACAGCCCAGCGCATGTACCACGATTGGGCTGCGGATCAGCCGATCCTCGATTATCACAATCACCTGCCGCCAGAAGACATCGCCGAGAATCGCCGCTTCAACAACTTGTGCGAAATCTGGCTCGAAGGCGACCACTACAAGTGGCGAGCGATGCGGGCCAACGGAGTGGGCGAGCCTTATTGCACCGGCGACGCCGAGCCCCGTGACAAGTTCTTGGCTTGGGCAAAGACCGTCCCACATACTCTGCGTAATCCGCTCTATCACTGGACCCACCTCGAACTTAAACGTTATTTCGACATCGACGAATTTCTCAGCGAAAAAACGGCGCAGGACATCTGGGACACGGGCAATGCCGCGTTGGCAAGCGACGCACTTTCCGTCTGCGGAATTTTGAAGAAGTTCAACGTCAAGGCACTCTGCACAACCGACGATCCCGTCGATGATCTGGCCTTTCACCAAAAAATTGCCGAATCCGATCTGCTGACACGCGTTTATCCGGCATTCCGGCCGGACAAAGCGCTTGCGGTTGATCGGCCGGGCGACTTCAACCTCTGGGTCGATCGCCTTGCCGCGGTGAGTGGCGTCGACATCAAGAGACTTGACGACTTTTTGTCCGCCATCAAGCAGCGACACGACTACTTCCACAAAATGGGATCTCGATTGTCTGATCATAGCTTGAGTTACTGTTACGCGGACGACTGCACCGATGGCGAAGCGGCAGCCATTTTTCAAGGGGCTCGCGAGGGCAAAACTGCAGACGCCGAAAAACACGCTCAATTTGCGTCGTACATGATGCTGTTCTTCGGCCAACTTGATGCCGAAAGAGGCTGGACCAAACAACTACACCTGGGCCCACAGCGAAATAACAATTCGCGTGCGTTCCGCGAAATTGGACCCGACGCCGGTTTCGATTCCATCGGCGACTGGCGGCAGGCCGACTCGCTGGCAGCGTATTTAGATGAGCTCGACCGTAAAGCCGCTGTACCGAAAATGATTGTCTACAACAACAACCCGACCGACAACTTTTCCGTCTGTTCGATGTTGGGAAATTTTCAGGACGGGGTTACACCCGGTAAAATGCAGTTCGGCAGCGGTTGGTGGTACCTAGACCAAAAAGAAGGCATGCAGTGGCAAATGAACGCACTGTCAAATATTGGCCTTCTCTCACGGTTCGTGGGAATGCTGACCGACTCGCGGTCGTTTATGTCGTTTCCGCGACACGAGTACTTTAGGCGGGTGCTTTGCGATTTAATCGGCCGCGACGTGGAAAACGGGGAGATGCCCAACGACGACGACCTGCTAAAGCCGTTGATTGAGAATATTTGCTACGGCAACGCCAAAACATATCTCGGACTTAACATTCCGGATTGACGAGCGGCACTTCTGTCTTATCCCGTCGCCGCCGCCGGTGGTGAATTGGCCGCCTGCTCGGTTGCCGCAGTGCCGTTCTTCTGAAACATGCCGCGTAGAAACTGGGGAGAAACGAACGCGATGTTGGCAACAATCATTAGCAGTGAAAAGATAGCAACTCCACTGATCAACGAAAGTGTGCCCCACATGAAAACGGCGATCCCCAGCAACAACGGCCGCGCCAAGTTCTTCCAGATCAGAAACGGAAATGCTAATTCGAAGGCAACGATCAGGTGGGCCCACGCCTGGATCAGCCCCGGGGTCGCACGGAGAAATGTCAGGTCCACCATCGGTGAAACCTGACAGCCGATCATCTGCCAAGTAGCAGATCCGCTGAGCCACGGATTAATCCAGTTTTCGACATCCAACAATTGCGCTGGCCCCGTGAGCTTTGCCAGGCCTGACATGAGACAAATGACGCACACATGCAGTTGGATCAGTCGTAGTGAAATCGTTGCACTATAACTTTTCGACGGTCGGTTTTCCTCTGCTGGGTCGTCATTCGAAGCTCGACGATTCGCCGCCCAACGATCGACGGATAAGTAGGCGCCGCAAGGCGCCAAGCATAAGTAAAATTGCAGCATCACCAAAACTGTCTCGACATCGGAAGTGACGAAGGGAGCCCGGTAGACATACGCGAGCGTGACGAACATCGCCAAAATAGACGTGATCCGCGTGTAGAATCCGACGGTGAAAAACAAGACAACAAGTGCGCCGATTGCGTGTGCGATGTACAGCTCGGTCGGGGTCTGCAGGTAGCTAAGATAGGACAAAGACGCCACATTTAGCCCGCCCTCGGCATTGAAATCCGCGATAAGCTCCGTAGGCAATAGTCCGCCATCTTTGAAAAACAAAGTTAAATCTGCCGTGTATGTCAAAAGCCAGTAAAGGGCGACGAGACCGCTGGCAATTCGCATGACACACAAACTGAATGGATCGCTGGCAGAATACCAAAATCGGTTCCATCCTTGACCGAATCGTATCACCAACTCGTTAAAGTATTCGCGCACGGGTTCCATGATCCTATTCGTTGATTTTAGGTTCTGTTCGTCCGAACCTTGTCATTTCGCCACTTCCGCTCTGTTTTGTGTAGGACCACTGCCTTGTCTCGTCATTCCACGACAACTGCGCTTCATACACCGACTCGAAATAGGATTCATGGAATGGATTTTCGCGAATCTCCAATGGAAGATTTTCGAATCCGCGCATCCTTACGGGCATTTGGGAGCGACAGCGGAATCGGTGGGTTCCCGTTTTGACGCCATGCTCGCGCAGCAGACCTAATGCAAGGGCAGAGGGCAGGAGGCTCTCAAGCGTGTCGTCACCCTCATAGAATCCGGTCATTAAGCTGAGCCTCAGGTAGCGCCAGCGGCGCATTCCGGGCCAAGTTTTTTCAGGCATGAGCACGAGCTTCTCAAACCCTGCTGCTTCTTCCGAAGTGAATTCATCTGGGACATCGAGCAAAATTTCGCATGAGTGGCTGTAATCCTCTTGGGTGCCGTACACGGGATTGAAGCCAAATGACGAATTCATTGCCAACAGGTTGAGATAGGGCCGCAAACCCGGAACGTCAGCCAACGCCACCCGGATTCCACTGCGGAAGTCGGGCGCAAAATTCATCACCACCGCGGCGCTGACTGCAAAGAGATGCAGAAACAACAAAAAACTAATACAGGTCCGCACGCCTAGTGAAGGCATGCCGGTTGGCTCTCTCTGCATCGTTGTGTCACTAAGCTGATCCGCCACAAGAACCCTCGAATTAACCGCTTACAGATCGCTGCCGCCGCTACCCCATGCCCTGATACCGATCGCATCAAACTATGTACCTCCATCGACGACGGGCCGCCGACTGCTCCAACCTGCGCTGGCCAGACTAGGCGACTGGAATTTTCGCACTATTCCATAAAAAAAGCCGAACCTCCGAAGAGATTCGGCCTCAATTCGCAAACGTTACTGCCAGAACCAGGGCCACTAGCACGAAACGACCCCAGGTTCGGCAATTTTATGCGTTACTAAACTAGGCGGCAGCCTCGCCCTCAGCTGGGGCGGCACAACCGTCATCGCAACCCTTGCCGCGCTTGTGGCAGCGACCACTACGGCCCGAGCAACGGTCCTTCTTGCCACTGCAACTCTTGCCACTGCAACGACGACCCTTACACTTGCCCGAGCAAGCATCGTCAGCGTCACATTTAGCGTCGCATCCATCACTGTCAGCTGCACAACTGCAACCATTACAACCGTGGCCAGCCACGGCCTGCTTTTCGCCACCGGTCAGCGTGATGCCGACGATCGCCAAAAAAGCGACAATACCGAAAATTAAAGTGCGATTCATATCTCAGCTCTCCTCAAATCAATTTAGGAACTCAAACGTTTAAATTCACGTGCAAAACGACAATCACCCGCCAAAAACCTCTCTGCCCTACCGACGACGGGGACTACGGCTGGGCGGCAGCCCTCCCAAGCCCCAACATGTTTCTGAACCACCCCACGTGCTCCCCCACCTGAAAATGCGAGGGTTGGGCGGGTTCTTTACGTATGCAGAAGCTAGGAGGGTAAAATAGCATGGCCATAATTACTGTCAACCGGCTAGTTGGAGGATATAAATATTTTGGGATAAACAGATATTCTAGATAGTATACGTAGAATGCTCCTTAACTCTACACCAAAACGGGCGCCTGTCGACGAAGACATTTAAAAAAGGCAAAAAAAAGGAGATCCTCGAATTTCGAGAATCTCCTGAAAAAACCCGCTAAAGAATCGCTTAAAAGGCCATCTTGTAAATTATCAATTTACCTATTTTAACGTTTCGACGGCGCCTCTTTGGATGCCTGGGCCTGCCGAGGCTCACTTGTTTCTGGATGAAGTTGGTCCTTGGCGTAGTCCTGTTGCCTGATCAC
>JAYGDO010000103.1:0-10672 GCA_046582885.1 Pirellulales bacterium | reverse complement strand
GAGATTCCCGAAGGCGGTCAGATCAGTATCGATTCTGAAGATGAAGGGTATTCAATCGCAGTCGCGTCATCCGCAGAGGGGGCCATAGGTTCGGACTGACGTCTTTGGCAACGATCAACACCTCAGCCCGCGGGACGAACCGGGGCCAGCCTGGGGAAGGTCCACGGCAGGGTGGGATGAACGGGCGGGATGAACGGGCGGCCCGACCCGCAGATGGCGGACCCGCGGTCAGCGCTTTTCCAAATCCAATTTGCTGATGATGTCCCCGGCACCCGACGTCAGGTTCCGCAGTGTGTCCGCGATCACAGCCTTTTCCGAGACGGTCGCTTTCGCCACGCGTTTGGTCAGCTTGGCCACTTTTTGTTTACGGTGCCGCCGACGTTTGATTTCTTTTTGACGTTCGCTGAGTCCCACTGAAACTTCTCCATGGATAAACGGTGCGGCTGGGATTCAACCCTTGTAACAAGCCTCCGCCGGCACGTCAACATCCCGAGCCTTTCACACCGCCATCCCGCGAAATAGAATACCGGTGCCGTCCGCTAGCCGATTCCGGATCCCTGACCGATGTACCTGCTTGAATTCAGCATGTCGCCTTTGGCAAAAGGAGAAAGTGTCAGCCGGTACGTCGCCCGCAGTCTCGAGATTATCGATGCCAGCGGTTTGGATTATCGGCTGCACGCGATGGGCACAATCGTCGAAGGCGAATTGGATCAGATAATGGACGTTTTGAAAAAGTGCTTCGAAGCGATGTCGGTAGACTGCGACCGCATCACTTGCACTGCCAAAGTTGATTTCCGTCGCGGCCACCGCGGCCGTCTGGAATCGAAAGTTGCCAGTGTCAAGGAGAAACTGGGCCGCGACCTGAAGTAGGGTCCAGCGTATCCATTCCCAGACCACCCGCCACTTACTGACCGCAGAGAGCCAAATCAAATGTCTGACGCGACCAAAAATGACCGTATCGTCCCCATTCTCGGCCGCGTACCTAGCGGAATTTTCATTCTCACCGCCCGCCACGAAGGCCAGGAAACCGGCATGCTGGCCAGCTGGGTGATGCAGGCCGGATTCGATCCGCCGAGCGTCACGGTAGCCGTCAAGAAAGGCCGGTACATCGCCGATTGGCTGACCGCGTGCAGTACATTCGCATTAAATGTCGTGGCCGCGGACGGCCAACCGCTACTTGCGCATTTCGGTCGCGGGTTCGAGCCGGCCGAACCGGCATTCGAGGGCGTCGACATCGAGCGCGTCGCGGGAGAACTGCCCGTATTGGCGGCCGGCACGGTCGGATATCTGCTCTGTCAGCCCGGCGAACATGTCGATTCGAGCGACCATCACATTTTCCTGGCCGAGGTAATCGATGGGGCATTGATCAGCGATGCCCCACCGATGTTGCACGTCCGCAAGAGCGGCGCGCACTATTGATGCTGTTCGCAGAACAAATCGATTTCCAGTGACACCAGGCTCCGTACGACTTCGTCGGCCGATTGTGGACGGCGGAGCGGTTCTTTGGATAACATGCGGTGCAGCAGACGTGCAACGGCTTTCGGCAAATCCGATCGCAGCGAGCGGATACAGCGCGGCTTCTGCTGCCGATGCTGACTCGCCAGTTCGCCCAACGTCCGCGCACTGTGGGGAAGTTGGCCGGACAACATTTCGTAGAGCGTCGCGCCGAGGCTGTAAATGTCGCTCCGCTGATCGGCGGCGACGGCCGAAGTGAACATTTCCGGAGCGATGTAGTCGAACGTCCCGGCGATATGTCGATCCACAACTGAGCCGGTTTCGTTCAGTTGCCGCACCAGCCCCAAATCCAAAAGGGTAACATGGCCGTCGGCGGCGATAAAAATGTTCGAAGGTTTGACATCGCTATGCAGCCAGCCGCAGGCATGCAGTGCCGCCAGCGCCTCGGCCGTCTGCCGCGCGAACCAAAGTGAGGCGGAGATGCTGGGCAGGCGATTCTGGTCCAATTGCTGACGCAACGTTCGGCCCTCCAGCAGCGGCATGACCAGATAATAGGGCGGTTCCTCGAGATTCGCTTCCAATGTGCTAATCAGGTGGGGGTGGAAGACTTTGCGGCCTAGGAAAGCTTCGCGGCGCAGCAGTGCAACAGCCTGCTCGCAATGGACCGCGTCTGGTCGCACCAGCTTGACGCAGTATTGGCAATGCTGTCCGTCGTCGGCCACCGGCCGCGCGGCATAAATCGCCGTATCCGTCCGCATGGCAAGGGGTTCGACCAGTTGCCAATCAGACAGCACAACCGGCAAGGACACGCATTCACTGCCCGCGGTCGCCACAGCGGTTTTTATACGAAGGGTCTTGGTGTGAGGCATCGCAATGCGGGGGAGTAGAGCGACGTGTTGGAGAAGAGATACACTGACTGAATCGACTATTTCGTCCCGTATATTTAGCGGCATACTGAATCCGCAGTCACACTCAGGCTCCCAACTCAATAGGTGGCTTGGTGTTACCTAAACCGCGAACCCTTGTTTGTGCTATGTAGGGGGCATAGAATGCCGGTTTGCGCTTTTCACTGGTTTTGCAGCTATCCGACTGCAGAAAGAAGAGAAAATGATACGAACGACTCGCGTGCGGCCAGTTGTTGCTCTAACGGTTGCCCTGCTACTTGCCTACGTGGTTGGCTGTGATTCGGACAGAAGTGGCTCCGCGAACAAGGATTCGGCAGACGGCGGTTTGGACGAACGACCAACCGTGGCGTTCGTCACGAATCAAATTGCGGACTTCTGGAACATCGCCAAGGCGGGCTGTGAGGATGCGGAAAAGGACTTCGATGTCAATGTCGAAGTTAAAATGCCTCCCGAAGCGACCGTCGTTGAACAAAAGCGGGTTGTCGAAGACCTGATTACCGCCGGCGTGCACGGAATCGCCATTAGTCCGCTCGACGCCGACAACCAAACGGATTTTCTCAACGCAATCGCCAAGCAAATAACCCTGATTACGCACGATTCCGATGCGCCTCTCAGCGACCGCCTGCTATACATCGGCATGGATAATTACAAAGCTGGCCGGATGTGCGGTGAATTGGTCAAGCGGGCTTTGCCGGACGGCGGCAACGTCATGCTGTTTATCGGTCGGCTTGAGCAGGACAACTCCAAGCATCGCCGTCAGGGCTTGATCGACGAACTACTCAACCGCGAAGAGGATCGAACGCGATTTGATCCGGTAGAGGAGGTGATCGAAGGCGACAAGTACAAGATTTTGGGAACGATCACCGACCAAGGCAAACATGAAGTCGCCAAAGAAAAAGCGGCTGACGCGATTACGACGAACCCAGAAATGAATGCAATGGTCGGGCTGTTCGAATACAATCCTCCCGCCATTTATCAGGCGCTTAACCAAGCCGGAAAACTGGGCGAGATCAAGATCATCGGTTTCGATGAAAATGACGTTACACTACAGGCAATCAAGGACGGACACTGCACGGGTACTGTCGTTCAAGACCCGTATCAATACGGCTACAAGTCGGTCGAAATGTTGGTCGAGATTCTCAAAGACCCTACGGCGGAACGCGATAAGTTTGTCGACATTCCGCCACGAAGTGTCACCAAGGAAAACGTTGACGAATTCTGGGCCGATCTGCGTGCGAAGAAGGGCGGCTAATTGAGCGTCCCCGCGGCGCAATCGAGTCATTGGTTCAAAGTCCATGACCGAATCACCGACGCCACCGCTTCTGGAAGTGCGCAAGGTCTCAAAGCGCTTTCCGGGGGTTCGCGCGCTGCACGAAGTCGATTTGACGCTTGAGCGCGGCGAGGTGCTGGCACTGATCGGTGAAAACGGTGCGGGTAAGAGCACGCTGATGAAAATTCTGGCCGGCGTTCAGCCGCCCGACAGTGGCCGGATTTTGATCGACGGTCAGCCGACGGTGATCGGTTCGGTGCAGGCAGCACTATCGAAGGGAATCGCTTTAATCCACCAGGAATTGAACCTCGCCGGAAACCTCAGCGTCGGCGCAAATATTTTTTTGGGTCGTGAACCGCTGCGGCTGGGACTCATTGACAGTGCGATGATCCACCGCGAGTCGCAAAAATATCTGGAAATGATCGGCCTGAATGTCGCGCCGGAAGCGATTGTGGGTCCGTTGCCAATCGGCAAGCAGCAGATGATCGAAATCGCTAAAGCGATTTCGATCAATGCGGGCGTGCTTATCATGGACGAACCGACGTCGAGTCTCTCGGCGCGAGAGGCCGAATCGCTCTTTAAAGTCGTCCGCGAACTGCGCGAGAGTGGCGTTAGCGTGATCTACATTTCGCACCGTTTGGGCGAAGTCAAAGAGTTGGCCGATCGTGTAACGGTCCTTCGCGACGGTGAAAATGTAGGCGACCTGAGTCGCGATGAAATTCAACACGATGCGATGGTGCGGCTGATGGTGGGGCGAGATGTTTCACAATACTATGCCCGACGGCCCCACGAGATCGGCGAAGTCTTGCTCGAAGTCGACGGCCTCGTCACGCCGACATGGCCACAGCACGCGCTGAATTTTAGCGTTCGCGCCGGCGAAATCGTCGGCGTCGCAGGGCTAGTCGGCGCGGGAAGAACCGAAATGGTGCGGACCGTGTTCGGTGCCGAGCAGTTGCTGGCGGGCAGGATTCGCGTTGGTGGTGTCGCCATCAGCACGAAAAGCCCCACGACTACTATCCGTAACGGCTTGGCATTGGTGCCCGAAGATCGGAAGCAGCACGGGCTGGTCCTTGAGATGAGCGTGCGCGAGAATATTGGCCTGGCTGGGCTATGGCGCAACTCGTATTTCAGCGGTTTTCTCAATCGTGACGCGGAACTCAGTGACGCATCTTCGATGGTCGAAAGGCTGGGTACGAAAACACCGTCCATCGAGCAAATCACCCAATTTCTCTCCGGCGGAAACCAACAAAAAGTCGTGCTGGGAAAATGGCTGTCGCTGCAGCCGCAAGTTCTGCTGATGGACGAACCGACTCGCGGCATCGACGTTGGCGCCAAAGAAGAAATTTATCGCCTGATGGAAGAACTTGCCGAGCAGGGGATCGCCATCCTATTTATTTCCAGTGAAATGGAAGAAATACTGGGTATGAGCGACCGCGTCATCGTCATGCACGAGGGCCGCATCACAGGCGAATTGGAACGCGACGAACTCAACGAAGAGGCGATCATGCAATTGGCTGTTGGAAAAACACAAGCAGCGTAAAGCGGAGAAGGTTTTTCATGCGATTTATCAATCCCAAAATCATCGGCATCCTGGCACTGCTGGTTGTGTTGTGGATTGTTTTGATCGTTGCCGTGCCGGAGACGTTTTTAAAGGGTGGAAATCTGGAAAAGCTCATGCGCCGCACGGCACTTTACGGCGTTCTGGGTATCGGCGTCGCGTTCGTAATCATCACGGCGGGCATCGACCTGTCGATTGGCTCTATCGTCTGTCTTAGCGCGAGCGTATTGGCGATTTTTCTTCATGTTGATTATCAACCGTTCGACGTTCGGGAAGTTCTGGCCGTTCAGGCCAAGGAGCAGACGATCGTCGTACCGGGCAAAGTTGACGCATTCGCCGTTGATGACGTAATCCGTTACGAAGGGGGAAGACGCGCGCGCAAAGCTGTGTTGACCGTGACTGGCGTAGAGTCGATACAGTTCACCACTGACGATGGTGAGGAAGTTTCGGCTACGGCGATTCGCGTCGATAAGCCGCTTAGCCGCGACGACACGATGGGATACGTTGCCAAGGTGAACAACGTAATGGCGTTTGACGTCGGCGATAGAGGAGCCGGTATTCCGTCCACCGTTACCATCGCCGGAGACCACGCGCACATCGAAGCTCGTGATTGGCTGCGGCTGATCCACCCAACTTCGGGTCAGCAGGATTTGGTCATCGATTCGGCGTCCGTAGCGGATGGGCAAACAAAGATCATCATGCGCACGGAACTCGGCTCGAACGTCACGGCGGAGTGGTTATCTATTCCGTTCGAACGCCACCAGCGGATGTCGGTGTTCACGGCGATCGTTTTGGTACTGGTAATTGGCTTGGCCTTAGGTGTCATCCACGGTTTGCTGATCACAAAGGTCGAACTGCAGCCGTTCGTCGTGACATTATGCGGCTTGCTGATTTATCGCGGTGTGGCACGCTATCTGGCGGATGACCAAGTCCAGGGATTCGGCACCGAATACACCAATTCCGTGCAGGGGCTCGTGGCACTGGGCAAATGGGACCTCGGATTCAGTTCGTATGGCGAACCTATGGCGATTCCTTTTCCATTTTTCATTCTGATCGTAACGGCGATCATTGCATCTGTCTTTTTGAACAAGACTATTTGGGGCCGATACATGCAGGCACTAGGTCATAACGAACCGGCTGCCCGATATTCGGGCATCAATACGCACGCGATTACGATCCTGGCGTATATCATTTGTGCCGTCCTGGCGTCGGTCGGCGGCATGTTGTTTGCGATGGATAGCAATTCCGTATCGCCGTCGGCCTTTGGAAACTTCTTCGAGCTTTACGCGATTGCGGCCGCCGTCCTGGGCGGTTGTTCGCTCCGGGGTGGAGAAGGGGGCATCCTTGGCGTGGTCATTGGAACCGCGGTGATGCAGACGCTCAAAAACTCAATTCAACTGCTGGGCATCTCCGACAAGCTTGAATATGTGATAGTCGGTGGGGTTTTATTGGCGGGTGTGATTGCCGATCAATACATTAAACGTGCTGTGGACCGCCGGCGCGCGGCGACGAATAAATAATCCAGTCTACGGACAAATAGCCCGGAAAGGCACGCGCGGTTCCGGCGGTTGGCCGTGTCCCATGTGCTGATGCTAGCCTACGCCGCTTTGGCGGAGTGTCAGGCCTCGGCGTATTGCCGCAGGTCGTGTTCCAGCGAAATCAACCGGTTTTCGAGCATTGTTTTCACGGCAGCTAGGTCGGTGCCATCTTCCGGCGGATGGTAGGCGAACTGATAGAATTTAATTTTTGGTTCCGTGCCGGATGGACGAACTGCGACGTAGTTCCCTTTGGCGTGCAGATCGAAAATAATCAGATCGCCGACCGGACCGTCGAGCGGCTCGGACGTGCCGTCGGCCCGCGTGGTAGTTTGCCGCAAATAGTCGCGGGCTGACTCGACTTTTAAATCGCCTAATACGCTGGGCGGCGACTGGCGGAGTCGGGCCATGATGGCCTTCATGTCCTGCATGCCGGTCTCGCCATGTTTATAGAGCGAAACCGTTTTTTCCGCATGGCAACCGTGACGCAAAAAGAGTTCGTCGAGTTTCTGATGGAGCGATTTTCCGGCCGCCTTTGTCTCAGCGGCTAGTTCGGCCATCAGCATCGCCGCGACCGCACCGTCCTTGTCCCTTACGTACTGGCCGACCATGTAGCCGTGCGATTCTTCGGTTCCGTAAACAAAACGATCGGGTCCGGAGATATCGATCTGTTCAGCGATCCACTTGAAGCCGACCAAAAGATTGCCGTAGGTTTTCACGAGGTAGCTGTCCGCGATTCGCCGCACCAGGGCGGTGGTTACGAGCGTTGTCACGACAAAGTTGTCCGCGGTCAAAGTTCCGGCCGCCTGCCGTTTCGACAGCACATATTCGCACAACAGGCCGCAAATTTGGTTTCCCGTAAAAGTCGCCCACGGGCCGCTGGTATCCATCGTTACCGGCGCGGCACAGCCGATCCGGTCACAGTCGGGGTCGCTGGCCAGCGCGATGTCCGCGCCGATTTCGCGGCAACGGTCGATAATCGCGTCAAAGACCGGTGCGTTTTCCGGATTTGAAACGTGATCCGGCACGTTCGGAAAGTCGCCGTCAGGGGTTGCGTGGGGGCCGAACAGTTCGACATCGGTAAATCCGTCCGCGACAAGCGCCGGCATCGCCGCCTGACCGCCAACGCCATGAAGCGGCGAATAGACAACCTTCAAATCGCGGGGACCCGGGAAGGCTTCGTTCTTCAGCGCGGCGAAAAACGCGGCATCAATTTCTTCCTGGCAGATTTCAATGCGGCCGTCTGCCGTCGCCTCGTCGAAGTCCGCACGCTCGACGGCGCCGACGTTCATTACCTGCTCGATGACACCTTTGTCGTGCGGCGGAACGAGTTGGCCGCCGGTATTCCAATACGCCTTGAAGCCGTTATCCGACGGCGGGTTGTGGCTGGCCGTGATCATGATGCCGCAACAGCAGTTCTTGAAGCGGACCGCGAACGAAAGTTCAGGCGTGCTGCGAAATCCATCAAGAAAGTAAACCTTGAAACCGGAAGCGACCAGGATCTCGGCGCTCAGCCGCGCGAAATGTCTCGAGTTGTGCCGCGTGTCGTAGGCGATCGCGCAGGAAAAAGCAGTGCCTGAGGGAGACTGGCTTTTGACGTACGCGGCCAGGCCGGCCGCGCTTTCGCCCATCGTGCGGTCGTTGATCGCGGCCGAGCCGATCGGATACATTCCGCCGCGGCGGCCGCCCGTGCCGAATTCGATGATCTTCCAGAAAACGCGATTCAGTTCCGCATATTTTTGAGAGACTAGATGCTCTTCCAGCACCTCGGCGTAGTCGGCGTAACAGGCATCGGTGAGCCAGCTACGGATGTTCTCCGCCGCTGAAGTTGTGATCTGCCCGGCGGCAACAGCCGAGTCCAGCAAGTTGAGCGTGTGTGCGTTGTTCATCGCGGCCATTGGAATCCAGTCGAGCATTCTTCCGTTTGCCCGTGAGTGTCAGGAACGCACATTGTGCCGCAGGGCCTTGCCGGATTACAGGGGCGATAAATCGTTCTTTTGCGCAAACGCAGAAAGGCGTAAGATCAACCGCCGTCGACCCGAAAAGACAAATCGAAAAGAGATTTTCGTGAGCGAACTAATCATCAGTGTTTCGGGACTCCGAGGCGTCGTTGGCGATAGCCTGACCCCTGAAATTGCCGTGCGATACGCGTGTGCGTTCGAAGCTGGCTTGGGCGATGGACCTATTGTGATTGGCCGCGACGGCCGCGTGTCGGGACCTGGATTGTCCGCTGCGGTGTGCGCTGGGCTGGTCTCTTCGGGCCGCGATGTGATCGATGCGGGCGTCGCGGCGACGCCCACGTTGGGAGTGCTGGTTCGCCATCTCCGTGCGTCGGGTGGAATTCAGATTTCGGCGAGTCACAATCCGCGTGAATACAACGGCATGAAGTTATTTGGGCCGGACGGGCGTGTGATTCCTGCCGAAGTCGGCCGAAAGGTGAACGAGCGATTTCAGTGCGGGCAGGAGGGCAGGGAAGTTGCGGCGGGAGGAACCCTGACGGAATTGAACGACACGACAACCGCGCACTGCGAGTTGATTGAATCAATTGTTGATGTCCGGCGGATTCGCCGCCGCCGATTTAAGGTTATCCTCGACGCCAACCACGGCAGCGGCAGTCTGCTGGGCCGGCGTTTGCTGGAGCAACTCGGCTGCGAGTTTGAAATTCTCGGCCCAGATCCCGACGGAGAATTCGATCACCCTCCGGAACCGATTGCCGAGAACCTGACCGGCGTGCTGGATCGCGTCAAACAGTTCGCCGCGGACATCGGATTCTGTCAGGATCCGGACGCCGACCGACTGACGGTGATCGACGAATCGGGCCGCTACCTCGGCGAGGAATACACGCCGGCAATGTGCATCGAGCACGCGCTGCGGCAGCGCAAGGGGCCGGTCGTGACGAACTGTTCGTCGAGTCGCATGGCGGAGGACATTGCCGAGCGGCACGGCGTCGAATTCTTTCGTTCGGCCGTTGGCGAGGCGAATGTTTGTGACTCGATGATCGACCGCGATGCCGTTATCGGCGGTGAGGGTAACGGCGGTATCATCGACCCTCGCGTCGGCTACGTGCGCGACAGTTTTGTCGGCATGGCACTGCTGTTGGACGCGATGGCCGAGCGTGACGCGGCGATCAGTACGCTGGCCGATGAATTGCCAAAGTACGCGATCGTAAAAATCAAGCTGCCGATCCAGCGCGAGAGACTGCCCGAAATCTTGGTTTCGCTAAAAACGCAATTTGCCGATGCCCAATTCAGCCAATTGGATGGATTGCGGCTCGACTGGCCCGATAAGTGGATGCTGGTCCGCGCGAGCAACACCGAGCCGGCGGTCCGCGTCATCGCCGAAGCCAGGGATCACGCCGAGGCGTCACGGATCGCCGCCGAGGCGGCGTCGCTGTTTGGCCGCGCTTAATCACTTTCTGTCCCGGACGGAACCGGGCGACGAGATGCCGCGGGTGATTATTCCTCCTCCTCGCGCAGTTTGGCCAGCACGCTGTAGTCCTCCAGAGTCGTTGTGTCGCCGACTTTTTCTTTGCCTTCGGCGATGTCGCGGAGGAGTCGCCGCATGATCTTGCCGCTGCGGGTTTTGGGGACGGCTGCCGTGAAGCGAATGTCGTCGGGAACGGCCAGCGAGCCAATCTCCTTGCGGACGTGAGCCTTCAATTCTGCCTGCAACTCGGCGCTGGGGTCGGCGTCGCCTTTGATGGTGACGAAAACGGCGATGGCCTGCCCCTTGATTTCGTGCGAGCGGCCGATGGCTGCGCACTCAGCGACTTTTGGATGGCTGACCAACGCGCTTTCGACTTCGATTGTGCTGAGCCGATGGCCGGCCACGTTGATCACGTCGTCGATCCGACCCAAGATGCGGAAGTAGCCGTCCGAGGGGAGCACGGCGCCGTCCGCCGCGAAATACGGCCAATCCCGCCAATCCGTGCTCTTCGGGTCTTTGCAGT
>JAYGDO010000030.1:0-1561 GCA_046582885.1 Pirellulales bacterium | reverse complement strand
GAAATCCTTGTGGCTGTGCGTAAGGCGTTAATTCGCGTCTCTAGGCGTAGTTATCGTGTTAACTTGGGCCGAACTTGCGGGTTTTTCGGATTTTGCTGGAAGAACAACCGCCGGCTAGGTGCCGCGGGTTGCTAGCGTCGGAAACCGAGTACTCCGAAATTTTTTGACCCGCGGCGGACAAGCAAAAACCCCCGGCCGAAACGGCCGAGGGTTCAGTTGCGCCAGTGGTGACCCCTGGGCGCCGCGACGATATTCTCAAGTTGCTAAAGTCGTACTAGTCCTTGAAATCGAGCATCCACCAGCCGTCGTCCCATTCCAGGGTGACCTTGCGCCAACCGAGGGGCACCTGAGGATAGGGATAAAACGGGCCAATGTAGGGCCAGGCGGTGGGAGAGTACTGCTTCGGATAAGTCAAACCGCCGTAGTTCGGATAGGAAGCGTAACTCGGCCACGCGTGCCCGGGCAGGTTGGGCTGGTCGAAAGTGGCCGGAGCAATACCGCCACCGGCGCCGGCAATATAGGCCGGTGCTGGCGCTCCGCTGTTGGCGGCCGGCTGGGAAACCGGCGTCAACCGCGGCTGCTGTCCGCCGCCGGTCGACTGGCTGGCCGCGAATGGCACAGGCCGGCTGGCCGGACGGGCGAGCTGCTGCTTTGCGGAAATCGACGGGCTCGTCGCCCGCAGCCGTTTGCTCTGAGGCGGAGCGGCCACAGTCTTGATAGTGGCCGCCGGTGCCTTCGGTGCGGTTAAGATTTTCGGCAGGGCGACGACCGCTTGCGGCGGCGCAGCCGCGCTGCTCGTGGCGGGCTGCTTAATGCCCATTTGATTTACGACTTTGTTGACGTACGGAGAGGCCTGAGCAATTTGCATGGCCGTCCTCATTTGGGATTTGCTGGCGACCGTGCCGCGGAGGGTAGCGATACCGTCCGAGAAGTTGATCGAAAGCGAATAATCTTTCATCGCGCCGGATTCCTTCATGACAGTCGCGATTTTTTGCGCGATCTGCGCCCGGGTGAGGGTGGCGCCGCGGGGAGCCGCAGGGGCGGTCGTAATTCCAGCTGGCGGTGCTTTTGGCGCGGCCGGGGCCGTTATTTTCTTAACGACATTCGAAATCAAAGACACGGTCTTCTTGGCCGTCGCCGCTGGCGCCGCGAGCGTCGTCGCGAGCCCCGTTTTGGTTGCGATCGTTTCACCGCCCGCAGAATCCTGCGGGGTTTGAATCGCGGCCTCGGACGTCGGTCGGTTGGCAATGGCATCGCGTTTCGTTGCGGGCGGTGCCGTCGGCCTTTCTTTGATTTTCAGCTCCGCTGCCCGTGAAAGCTGCGCGATTGGGCGAGCGGCGTTTTCGGCGGCGCTCGGGATCAGCGGTATGGCTGCTATCGGCGTGGCGGGCTTTGATCCGATACGAATTTCGTTGACGACCTTTTCGACTTGCGGAGAAGCCTGCGCGATTTGAATCGCTGTGTCCATCTGCGCCTGACTGGCGACCGTGCCACGGAGGGTGGCGGTCCCCTCAGAGTAGTTCACCGACAACGAATAATCGTTCATCGCGCCGGAAATTCG
>JAYGDO010000029.1:0-3824 GCA_046582885.1 Pirellulales bacterium | reverse complement strand
AACGCCGAAACTAACAACAGAACATGGCGCATTGCAGAATTTCGCGTGAGATGGTGGCACTCTTGCTAACAACGGGAAGGACAGACATATTCTATCTACTGCCGCTGATTTATTCGAGTACAAACCGATGAAACTATCACTCTCCGTCCGCATCGTTGAAGCCGTGTGCAAGACGCGGCTTCATCTGCCGTTGGGAGAACTGCTGGCCATCGCCCGCCAAACCGGATACGAAGCGATTTGCATGCGGGCCAGCGCAGCAGGAGTGCAAACGCCCTTGTCGCAGCTGGCGGAAATCCGCCGAAAAATCGCCGATGCGGGATTATCCGTTTCGATGGTGACGGCGGATTCTGATGTGCCGCTGAACAACGACCGCGGGCCCGACAGTTTGCGAGAGATCGCTCCGAGCCTGGATGTGGCCGAGGCGCTCGGTTGCGATTTGATTCGGGTCTGCCTCAAGCGGCGCGACGATATTTCATTCGCCCGCGCCGCCGCCGACCGAGCGGTCGAGCGCGGAATACGTTTGGCGCACCAGTGCCATACCAGTTCGCTGTTCGAAGAGGTCGAACCGATGTTGCAGGTGCTGGCGGAAATTGATCGGCCGAATTTCGGGATCATTTATGAGCCTGCAAATCTCCTGCTTTGCGGCCAGTCGTATGCCGAGGGCACGTTGCGTAAACTGCGGCCGCACCTGATGAACGTTTATGTGCAGAATCATCGGCTCGATTCGGAAGGGCCCGAAACACTGCCGACATTTTGCCGCGGCGACGTGCGGTTTCATCACCTCGACCCGTGGGAGGCCGGCGGCGTTGATTTCGCGGCGGTGTTTCGGGGTCTGCAGGCGATCGGCTACGACGGTTTTTTCACGATTCACCAAGCGCAAGGAATCGAAACGGCGGAGGATGCATTGGTATTCGCTACCCGCTGCGGCGAATACGCCAAGACGCGGTAAAGAATATCCTGTCAAGTTTTGATATCTCGCTCGATGACTACCGAGGCGCCCGCATTTTACTTTGGCTACTACAGCCCCCGCCAATTCGGATGATTACGCGTGCCGCACCTATTCGGTTGTTGCCTGGACGTTGCGCGTGGCCGTGGCGTTGCAGGCCATTGGTGTTGGACTGCAGCGGCTCGGCCTCGGTCTGGAATGGGAAGACGATTCGGCCGTGTTTGGACTGCTGCTGTACGATTGGCGTTGGCCCGAGGAGGTGGCGCAGCGGGTGGACGACCTCGGCGCGTGGCTGTACTTTGCCTGCGGTGTGTCTTTGCTGCTCATTCCCGCCGCTGGCGGTATCTTGCGGGCGATCACCGGCCGCGCTGGGGTCTGGTTTTCCGTGTGGATCTGGCAGCTACCGCTGTCTCTGACGGTTGCCGTCTGGCAGGCGGTATTGACGACGGCCGACTGGTATCGCGGCGGTTTCTTTATGTCGGAATGGGCTCTCATCAGCGAGGCGGCCCGGTTTGCACTGCCGCTGGTGTTGTTCGTGCTGACGCCACTGCCGGGATCGGACAGGGCATCGCCGTCGCGGCTCGCGGGCGGAATCTGGCTGTTGCGTATTGCCGCGGCCATGACATTCGTTGGGCACGGATTGAATTCGCTGTATCTGAACCCGAAATTTGTCGACTTTCTGCTGGCGGCTGCGGCGCATATTTCCTGGGATCTTTCGCAATCGACTGCCGAAACCGTGCTGCGGGCGATTGGAGTGGTCGATCTCGCCGCCGCCGCGCTGATGATGCTGAAACGCTGGCGAATTATCGCGTTTTACATGGCCCTCTGGGCCTTGGTCGCCGCGACGGCCCGCCTCGTGCATTCGGGCCCGGAATCACATTTCGAACTGCTAATCCGGTCGGGCAATTATTGCGTGCCGCTGATCGTAGGGTTATTCTGGCATCTGTCCCGCCGGAAATAAAAGCCAACCGCCGGAATAATATAAACCAACCCCGGAATCGAGTGAGGAGAATTCGAATGCCCTATCGCCATTGCGGCCCGACGTGTCAGCAGGGACCATTGCTGCAGAAACTAAACGGCTTCTCAATCGCGGTTCGCCTCGTGATGATCGTCGCCTTCTGTCTGACGGCCTGGCCGCGGCACTCGGCTGCCGATGAGGCGGAAACACCGCTAGAGACCGACAAGCAGCTCATTGCAAAGATCACAAAACCGGCCGGAACCTTGCCGATTCATTGGCGGGTGACGTGGCGTGAAGATCCGGCGACGAAGGCGGTGGTTTCCTGGAACACGATTGAAGAAGGTGCTGTGCACCGGCTCCATCTGCGCAGCGAAGACGGCAGCCGTAAGGAGGTTCTCAATTGTCAGCGCAACGGCCGGTGTAGCGGAGATGGGCATCCGTTGTTTTATCACCACGCCAGACTCTCGGAGCTGAAGCCCGCGACGAAGTACTTTGTCCAGATGGAGAGCGACGGCAAGAAATCCGCCGAGTTTTGGTTCCTGACAGCGCCGGCGGCAGACAAATCGGTTCAGTTGCTGTTCGGCGGCGATTCGCGCAGCGGCCATACGCAGCGACGGTTCATGAATCGACGCATGGCGAGACTGCTGAAAGAGTTGCCCGGTATTCTTGCGCTGGCGCATGGCGGCGACTACATCGTCGATGGCCGCCGGCTTGATCAATGGTGGCTGTGGATGGCCGATCACGAACTGACCGTAACCGATGATGGCCGTTTGCTGCCGGTTATTCCCGCCCGCGGCAATCACGACTCCGGGCCGCTATTCAACGAAATATTTGACTTTCCACCCGATGACTTGAACTACTACGCGGTCAGGCTGACGCCGCAAGTCCGTTGGATTACGCTCAACACGGAAACCAGCATGGCGGGGGATCAAAAAGAGTGGCTCCAAGCCGAACTCGCTGCAGCGCGGCCGGAGCACCGTTGGGTCGCCGCGCAATATCACCGCCCTGCCTGGCCCGCGGTCAAACGTCCCAGTTCGGCCTTGCAGCATTGTGTGCCGCTGTTCGAGCAATACAACATCGACTTGGTTTGCGAAGCGGACGGCCATAATTTGAAACGCACCGTGCCAATTCGTGCGGGCAAGCAGGACCCGACCGGAATCGTCTATATCGGCGAAGGCGGTCTGGGCGTCGGTCAACGCCAGCCGAAGACCGATCGGTGGTTTTTGCAGAAGCCCGGAATGGCAATTCCCGCGCACAACGTACAGCTGTTGACGTTTTCAAACGATCGGCTGGACTACAAGGCGATTGGCATGGATGGCGCGACGCTGGACGAACACGTCTTTTCGCCGCGAGAGAAGTAAGCGGCGGGACGCCGCGCCAACGTGGGCACTCATTGGCCGCCGTGTTGCTGCGGTTCGTACAGAAATGCCTTATCGTCGAGGGGGCGAATCCAGATGTTGCGGAATCGCACGGCATTGCTGTGATCTTGTAAAAAAACCGGTCCCGTCACGGTCTTTTTCTGGCGTTCCCAGATGGTCTTCAAATAGGGCGTCGCGCCGTATCGGAATGGGTGATAGACCGATCGTGGCTCACCGAATCGCAGGCTGTCCTGCACTTTGTGTCCATTCAGCCAGGCGGTGATTGATCCCTGCTCGGTGATCTTCTGGTTCGCATCGCGTCGCGGCGCGCGGAAGCGGATGTCGTACACCTGCCACTCACCGGGTGCTCGGCAGGCGTTGACCAGCGGTTTCCCAAAACCATAAACCGAGCCGGCATCGCCTTGGGTCAGTTTCTGTTTGCCGAACGAGTTGAGAATTTGTAGTTCGTAGTTGCCGTGAATGTAAATCCCGCTGTTGCCGGACCCCTTGGGGGGCAGCATGAATTCGACATGAATGTCGGCGTCGCGAAAATGCAGCCGGG
>JAYGDO010000654.1:0-1989 GCA_046582885.1 Pirellulales bacterium | reverse complement strand
CTCTCTACCGGGCCGCGGCCACGGGTCGCCGACCGTTGTGGCAGACAATATCTATCTCGCAACCGCCGACGAAAAAAAGCAAATCCAGTCGGTGCATTGCTTCGATCGCCGCAATGCCAAACGAAAATGGAAAACGGAATTACACCGTGGCGGCTTTGTATTTAAAAACAAAAAGGCATCGCTCGCCTCTTCCACGGTTGCATGTGATGGCAAGCGGCTGTACATCAACTTCTTTAACCACGGCGCGGTGTTTACGACGGCACTCGACCTAAATGGCAAACAACTTTGGCAGACAAAGATCAGCGGTTATGTTCCACATCAGGGATTTGCATCCTCGCCCTCGATCTATAAATCGCTCGTACTTGTTTCCGCCGACAACAAGGGCGGCGGAGCGCTGGCGGCGTTGGAACGCGCAACGGGTAAAATCGTCTGGCGACACGAAAGGCCAAAGACACCGAATTACCCATCCCCCATTGTTCACAAGATCGGCGGTCGAGATCAGCTGCTGATGACCGGCTGCCAACTCGTCTCCAGTTACGATCCACTGACCGGCAAAAAAAACTGGGAAATCGCCGGCTCGACTACAGAGTGCGTCACTTCGATCGTCACAGACGGGCAGCTTGTCTTCACCAGTGGCGGCTATCCGCGCAATCATGTTTCGGCCGTTCGCGCAGACGGCTCGGGTAAGGTCGTGTGGGAGAATAACGTCCGGGTTTACGTGCCGTCGATGCTGGTGCAGGACGGATATATTTATGCCGTAACGGACGCTGGGGTAGCCACATGTTGGAAAAGCGACACGGGAAAACAACGATGGCAAGGCCGGCTCGGCGGCGTCTTCAGTTCGTCGCCCGTGCTCGTCGGCGAGAAGATATTCGCCACTAACGAAAGCGGAAAGACGTTTATTTTCAAAGCCAGTCCCAAGAGGTTCGATCTGTTGGGGATGAATCAACTGGGCGACGAGGTGTTTGCGACTCCGGCAATTTGCGGCAGCCGGATCTATATGAGAATCGCCGAATACAAAGACGAACGGCGACAGGAGTCGCTCTGCTGCATCGCCCGCGAAGACAAACCGTAATTGCGTCCGGGAAACTGCCGCCATTTGCTGCCGGTTGCCACCCATGGCAATTACAATGCTGTACTCATCGGTGCGGCCGCCTTACGCCCGCCCGCCTTCCCATTTATGCATGGCCCGTATCGTGCGTAGCGATGATGAGTCAATCGGATATTCCCGAAGAAGAACAGCAGGACGATCCCGCAACATCCGGCCGCGCGCGGCCGACGACAACCGGCGACTTCGGCCTGCCGAAGGTCGTGTCCGTGGACGCCGAAGCGGACGACGGCATGCCGTTTCCGTCCGCTGAGAATTCGGATACGGAAATTACGACTTCGACGAGATCGAAAAACAATTCCGCGACCAATCGCCGGACACCGTCGTCCAGCAACAAGATTTCGGGCGGGGGCCGCCGGGGCCGGGGGGGTCGCAAAAAATCATCGAACTCGGAAACGATGATCTACGGCGGACTCGGTGCGGCCGTTTTTATGGTCATCGTCACCGTGATTTTGATGTCCACCGGTAGCGATACGACATCTTCACCGTCTCGCAAACGTCGATCAACTCGCGGCAACCGTTCCCTTTCCGGATCGGCACACCAGCGATCTTCCGGGACACGAATGCCGGAACCAAGCTTAGACGCCCAGCAGCGACTTCAGCGGCGGCAAAAATGGGGCAAGGCCGGCGGCGCGTTCAAAGACGACGGTCAAGAGAACGAAGACCCGCAACCAAACTCGCCGCCATCGCCCGTCCAGCCCGATGAAGACCCGATCATTCCTCCAGCACCCTGCGCCGCCGAAAAAGCCGCCCGCGACAAAGCCGCCGCCGAAAAACTGGCTGCGGAAGATGAATTGAGGAAAGGGGATGCCTTCCTAGATCGCAAAGATTGGGATACCGCGATTGCCTGTTTCGGCGAAGCGATCCGCCTCGATCCGAAC
>JAYGDO010000640.1:0-11824 GCA_046582885.1 Pirellulales bacterium | reverse complement strand
GTGCGATGCCTGGGCGAGGTGACCCGCGACCGCCTGCAAACGCTGCGGGAGGCGGACGCGATTGTCGTCGCAGAAATCAAAAAAGCTGGGCTATATCGTCAAACCTCTCAGGCGTTCGCAGTGCTGCTGCCGGTCCAGAGTGTCGGCGTCATGGGAGATGACCGCACCTACGACGACGTCGTTGCCGTCCGCTGTGTCACGACGGAAGATTTCATGACCGCCGACTGGACCTATCTGCCTTACGAAGTGCTGGCGACGATTTCGACTCGTATTATCAACGAAGTCCATGGTGTCAATCGCGTCACCTACGATATCAGCTCAAAGCCGCCCGCCACGATCGAGTGGGAATAAACTGCTGAGCGGCACGCGCCATGCTGTTTTCATAGGTTGCCGTGCACCGAATGTCATCTGGTGGTTACAATTGGCGGAAGCGGACGGGCATTCGGCCTCGGCGCAGCCAGTACCGCGGGAGTGTTGTTGATGAACATTTTCACGTCCAGATTGCAGTGGCTCGGACTGGCCATCGCGGTTGTCGCTTTTGCCGGCACATTGCCGGCCCGCACCTGGAAGAGTAAAAACGGCAAATACGAAGTCGAGGCGGAATTTGTCCAATTTAAAAGCGGCAAGGTCCATCTTAAAAAAGAGGACGGCGAAATGGTGGCCGTTTCGATGTCGGCGCTAAGCAGTGCCGATCAGAAATGGGTCCGCGACGAGCTGCAGCGACGCAAGCCCGTTAAAACAACACCCCACAAAGTACGACCTGTAACACCCGACGCGCCGAAGGATGCGGCTTCAAACGACTGGTTTCAGTGGCGGGGGCCGAATCGCGACGGTAAGTCTGCGGAAACAGGGCTGTTGCAAAGCTGGGAAAACAACGCACCACCGCTGCTGTGGTCGGCGTCGGGTCTGGGCAAAGGTCGTTCAAGCGTCACCGTCAGCGGGGGCCGGATCCTTACGACCGGAGTAAAAAACGGCAGCGGCCACCTGATCGCGTTGAAGGTGGAAGACGGCTCGCTACTGTGGCAGACGCCGATCGGAGGCAGTTCGGATGTGAATTGCACACCCACCGTCGATAATAATCACCTGGTATTTGCCGTTTCGTTTGATGGCGATCTCGTTTGCGCTCATGTGGAAACCGGATTCGAACTGTGGCGTCGCAGTTTTTCGAAGGACTTCGGCGGCAAAATGATGTCGCAGTGGGGTTACGCCGAATCGCCGTTGGTCGATGGGGACCGCGTTATTTGTACACCCGGCGGCCCCAGCGCAATGCTCGCGGCTTTGGACAAGCGAACGGGAGAGGACGTTTGGCGGACGCAAATGCCGAATGTCGGAGACCGGGGTAAAGACGGCGCCGGTTATTCTTCAATCGTCATCAGCAACGCGGGCGGCGTGAAGCAATATGTCCAGATGGTCGGCCGCGGGTTGCTCGGCGTCGCGGCAGATAGCGGACGCATGCTGTGGGCCTACAACAAGATCGCCAACGACACGGCCAACATTCCCACGCCGGTTGTTTCGGGCGAATACGTGTTTTGCTCGACGGGCTATGGGACCGGCGCCGCGTTGCTAAAATTGCGGCGCGGCGGGCGTGGAGTCACAGCAAACGAAGTTTATTTTTTACCCCAAAACAAATTGCAAAACCATCACGGCGGCATGATCCAGCTTGGCGAGTATCTCTACTGCGGGCACGGGCACAACAACGGCTTTCCGGTTTGCATCCATCTGCCGAACGGCCGAGATGCGTGGCGGCCCGGACGTGGTCCCGGCCGTCGATCAGCGGCGGTCTCCTACGCCGACGGCCATCTGTATTTTCGCTATGAGGACGGTACGATGGCGCTGATCGAAGCGACGCCGAAGGAGTTTCGGCTGAAGGGAACGTTCCGCATCGCAACGCATCACGCTGAAAGCTGGCCGCACCCGGTCATCGCCGATGGCAAACTCTACTTGCGGGATCAAGACGCGCTACACTGCTACGACATCCGCAGCAGCCGCTAATCGCGTGATTGACTTACGGAGTTGGATTCGCCTCCAGCAATACGTTAAACGAGATCGATATGCGTACGTCTTCCCCCTTGTAGACGTGCACGTAGTGATAAAGCCAACTCGGAAACATCAACAGCAAGCCGGCCTCGGGGCGAACCGAGAACTTGTCGCCAAAAGGATTCCCCGGCACGCTGATGGAATCAGCACCGGTGCGGGGGTCTAGGAATTCGATCAAGCCGCTCGTCGGGTCACCTTCGGGGCTGGTGCCCGGATCGACATAATACACGCCCGACCACATTGAATCGGGATGCGTATGCGGCAAATTGTAATCGCCGCTGCGGGAGACGTTAGCCCATCCCGCCGCACGGACGGTCATCGGTGGAGGTTGGGGACTGCCGGTCGAAGCGGCAGTCAGCGTTCCGGCGGCGTCGCTGATCCATTGCAGGACTTGCTGCGTTTCCGGAAAGGGCCAACTGAAGAAATCGGCCGCCGAGTGCCAGCCCCCCACATTGCTCTGCTGAACACCGGCGTCCCCATCGGCCCGCTCAAGTACGATTTCGCGCAAACGGCGGTTTGTTTCCTCGGTGTCTGCAATTTTCCTTCCCAGAATCGGTGTCGGGAAAGCGAGATTGATGCCCTGCTGCCACTGTACGTGTAGCCCCATCTTGTTGCTCCCGTTCGGGGAAGTGCCAAAATTTCACTCCTCGCGGCATGCGTAGTTTTAGTCGACCGCCAACACGACTGCAATGAGTTGCTTCAACTGGCCGATTGCCTATATTGAACAGCGCGAGGACTTTGATCCGTCGCATCGCGTAATAGTCTTCCGGGTTCGGAGAGGGGTAACGACCGGCCGCAGTTCGTGGCCTCGCTAACTATGGGCAAAAAATATATCTACCAAATGGGCGGCCTGACCAAGAAGTATGGTCGCCGCGAAGTACTCACGGATATCTGGCTGGCGTTTTATCCGAACGCCAAGATTGGCGTGCTCGGCAGCAATGGCGCGGGTAAAAGTACGCTGCTGAAAATCATGGCCGGGTTGGACAGGGAGTTCGACGGCGAAGCACAGTTGACCGACGGCTTTACCGTCGGCTACCTGCCGCAGGAGCCACAGCTCAATCTCGAAAAAGATGTGAAAGGCAACGTCGATGAATCGGTACAGGCGATCCGCGACATACTCGATCGCTTCGATCAAATCAACACTCGGCTCGGCGAAGAAATGGAGCCGGACGAAATGCAAAAGTTGCTCGACGAACAGGCCCGCGTTCAGGATGAGATCGAGGCGAAAAACGCGTGGGAGCTGGACCGCGATCTCGAGATTGCCATGGACGCCATGAATCTGCCGCCCGGCGACGCGGATGTGACGACACTCTCTGGAGGTGAACTCCGACGCGTCGCTTTGTGCAAAATTCTGCTGGAAAAGCCCGATCTGCTGCTGCTGGATGAACCGACAAACCACCTCGATGTGGACAGTGTCGCCTGGCTCGAACGACACTTGGCCGACTACAGCGGGACCATCGTCGCCGTAACGCACGATCGATATTTTTTGGACAACGTGGCCGGCTGGATTCTGGAATTGGATCGTGGGGAGGGCATACCCTGGGAAGGCAACTATACCAGTTGGCTAGAGCAAAAACAGGAACGGCTGCGCCGCGAAGAAAAATCCGCCAAAGCAAGGCAACGGACACTCGAGCGCGAACTGGAGTGGATTCGCATGGCACCGCGCGCCCGGCAAGCCAAAAGTAAAGCCCGCATCAAAGCTTATGAGCAAATGGTAACCGCGGGCTACAACGATCAATCGGACGAACTGGAAATTCAGATTCCTAGCAGTCAGCGGTTGGGCGAATTAGTCATCGAAGCTCAAAACATTTCAAAGGCGTTCGACGAGAATGTGTTGTTCGACAATCTGAGTTTTCGATTGCCGGCCGGAAGTATCGTCGGCATCATCGGACCCAACGGCGCCGGCAAGACGACGCTGTTCCGCATCCTCGTCGGCGAAGAAACGCCAACCTCCGGCGAACTGCGAGTGGGCGACACAGTCGAACTAGGCTATGTGGACCAATCCCGCGACGCCTTGCAGGCCGAAAACACCGTCTTCGAGGAAATATCGGGGGGCCATGAAACGCTGGAGATGGGCGGTCGCAAAGTCAATGCCCGCGCCTATGTTGCGCGGTTTAATTTCACCGGGTCCGATCAACAAAAAAAGGTCTGCGACCTCTCCGGCGGTGAACGAAATCGAGTGCACCTTGGAAAACTTCTGCGGCAGGGCTGCAACGTGTTGTTGCTCGACGAACCGACGAACGACCTCGACGTTGACACCTTGCGGGCCTTGGAAGAAGCGATTGTGAGTTTTGCCGGCTGTGTTGTCGTGACTAGCCACGACCGCTGGTTCCTCGATCGCATTGCCACGCACATCATGGCGTTTGAAGGCGATGGCTACGTACATTGGTGCGAAGGCAATTATGAAACCTACCAACAACACCGCCGGGAACGGCTTGGCCTCTCTCCGGACGAGCCGCGCAGGTTTCGTTATAAGCGGTTACAGAAAAATTAGCCCTGGCAACGGTATTGACCATCGTCGCGCGATGCGGTACCCAATAGAGGATTGAATTTGGGAGAGTGAAGCTCTCGCAGTTTTGAGGCCACATTTGGTGGTTACTTTTGAAGCAATGACCGAGGACCAACTGCGATGACGATTTTACAAACTGGGGCGACGCAAGCATATTCCGACAATTTCGCAGAGGCTTTTGGAACCAAGAAAAAAGGGAAGGTTTCGACCAAGAAAAAGTCCGGCGGCTCTAAGGCCAAGGTGAAAAAGAAAACCGCCACAGCCAAGAAGAGGAAGGCGAAAAAGAAAAAGTAAACAACGACGGTCGAGCAGCCTTTACCGCAGCGATTCACCCCTTACCGGGGAGTATTAGCGTCAATGCTCCTTTTTCGTTGCTTTCCGCGGAGGGGAGGGGACTGCGGTTGTGGATCAATAACGTTCGCCTGTTGGAGTACGGCCAACGAAATACCGGAGAATTAACATGGACATCAGTTTGCGCTACTGCGCCAAGTGAAACTACGAACCAAAGGCCGTCAGTTTGACGACCACGATTCTGGAAAAGTACAAGCAGCAACTCGGCAGCTTGACACTCGTACCGTCTGACGGCGGCTGCTTTGAGCTGACCCTGGACGGAGACCTGGTCTATTCAAAACTCGAATCAGGGGAATTCCCTGACGAAGCCGCAATGGTGGAACTGGTCGGCAGTCGATTGGCATAGCGTACGTTGCCGAATTCAACACGAGGCGGTGAGTTTCCGGCCTGTGTGCGGACCGGGACGCTCGGCAAGCAGCGGACGACTTCGGCTGGCAGGCCGCTGAAAATCGGATGCCGGCGGCGACGTACTTTAACCGCTGCCGGCACAACACCGGCTGCCCGAAAACGTTCGCCGTGATTTCCCGCCGCGCCCGCCAACCAGCACGGCTACATGATTGTTGCCGACACCGGATCGACGCCAACGCCTTCGCTCATCTTCGCGATCGTATTGATAATTAAAATCAGCGCACCTGGATCGAAGAAGCCGCCCGTGTCGTCCCCATCCTCACTTTCGGGGATCATCCGCTCGAAGTGCAATAGATCAAGCCGCATGGCCGATCCGGAAATGCGGTTCATCTTTTTTCGCTCGTCGTCGTCGATCGGGGTCAGTTCCTGCTTTAGCTCCGCGATTTGCTCACACAAATCTTCGCTTTCCGCATAGCTCAGATCGATTGCCGAGTACGTCTCCGCAGCGATGATCGTCATCGTTGCGAGTTCGCCTTCGTCGTTACCGTGTAGTTCGCAAATTTCAAATCCCGGATTCGCCACCATGAGCGACTGTTTGACGTCTGCGGCCATGGGACGTTTGTCCGGACGGTGAAACAAGAAAAACGTCTCGCGCCATTCGTATTCCGGGTGATCAAACATTGACATCGCTAGCTCGCTCCGTGATCCAGAATTACTGTTCACTATCCCACTTGGTCTTCACTCAATCCGCCCCGCCAGCGATCAAGCGATTCGACCGCCTCGTCGCGTTCGGCGACACTCGCCCAGACCGCTTCGCCTTGTTCGAGGCGGATTTCGTATTTTCCTTCACACATGCAATCGTCTTCGCCACAAAAATGTGGCAGCGAGGAAATCCACATAATGCGGTACAGCGGCACGTGCTTGTCGTCGACAAGAACCATGATGGACATGATGCGTGAATACTTCAATAAAGCGCCTGTTGCAAAAAGGAGCCCATGCGGACGCCACGATTATGAGTGAGAAATTTGTCGACTTCAACGACGGAGCCGATCGGTCTAGCCATTGCCCAATTCGGCGGATCGCTTAGTGGCTGCTTCTACCGCGGCGATCAGAGCGGCCCGGAAGCCGTGAGATTCCAGCGCCTCGAGCCCCGCGATCGTCGTGCCGCCGGGACTAGCGACGCGGTCCTTGAGGATGGCCGGATGCTCACCGGTTGCGAGAATCATCAAAGCTGTGCCGGCCACCGTTTGCGAGGCCAGAGTGCTGGCTACGTCCCTCGGCAGCCCCATACGTACGCCGCCGTCACTGAGCGCCTCGACGAGCAAACAAACAAACGCTGGACCCGATCCAGATAATCCTGTGACCGCATCCATCAACGACTCCTTCAACCGAAAAACGCGGCCCACGGACGATAGCAACATTTCCACCAACTCGGCGTCAATGTCCGTTGCCGCACCACCGATGCAAAAAGCCGACGCGCCTTGGCTGATCAGGCAAGGCGTATTCGGCATCACCCGCGCCAAGCGGGTTTGTTCGCCCAAACTGGCCGCCAGCTGCGTCAGTGACACGCCCGCCGCAATCGACACCACCAACTGGCGATCTGAAATACTCCCCGCAATTTCGGCCAGTACCGTGTCAACTAGTTGCGGCTTGACCGCCAGGACGATGACGTCAGCACGCGCCGCGACTTCCTTGTTGTCCATCGACGTTGGTGCGCCGGAAACGATCTTGGAAAACTCGTCGCGAGCGGTCTCGGACGGATCGCTAGCCAATATCTGAGCGGCTTCGAACAATTCCGCCGCCACAAACCCCCGCGCCAGCGCCCGCGCCATTTGCCCAGCGCCGACGAAACCAATTGATTTTGCTGTCACTACTACCTAATACCCAATGACTAAATATTCAAAAGCCCAATGGCCAAACACACACGTTCAAAGCCCTAACTGCCATGCCAGCAACGCTACTGGACGCGATCATGCTACGTCAAAAACCAAGGGAGGACAACGGTCCGGCAGGCGAACCGATCTAGACGCGAGGTTTGCGTTTTGGGACATTTCCGCCTCCAATGCGCCGGACTGAATTTAGGCAAGCCGGAATAGGCACGCTCAGTTCTCCGCGGCATCAGCGAGTATCGAACCCCGGAACTGCACGGGGTTATTGCGGCCAACTGATTTCAAGACGGAGTGTACATCCATGTCGCGTAGCCTCCTTGCCATAACGTTGATCGGTTTGGCGCTGACCGGATGCTCGTTCGTTCCCAAGCAGCTGCAGGTCTTTGGCTCAGGCTCGGCCGCTTCCGACTCTTCCAACGACGAAGCAATTCGCCAGGCGGCCATTGTTGATTCGAATTTCCCCGCCGCGAATCAGCCACTGGCACGGCCGGCGCCGTAGCCCGGGCGGGAAACCAAGCGGAGCGCCTTTCGGCGGATCAGTTTGCCAGAGTGCGCGAAAGCAATCAGTCGTCGTGACCGACACTTGGCGCGTTGCTCAATTGCGATAGCATCTGCAACACCCCATTCAGGTGCGCGAGCCGTGGACCAAATCGGTCGACAAATTCGTTGAAGACAAAATCTCCGTCTTCCATCGCGTCAGCGTTGTCTTCGATTTCTTCTGTTAGAGTCCGAAGAAACTCTGATTGAACGCGTGCTAACGAATCTGAAGCTCGCTTGCACGAATCGGCCAAACCGGGATTCGCTTGCCGCCAATTCTGAAGTTCACCGGCACGCTGACGCTGACCGGCGGTCGCATTGCCAATGAATTCTTCCAGCAGTTCATTATTTCGATCTAACGCCGATAAAATCTGGTGCAGCAGTTCCGTTTGTTCAACGTGATGCCCAGAACTGCGAGAACCGCCTTCACTCTGTGCGGCGGATGAAATGTCAATTTGCGTGAAGAGCGCGGACGCCTCCTGTGGATCACGGGACATCTATGTAAGCCTTTCGGTCAGTTCTTTAGGGCTAAATTCTGCTCCGACTGCGGCTCACCCCCCTGGCGGCCATTAAGACGCATTGTAATTGGTGCTACCGCCGGTGTCGAGAACTGGGCACAATCTCAAAAAAATAATTGTCGCTGAGGAAAAAACATTATTTTTTGCTGCCGAAAAACATGCCACCAACCGTCGTGCAGCTGGCGTCACTGCTAGCACTTAAAGTCGCTGCAGCCCTGGGCCCGATGCTAACAGAAGGCTCGACGCCATGTGCGGTTTAAAGCACCGCCGATTTGACACCAAAATCGCTGATATGAGGAATTCGGGGTGATATCTTCTGAAGCTGCCGGGTTTCTGACCGTCGTCGCCAACGAAACGCACGGCGTGTTTGGCGGCTACCTAGTGCTGAATCAGATCGGCCGGCCACTCGAATTTCACTGTACCGCTCCCGTTCAACCGAACCGCGCGCAAGAGATTCTGTACGGCCCAACCTTGGAAGAATTTTTGTATGCCGAGCAAATCGGGCAAACGCTTGTCAACAAATCTTCCGCGAGTGTACCGGCAATCTACACGGACATGGAAGAATTACTCGCACTGCGGCACTACGTCTCGCAACCGGTCAGCTTTGTCTTGCCCAAACAATCGTCAGCTAAGGAAACCGAACAAGCACTGTCATCCCAGCAAAGTGGGCAGATTCGAATTGACCGGCCAGCAAACCACCAGCCATCCGGTTGGCACGTAATCGAGCACCACGACCGGCATCTCTTGGTGGCCACCGACTGCCACGACACCGTTATCAACGTTCGCCAACACCTCGACTCGCTCAGCGATTCGCTTGATTTATTGGAGCCGTTCGAACGAATCCGCGAGGCCATTACCGAAGCCCAGATTGGTAGGCGATAAGACAACTGCACTGTTGCCGTTAGATTCTGACTGTGAACATCTCGACTTCAAAAATCCCGCTAGATCTAAACATCACGTCGTTTGTGACCGGCTGGCACAAGGCGGCAAACCGACCACCGCGAATCACGTTTCTCGAATCGCAATGGAATATCGATTCACCGACAACAGTCGGCATGAAAATCCCCGCACAAATTGCCATCCGCGTTCGCAGTTTTAACTTCGCGGATTCGGGTGAACCTAATACACATCTGCCCCACCACAAGCCTAACCGGCCGAGGAAACGGGCGTCATCAACCACCCGGATCTCGCCGCCCAAAAGTCTGGTCAAACTCGAACAGCGATTATCCTATCTCCTCCAACCACCGCTTGAGGATTTGCTCGGGCAAGATTCGCTGTCGCTCCCCTTTGAACCGTTTGCTTTTCAATATGAGGGCATCGCTTTTCTCTACCCAAGGTTTGCTGCAGTGCTCGCCGACGAAATGGGGCTCGGCAAAACCATGCAGGCGATCACCGGGCTGCGATTGCTGTTTCACGGCGGCCACGTCCGCCGCGCCCTGTTGATTTGCCCCAAGCCGCTGGTGACCAATTGGCAGCGGGAATTTGAACTCTGGGCTCCAGAAATTCCCGTTTCGGTGATTCAGGGCAATCAAGCCACGCGAAATTGGCAATGGTCGCAAGAGTCAGCGACCGTCACACTCGCCAATTACGAACTCGTCGCCCGCGACCATGACACCTCCGACAGGATTGAAAAATGCTGCAATCCCTACGACCTCGTCATCCTTGACGAATCGCAGCGCATCAAAAACCGCGGCGGAAAGACCGCTCAGGTCATCCAATCGATTCCGCGGCGGCGAAGTTGGGCGTTAACCGGAACGCCCGTCGAAAATTCAGCCGACGACTTGGTCGGCATTTTCGATTTTGTGTCGCCCGGGCTGTTGTCCCCCGGCATGAAGCCCCGACAAATGACGCGGGCCATTCGCGATTTTGCCCTCCGCCGAACGAAAGACCAGGTGCTCGACGATCTCCCGCCAAAGATGATTAACGATGCCGAGATTGACCTCACAGCCGAGCAACGCAAAACCTACCGTCGAGCCGAAGACGAGGGCGTCATTCGACTGGCGAGCATGGGCCGCAACATCACGGTGACGCATGTCTTTGAGTTGATCTTGAGGCTAAAACAGATTTGTAATTTCGACCCGGCGACTGGCAGCAGCACCAAGGCCGACCGGCTGCTGGCCGACATCGAAGAGATCGCCCGGAGCGGACAAAAAGCGATCGTCTTCAGCCAATGGGTCGCCACACTCGAGGAACTTGCCGGCAGGCTCGCAGACTTTCGGCCTGAGCAATATCACGGCAAGATCCCGCATCGCCGGCGCGACGCGGCAATCACGCGGTTTCGCGACGATCCCCGCTGCAGCGCAATCTTGATGAGTTACGGCGCGGGCGGCGTCGGATTAAACCTTCAGTTTGCGAGCTACGTCTTCCTTTTCGACCGCTGGTGGAATCCGGCTGTCGAAGACCAAGCCGTCAACCGCGCCCACCGCATCGGCGCAACACGACCGGTAACCGTCTGTCGCTTTATTTCGACCAACACGATCGAGGAACGCATCAATCAGATTCTCGAGTCGAAGCGAGAAATCTTCGATACGATCTTCTCCAACGGCGCGGCGGGACCAGCCAATCTCGGTATGTCGCAAGAAGAAATCTTGGGCCTCTTCAACCTCGTTACACCGGAAGACAAAACTCGCGGAGCTGCGTAAGCGGCGGCAGACCGTTTCTCCGCATCTCCATTCCCTTTGTGGTTATGGGCTTCTAGCTACCAACACCCGCGAGTGCGGCCCGACTCGACACTAAAAGTATCTCTCTGCCGGCCTATTTACCAAGATCGACTTTTCGATCGCCTTTCTCTGGTGAACTGGTCAACCACATCAACAAATCGCACCTTCATCGACAGTGGTTGTGCGGGTATCATCGTGACTATGCCGGATCACACCTACGAATACGATATTCTGGTCGTCGGCGCGGGCCACGCCGGCAGCGAAGCCGCACTGGCTGCGGCACGATTGGGCGCGCGAACCGCACTGCTGACGACCAATCTAGATACGGTCGCTCAGATGAGTTGCAATCCTGCCATCGGCGGCGTCGCCAAGGGACAGATCGTTCGGGAAATTGACGCTTTGGGTGGCGTCATGGGCCAAGCGATCGACGCGACCGGAATTCAATTCCGGATGCTTAATCTGCGGAAGGGTCCGGCCATGCACAGTCCTCGTGCGCAGGCCGACAAAAGAGCTTACCAGCAACACGTGAAGATGGCGATCGAGCAACAGCCGCAATTGGAACTTCGCCAGGAGATCGTCGAAGACCTGTTAACGGAAGCCGATGGTAATACGATTCGCATTGTCGGTGTGAACACGCGCGGCGGCGCCGTTTACCGCGCCGAGGCGGTCATTCTGACGACGGGGACATTCCTGCAAGCGATCATGCACACCGGCGAAGCGAAAACGCCCGGAGGCAGGGCAGGGGAGGGCACGTCGCAGGGCATCAGCGGTGCCTTACAAAGACTAGGCTTCGAAATCGACCGATTCAAAACCGGCACGCCGCCGCGAGTGAACGGCCGCACCATCGATTTTTCAAAGACGGAGTTGCAGCCGGGTGACCAGCAACCGCAGCCGTTTTCGTTTTTGACCGACAGACTCAATGTCGAGCAGTTGCCTTGCCACATCACACACACCAATGACGAAGTACATCGGATC
>JAYGDO010000551.1:0-24632 GCA_046582885.1 Pirellulales bacterium | reverse complement strand
GATCTGGAGTCGCTGTTCAGCGAATCGCTCGAACCGCGCCGCGACCGTATCGAACACCACATGGCGGATGCAGAAAAACAAGACTTGAAAATCAAGACCGACAGGTTCCAGAGTCTAAAACCGCAACAGCAGCAGCAACTTCGCGACATGCACGAGAACTTGGCAGCCGATCCAAATCGGGACAGATTGGCAGTGGCGATGGACCGGTTTTACGAATGGTACAAGCAACTCTCGCGGATTCAGCGCGACGAGTTGCGTTTGCGGACAGGACTCGACCGCCTCGCCTACGTAAAACAGTTGCGCAAGTCGGAAGAAAAGAGGATTGCTCGCCAGCGAGTTACTAAGGATGTGCAGACGGTCGTTCGTTGGATGGAGGATTATGCGGCAAAGCACGAGCGTATTCTCACAGTGTCGCCGCGGCCTGCCCTATCAAACGTCGAGTCGCTGCGCCGCCGACAACTGTTCGTGCGATTGTGGCGGAGGTGGCAAAGCCAACCGGTGCCGTCAGATCCGGAGATTACGGACGAGGCCTTTGCAAAGCTTCGCGGCAAACTTTCACCGGAGTTACAGGCGAAAATTGGAAAGGGCGCCAATACCAACGCCCAATGGAAGCTGCTGGCCGAAATTATTCCGGTCGGGATTCGCGATGTACTAACGGCCAGCGTCCAGGATCGTTTGCCGGGCGACTTCATCCAGAAATTGCCGACGGCCATGTTGTATTTGGCCGATGCCAAGATCAATCGCGATAAGTTGATGAAGTTCTTTCACGAAAATCTAACCCGCGAAGAAAGGTTGCGGCTGCAAAATCTACCGCCCGACGAGTTCCGCAAAAAGTTGCAGCAACTGTCCTTGCGCCATCAAATGAACATGCGTCCGCGCCCCATCACGGCGGTGGGCGGCAACGCTCATCGCGGCACAGTCCGTGAAGCGCGGCCAAAATCGATTAACAAAAAATCCATCGCTCCGCTCAAAATCACGCCACGCATTCACGATGGCGGCTTGCAGACAAAGAAAAAGTCGGCTGCCGAATGACGGCAATGCCGGGATGTTTCGCCAACCGTGAGTACAGGTCAATGGCCACCGTCGACCGGCGTCATTCCAGCCCCAGCGCGCCGGCCGGCGGGACATGGATACCTTCGATGAGATTGCGGCCTTTGCGGCGGAAGAGCCGTGGTTCGATTGCGAGGCTGGCGCCAACGTTGTCTTTGCTGCGGTCGTAGCTGAATCCTGCGCGGACCAGGAACGACTCTCCGATGCGGGTGACCGCCAGTCGCTGTGCGATGTTGCCGTTGCCGGAGAAGTCGTACGTGGTGGCCAGCGAGCCGATGTACTTGGGACTCATCCGATAATTCAGTGCGGCGATACCCACCTGGCTGTCGATGGGCCCCTGCAACGAGCGGAAGCCCAAATACAAATTGCCGCGCTCGGTCCGATTGAAGATCGCAGCCATGTTGATCAATTGTTGCCCCCCCGGAAAAAAATCGAAGATGCCGCCGGAGGTCAACGTCACACGATCGCCGATGTGCCAACGCAAATCGTAATCGGCCAGACCCAGCGTCTCGCCGAGGTTATCTCGCTCGCGTGGAAATACGGCCACGTTGCTGTCCAACGTGATCCAGTCAACGATACGGCGGTAACCGGTCGCGCCCCGCTTGGTTTGCCAGCGGTGACGCATACCGAGGCGGAATACCGCCAGGTCGTCGACCATTTCCGTGGTTGGCGAGGCGACCCAACTGCCCAGTCCGCTGCGGATGGCGTAATACCGCTCGTCGAATCGCAGTGGAATCGGCGCCCCGCCGAAGATATCGAATGGATAACGTCGGCGGAATGCCTCGATCGCGTCGTCGTCGAGCGAATCGTACAGGGGGAAGACCGTGAAATTCTGATTGGCGTCGGAAACGGAAAACTCGGCGGTAAAGTCAACTTTGTGGGCCAGGCCGTGAACATTCAGAATCTGACTTTCGCAAATTGGATTGACGCGCCACATCGAGAGGCTCGTACGCACACCAATTTGACCGTAAGCCCGCTGGATGTCTTGCCCCGTCAAGTCGCCGCCCCAATGCGCCAACTCGCCCAGCGCGTACGGCACGAAGTTTACCGGTCCGACGGAGAAGGGCAAATCAACTTCCTGTCGCGTGGCGAACCGTTCGCCCTGCTGCGACGCCTCCCATGCCATCGGCCGAAATTTGGCGGCATCGACCGGATTCAGCGGCGCGCTGGCCGTGCGCAGATTACCGTAGCCTGCTTGCGAGTGAGCGAACCAAGTTAACCGGCCTAGCAGTGACTGCCCGAGCCGATAATGATCCGCCCGCGGCAGCCACTCGGTTTGCGTGAAGAATTCGTTGATCCGCACCGCGGCTTCGATTGTCCACGAGCGGTTGTCCACCAATCGCTGTAAAGCCAGTCGCGTGAGTTGGTCCGGCTCGGTATCCCATTCCTTTTCAAAATACTGCTCGAGAAAGTTTCGATCACTGCTCGCGCCGACCTGGCCCCACAGGCGGAAACCTCTATCAAATTCTTCTCGATGCTGAAACCGAAAGCGGCCCCGATAGTCTTTTTCCGGAATGAGCGCTCGGCGATCGCGGCCCAGATTGTCAAATCCGCTGTCGCGGATTCCCCAGGCGTCAATCAATCCATTGGCCGGCGTAGAGCCGGTGAACGGATTGGTCCGGTACTCGAAAGTTGTGCCGAGACCCAACCCCCGCCGACTGAGCGCATCGACGTTCAAGTCCCATTGTGAATCGCGCAAGCCCTTTCCCCAGCCGAGCAATTGGTTCAAGTTCCATGCGGTCAGTACCTGCGTGCCGAAAATGTCGTCGTCGGCGACGCGAATCCGCCGCAGATAGAATGACGGATCTTCTAAGTTGGTTTGAAAATTGGGCCAGTACAGGATCGGCACACCTTCGACGTAAACCCGATTGTTCGATCCTGTCACCATTCGTTTGTGTTCGAAAACAGGGCGACCGGTCAACGGGTCGATTGCCTGTTGGCCGGTAATGGGGTCAATTACCGGTCGCTGGATGTCGTCGAAAATCAAATCGCGCGTATCAAACCAATAACCGGGCTGACCCATGCGGCTGGTCGTGAATCGCGCATTCTGCGCGGCGAAACGGTTTTTAGCGATTTGCCGCAAGCGTTCGGCTTGAACTCGAAATTTGCCTTCGTACTCGGGGACGGGTGCGAGCAGTTCGGCATTGAGCACTTCGGCGAGGTTGTTGCGAACATCGTAATACATGGCGGAGGCCGAGATGAAACGATCGCCCTGGCGGAACTCAATATTGCCTTCCATATAAAATTCGAGCGGCGCATCCTTCCGCTGAAAACTTTCACCCGACAGGTCGAACGTTCCGGAGGCCGTCCAAATCACCAACCGGTCTGTGGCGATATCGACCGAACCGAGGTCGTCCAAACCATCGACAATGACATTGATGCCGCCGGTGATGACGGCGACCGACTCTTCGCCATTGGGGCTGGGGAACCATTCGGCATTGAATCGGCCCAAGTCGTTCCGCGGAAACGCGCGGAAGCGTCGTGCGCCGGGCGGCAGATTGCCGGTCGCCGCCGGCGACTCGTTCTGCCCCTGCACTGGCAAGACGTCGACCGCCAGACAAACGAGTGTTAACACGGCGGCGATTGTTTGAGCGCGCAAAGTTCCGCACCGTTTGCGCACACCGTCGGGCGCGCGAAACGAACCACGTTGTCGCTGTTCAGTAAAACAATTAGTCAGAACGGCATCCTTGCCCGCGGCAAAAGGGTTCCCACCCGTCTGGGGTCGCAAGTTGAAATGAGAAAACTCGTTACGATGGGACGATCCGCAAAGATGGGGCGGGGATTATATGAGGCTGTACGGGAAAGGGTCAAGGTTCGTTCGCGCTGCGGCGGTCACTGATAAATCGTTATGATGGCACAGTTTAGTAGCGTGGTCGTAACGGTGTTGAGGTGCCCGACACACTGTCAAGGTAACCTATAGCGCCGGCGGGGGATCGTAACGTATTCTGTTGCTAATGCTTCGGATTGCCTGTCCGTCCTATTCAAACGGTTTCAAATGATCGCATGCGTCGTTGACCAATTGATTCGTTGGCGGTGGCTTGCGCTATTGCTGGCGCTGCTGCTAATGGCGGCTTGCTGGCCGATGTCGCGCGACCTTTCATTTGACCAGTCGATCGAGAACATGTTCTCAACCGACGATCCAGTGCTGGGTTCGTATCGCCGACTGAAAGAATTATTCGACGGCAACGAAATCGTACTGGTCGCGTACGAAGACGAGCAATTGAAGACGCCGGCCGGTTATCGGCGGCTCGCCGTTCTGAGCGACAAGCTGGCGAAAGTTCCCGGCGTACGGACAACGATTAGCATTGCCCGCACGCCGTTGGGAGAGGCCGTCATTGGCGAAGAGCCCGCTGCGCAGCGGATGCTCGCGTTGTTCGAAGGATTCTGCATCGCCCCACCGTGGCTGCCGAGTGGCGACGGTACGACGGCGGTCGTGTGTATGCTCGAGGCGGATCAACCGGCCGCCGATCGCCGGGCGGCAATCAATGCAATCCGCGGACATGCTGAGGTGCAGAAGGCGGTAATTGTCGGCGAGCCGGTGATGGTAACCGACGGCTTCCGATACATAGCCGAAGACGGAGACACGCTGGGGCACACGACGTTGATCTTGCTGTCGTTAACGATTCTGGTTTGCTTTCGCAGCGTGCGCTGGATGCTTATTCCGCTGGCCGTGATCCTGGTGACGTTGGTGACCACCCGCAGTCTGCTGGTGATAAGCGGTTTGCAGCTGAGTATGGTCAGCTCGATGTTGACGGCGATTGTGACTGTGATTGCCGTGGCGACGGTGGTTCACCTGATCGTCCACTTCCGCGAACTGCGAGCTGGCGGCGCGTCGCCAGCTCGCGCCCTCAATTTGGCTGGCAGACGCTTGGCCGTTCCGATCGTGCTGGCCTGCGTGACGGACGCCGTTGGATTCGCGGCGCTGCTGCGTGCGGGCGTTGGGCCGGTGCAGGATTTTGGCGTGATGATGGCGATTGGCTCGCTAGTCGTGATCGCCAGTGTTGCGCTGGTGGTGCCGGCGCTGGCCCTGGCTGGCCGCTTCGATACCGATCCGCGACGCGCCTGGGGCGAACAACAGCTCGAAGCGGGCCTCAACCGGTTGGTCAATCTGCTGTTGGCCCGCCCCAAGACGATCTGGCTGTCGGCGGCCGCGGTGGGTGCTTTCGCAGCCGCAGGTAGCATGAAATTGGACGTAGAAACAAACTTCACGAAAAACTTCCGGGCGGATAGCGAAATTGCCAGGTCATATCAGTTTGTAGAGTCGCGTCTCGGCGGCGCGGGCGTCATAGATGTGCTGATCGAAGCTAAGCCGGCCCTAGATGAGACGTTCATTGAAAAGCTACGCGGATTGGACCAGAGTCTGGAATTCAGCGTCGTCGGTCGGGGCAAGCGCGACAGCCGGCGACCGTCGAAAGTGCTCAGCGTTGCGGATGTACTCGACGCAACTCGGCCCGGTGAACTGCTCCGCGTAATCCCGGCGGAAACAATGGCCGTGGCGCTGCGGGTGGACGAAGTGCTCGACGAAATATCGGCCGAAGAACTGTTGAAAGTCATTTCGCCTGAAGATCTGCCGCCGCCTCTCGACAAGCTGGCGAAATTAGCGCCGCCGCGAGCCTTAAAGCGACTCGTCCGCAACATCCCGACGAAGACATTTCTGGCAATCGTGCCGCCGGATAAGCTGGATGCCCTCTGGGGAAAACTGTCGGTCGAGTTGAAATTGCGGGTGCTGCGGCGGATGGTTCCTGAGCTGATCAATTCGCTTGTGACCGAGGACAATCGCTACGTACGGATCATGCTTCGCGCACAGGAACAGGCCGCGGCGGGTGAAAAGGCAAAAATTATTCAGCAGGTACGGACGTTTGCACAAGACGTTTTCGACGGCAAATCTCGCGATGTTGAAGTGACTGGATTTTATGTGCTGTTGACGCGGTTGGTCGAAAGTATGATCGCCGATCAGTGGATTTGTTTCGGGTGGGCAATTGCCGGCATCGGCATGATGATGCTGATCGCGTTCCGCAGTCCGCGGTTTGCGCTGATCGCGCTGGTTCCCAATGCCGTACCCATCGTCATGGTAATGGGCGTCATGGGCTGGCTGGGTCTGAAGATCAATATGGGTGCGGCGATGATTGCAGCCGTATCCATGGGACTGTCGATCGATTCGTCGATACACTACCTGACCGCGTATCGCCGCGAACGATTGCGCGGAGCATCGGTACGTGAGGCGCTGCACGCCGTGCATCAACGTGTCGGCCGCGCACTGGTATTTGCGACGTTGGCGCTGGTCGTAGGATTTATGGTGCTGTGCGGCAGCCAGTTCGTACCGACGGCCTACTTCGGCGCACTGGTCAGCTTATCGATGCTGGGAGGGTTGATCGGCAACCTGGTCGTGTTGCCCGTGTTGTTGATCTCGACGAAAACGTAGGACTGCGTGAAGGGCTCTCCGGGACCTTCGCACCAGAGTGTCAATCGCCGGGCCGCACGGTTGCCGGTTCTGCAACTCGCTGCTTGTGCACAATGTCGCCGCGGTCGAACATCTCGCGCCAACTCGCCAGTGAGCGACGGCGCTTGATTTTGGTGTATTCCGGGTGATAGTTTCGCCCCACGCCGGTGATTTGCTGCAGGTTCCAGAAACTAAGAACGCGGTAGTCCAGTTCATCGTGGTCGAGGAAGTCCACCAGCTTTCGCGCTTCGCCGCCTTCTTTCAAGCCGGTCGAACTGTAACCCCAGAGCATGCGGTACAATTCGAATGCAGCATCTTCGCGGTACTTTTCAAAGGACTTGCGGATCACTTCGGCAATTTCCGGGTCGCGGGCGACGGCGGCGGCCAATGCGTCGCAGTTTTCCATCCATCTAGGCCGCATCTCCGGATCGTTTAGGGATCGGACCAGGGGTTCGAAGTGACCGATATGTGCACAGCCGCGTACGGCCAGTTTGCGGACTTCGACTTGGCGGGCCTCCGCCAGTTCGGAGAAGCTCAATTGGACATTGCGGCCGGCCTGGACGCGGTGCTCGACCGATGAGACAGCACGTTTGTCCAGTTGCCCGATCTTGAATGCGTTGATCCAAGCCGGGATATCTTTCACCGGCTCTTCTTCCGCTGGATGCGGAGCCAGAATCAAGCGGTCCGGACCCGTGATTTTCTGTTTACGGTTTTCCGTAATCCAATTGACCGTACCGCTGGGAACGTACAGATCGACTGCGTACAGCGAGCTAGTCTTCTCGGGATCCGTACCGACAACTCGAAACGGCCTGACCCGGAATGCACAAGATGAATCCGCGTCATCGAATACGATCGTGCCAATACGGTCTCCGAGCTGTAACTGCATCCGCGCGTTGGGCATGGTCAGTGACCGGCTCACCATGCGGCCGTAGTGAACGACAACCTGCGGAGTATTTTTGCTGTCATCGAGTCCGGCCAATTCGATCATCGTTCCTTCGTGCAGCTCAACGGTGGTCGAAGGCAAGCTAATCATCGGACGGAAGAGCGGTAGAGAAATTAACCGGTCGCCGATACTGAGCGAACCCTGCACACCGACACGTTCCAAATTTTCGAGTGAGTCCCGTGTCCGCAACAGGATTTGATCGGAAGACAGGAGGCGTCCAATCACTTCGGGTTTTGCGGCCTCAGGTTCCGGCTTGTCCGCATCGGTGTTGTCTGCGGAATTCCGGGACGGGTCCACTTTGGCAACGCGGTCTGGATCCGCCGGATCGGTCGCGGCAGCGGGGTCCGCTGGCCGTTCATCCGTGTCGGGTTGGGCCGTCGGTTCCTTCGGAATCGGATCGATTACCTTGTCGGGTTCTGCGGGCGCCGTCGGTCGCGCCGGGGTCGCGTCGTCTTGGGGAACGGTCACGGGGGGCCGGACTTCGGCGGTATCTTGCCGATTGTTGTCAACGGCGGCCGGCTCGGCAGTTGAGGTCGTTTGGTTTCCCCCAGGGGGATCATTTGCAGCGCCGGTGCTTGCGGCTGTCGCGTCTGTGTCGGCGGTCGGAGCGGGAGTTTGATCGGCATTGCCCCCGCTGTTATCGCCCGCGCTGTTATCGCCCGCTTGTGCCCCGCTTGATTCTTCGGGCACTTGAGCGACAGCGCCGCCAAATAGTTTTTCGCGAATTTCAGAATCGAGTGCAAAGATTACCACGCCGCTAACAAAGGCGGCGATAATTGCGGTCAAGGCGAACGGCCAGAATTTCGCCCGCGCGCCGCTGGCCTCGTTCTCGGATACCGACTCTCCCGCGGGAGTCGGCCTGTCATTATCCGTCATGTCGCCAACGTGGTTCAATTGTTTGACCGCTGCGGCAGATGCCTGGCGCTGCTCGCGCGCCGAGATTTCATCCGCAGCGTAATCTGCAGACGTAGCCGTCTGTTTTGATGCATCACTGTCTGCCGGCGGTTGGTCGATGCGCATCACCGAAGTGTCATTTAACCGATACATCCGCTCTCGCGTGGCAGGCTCGACTTGAATCGGTTCGCCCATGACCATCGTCAGCACATGGTGGCAGGCGGCGGTTTCCGCCAGATGGCTATCGGATTCGAGGCACACCTTTTCAAAATCCTGAATCTGTTCCGGCGCCATGGTATTGTCGAGATACTCGGCAACCGAGTTCGGATCTCGGGCGACGCCGGCACCCAGCACGGATGGAGCTCCCAGCCGCAATCGGCTAACGACGTCATGGGTCCGATGCACAAGTTTTTTGGCGAACTCGCTCTCTTCGATTTTTCCCGCAATAGCCTCGCGGTCATTAGGTTCGAGGATGTCGTCCAGATATGCGAGCAACGTACGTAGGGTGAGTCGCATGATGAAATTCCCCGCATTAATAGAAAGAGGGTGAGGTTTTCGTCGTCCAACATTAATAGTGGGGCCGAACGACGAAAATCCGTGCAACAATTTTTCCGGAAAGTGAAAATTCCCGAAATGTCCACGCGGGGTGAGGGCTTTTTTTGTGGAACTTAGTCGTCGAATGCTACCAACGCCGTCAATGACGCGAGTAGCTGGAACGCGGCGAAGGTAAGCGGGTGGACGGCAGCGAAAATCGGCTGCGTCAGCGGCTGTGCGGCGGTCTTACTTAGGTTGGCCGCGACTGCCGGGGCCGCGTTAGAGGATGCGAGCAGAACCACGGTGAGCGCTGCCGATACGGTCAGTGTGCAGTGAAGAACGAATCGAAGTTGTCTCATATTTCATCTGTCGCAAAGTCTGGAATCATGAGCCGGACGCACCGTGGGAGAATTCAGAGTGCAATCACTGCGCCAAACGGCTGCAACTGCGCAATTCCGAGAACACGGATCGCATTGCGGTCCGTGGTGTTGTTCTCGCCAACACATAGTTTCAGTTTTTAAACGTTGGTGAATTTCCCGAACAGGCGGTCAAAACTCGTTCCCGATGCCGACAAAGTTTGCGCGAACATCATTGCCGACATGTCCGACGAGGTTTCTCTTTCGATCGTTAATTATTTCCCGCAGTCAAGTTGCGGAACGAATTTTACTTTTCCGTTTTTACTTTGAAAAACTGCGTGTAGAATAAAAGTGGTCAGTCTGAACCGCAGACAGTCAAGCCACTGAGCCCGGGAGTTTCGTATGGTGGACAGGATGCGACAACGCCGTCGGCAGCTGGTGCGTGAAGCGGAGGGATACTTGGAACTGGAGATGTACCAGCACGCGCTCGAAGTGCTGGATCGACTTGGCGATCCGGCGGAAATGGATGCCCGCGCGGCGTATTTGCGCGGCGAAGTGTTGCGGTCGCTCGACCGCTACCAAGAAGCACTGGTGGAATTGCACCGCGCGGCGGACGCTGCGCTGGACGACATTCATGTTTGGCTGGCGATGGGTTGGTGTTACAAACGCATCGGTCGGGTCGATTTGGCAATCCAATCGCTTGAGAGCGCACTCGGCGTCGAACCGGACGAGGCGCTGATCCACTACAACCTCGCCTGCTATTGGAGTCTGGCTGGCAACAAGGAGAAAGCCATTTCCTATCTTGCGACGTCCCTCGATATCGACTCGGAATACCGTGATTTAGTTGATGAGGAAACCGACTTCGATCCGATTCGCAACGACCCGGACTTTCTGTTCGTGACATCCGTCATTGTCTGATTGGTGGGTGTGGGGAAATACGACGGTCTGAAAGTCCGTGTGTAGGCATCGCCCGCTTTCGACTTTTTGGCCCTTCGACCTTTCGACTCGACGGTATGCGCAGTATAAATGCGGTTAAGCAACCTGCGAGTTTTCCTACCACTATTGTGCTCGGCGGCGCGTCTCGCATTTCAAGAAGAGGAATAATTTCTTGGCCGAAAACGATCCACAAGATGTCGCTCCGCGCGAAGTTGATTTAAAAGATCCGCTGGCGGCGGCCTTTTACGCTCTTCTGCTTCCCGGTCTGGGGCATTTGTACCAGGGGCGGACGGCCAAGGGCATTCTGTTCATGATCTGTATTCTGGGCACGTATCTTTACGGCTGGAATCTCGGCGGTTGCCGGGTCGTTTACGCTTCGTGGCGGCAGGGCGACAAGCGATGGCAGTACGTCTGCCAAATGTGGGCCGGAGGAGTCACTTGGCCGGCGGCCATTCAAACGGGGTTCGACAATCCGTTTGGCGATTTCATGCGGCAGCCCGGTTTGCACGGCCCGGACCCATCGGAACTGAATCAGTGGCATCGACAGTATCACAGCAATTTCGAGATGGGTACCGTTTTTACGATGATTGCGGGTCTGCTGAACATTCTCGTGATATTTGACGCCGCCGGGGGACCGGTCGGCAGCACTCCCGCCGCCAGAGAAAAAGAAAAGAAAAAACAGCGGCGCGACCGTTCGCCACCAGACCAGGCCGACCCGCAAAACGAAGAACCGGTCGCGGATACTGCATGAGCGAGGCATTGATGGCGGATTTGATTGTTGTCTCAGCGATTACTCGGCTGTGGTTCGCACTGCCGTTGATTGTATCGGTCAGTTTGGTCTATGCGGCGACGCGGCACGAGGATATGGAGCCGATCCTGATACATGCTGTACGGACCGCAGGCTGGATCATTGGATTTATGTTGGCTGTTTTGGTCGTCCTCTACGTCATTTCTTGGAATACCTAGGCCGTCGCGCGGGCTGCGATCACCGGCCGGTCAAGTCAACCTGTAACGAGCTACCGATGCACATTGCGATGTGGTCCCCGCCACGAACGATTTCTACCGCGCTGATGAGGTCTTGGGAAAACCGGCCCGACACCGCCGTTTGCGATGAGCCGTTCTACGCATATTTTTTGAAAGCAACGGCACTTCCGCACCCGCTGGCCGATGACATCATCCGGCATCACGAATGTGAGTGGCCGACGGTCGTTGACTGGCTCACCGGTTCTGTGCCCGACGACCGGGATATTTTCTATCAAAAACACATGGCCCACCATTTTTTGCCAGAAATTGATCGCGGGTGGCTCAACCGCGTGACGAACTGTTTCTTGATCCGCGACCCGCGCGAAATGTTGCCCTCTTACGTGAAAAAGAACGGTCTGCCGCGATTGGAAGATACGGGATATCCGCAGCTGCTTGAAATTTTTCAGCATGTTCAATCACACACGGGCGACTCGCCGCCGGTGATCGATTCGCGGCATGTGCTGGAGGATCCGGCCGGCGTTTTACGACGACTGTGCGATGCACTAAAAATCTCGTTTACCGAAGAAATGCTGAGTTGGCCGCCCGGTTTTCGTTCGACCGATGGCATCTGGGCCAAACATTGGTATCCTGAAGTGGAGAAGACAACGTCGTTCCAACCCTACCGTTCCAAAGCCGATCCGGTTCCCGGTGAACTGGCGGATATTTATCGACAGTGCAACGGCATCTATCAAGAGCTTCAGCGGCATTGTTTGAAATGAAGCCGGCGTTGCCCGTGCGGTCACCGGAATATCGCTACAGAATTTGAGAGTCCATGCTGCAGAAATTCAACGAAAAAAACCGTGACCTGATCGTCAACATTTCCGGCCGTTTAATGCACCGTGACGAGGCGGGCGTCAGTCCGTTTGATTCGGTCGTCCAGGGTGGCGACGCCGTCTGGGAGGGCCTGCGGCTTTATCAGGGCAGAATCTTCAAACTAACCGAGCACCTCGATCGTCTACGCGGTTCGGCGTTGGCGCTCGCGTTTGCGGAGATTCCATCTCACGAAGAAATCACCGAGCAAATCCGATGCACGCTCGAAGCGAACAACATGACGCACAACGTGCATATCCGGCTCACACTGACCCGTGGCGTGAAGGTTACCTCAGGCATGGATCCTCGGCTGAATCAATCCGCACCGACACTGATCGTGTTGGCCGAGCACAAACCGCCCGTTTACGACACGGGTGGAATCACACTGATCACCAGTAGCCTGCGGCGATTCCCGCCCGATTGCCTCGATCCCAAGATTCACCACAACAATCTGTTGCAGTCGATTCTCGCCAAGATCGAAGCCAATCACGCCGGCGCGGACGATGCGCTGATGCTCGATACGCGGGGCTTTGTTGCCGAAACGAACGCGACGCACATCTTCGTCGTCGAGCGGGGCGTGGTGCGCACCAGCCACACGGTTGCCTGCCCGGAGGGGATTACCCGTGAAACGGTGCTGGCGATTTGCCGCGACCATGAGATTCCTTGCGAAGTGGCCGATATTTCGCTGACGGAAGTCTATCGCGCCGACGAAATGTTTTGCACCGGCACGATGGGCGAATTAGCACCCGTGTTACAAGTCGATGGCCGAACGATCGGCGACGGCGGGATGGGGCAGACCACCAAACAGCTCGGCAATCTTTATAGCGAACTGACCGCGACAGAAGGCGACCGGGTCGTCGCTTGCTAGGACGCGTTTTTGTCGCCGATCCGGAAACCGTCTCAATTCCCGATCTTTTGCCTGTAACGCCGGAGGGCGTGCGCGGCGTGATACAGACCGCCGTCGCTGAACGCTTTAAGCGGTTTTTCTGCCAGTACCTTCAGCAGAGAGTCCACTCCGCGACGGACCCAATCTTCTTTTAATTGGTCGGCGCTCATGGCTACGCTAAACCACTCTAGCGTGTGTCCGGTGGCCCACACCATTTGTCGCGGAGAACTTGCCCGTCGGGATCCGCGAAACATGGCGGCAGAAAACGATCCGTCTTCCAACTGGTACTCCTTCGCTAGCTGAACGTATTCGTCGAGGTAAGATCGTGCCTCGGCCCATCCGCCTAAAAGCTGGTTTGGATGCCGAACACGATATTTATCCAATGCGAAGGCAACGCCGTAAAGATGATGGGGACCGCCTTCCGTTTCTCGTCGCGGATCGCGCTTGACCGCCAACCGGACGAGTTGCTCGATGTCGTAGGTCTTGCCGGTTTTTGCCGTCCACTCTTCGTCAAGAGACAGATACGTAGCGGTAGCCACAAGCGTCCAGCCTAATTCTTGATCGTCCATGACATTCGACTTGGCCGCCTTGAGCAGGTCGCCGACGGTGAATTTCTTGCCGCCCGCGGCAACGATCTCCTTATCCAACGGCGCATCCGCGTCGGCAAATGCCATCAGAAACTGGTCGACGTGATCCTGCAACTTGAAAGACTCGCGGAGGCCAAAGCTAATACCCCGCGTGGGCAGCACGGGCAGACCGTTTTCGTTGCGAAAAATCTTTTGGCCGCCGTACGTTGCGTATTGGCAGAGGTAGTCGATCGCGTTGAGTTTCTTTTCCGCGGCAACGTCAACCACTTCCAAGTTCTTTTCAAAAGCAATCACCGCATGCATGATCACCCACGGTGTGTGCTCCAGCGTGTTCAGCTCACGCAACCGGATTTTCGCAATGACCGCATCGATTCGTTTGATGAGCGCTGCGGGCTGGTTGCTGACGGTATCGTCGTCCGATAGAGCAACCGTCGAACAATTGATGAACTGAAAGGCAATCCACAAAGCGAACGGAAAAACGAGCCGAGTCACTTGCTGGCCGCCGTTGTTGAAGTTGGCGAAGAATTTTGTGGACCAAATGTCCGCGATTCCGCGGCCACAAGCATCTGATAGCGATCTTGTGCTTCCTTGGTTGCAACATGGCGGAGATTTACCGCGAGGGCCACGTTTTCCAGCGTTCGAATAAGTCGCTGACACTTGGCCCATTGGCGATCCAGGTCCAGTTTTTGATGGGACAGCCTCTTCATTTCAGCCCGGAGATCGTCGAGTTTCGGGAAGTCGGGATGCGACTCAATCAACCCGATCAGTTCTTCGGCTTCATCGGCCAGGGTTTCGACGGTTTTGGGGTGCCAGCGGTTGTTCAGTTCCGGCCAGCGGTTGGTCAACGTTTTGCGAATATTGTTTGCGGTGGTGCCGTTCTCTCCGGACTTCTTTTTGTACAGCGTGTCGAGTTCTTTCTTTGCCTTCGTCAACTCGGCGGCCCGCACCTTGGTCTGCTTGGCACGCTCGGGGCCGGTTAGTCCTAACTCGAGCGAGAGGCCTTCCAAAACAGCTCGATCGGCCGGCGAAGCGAGACGGAAGAGTTTCTCGAAAGGCGTATCCGCCGTTAGCAATTCGATCGCCGGTTCGTTGGCAGGCCCAGCATCTTCACTTTTGTCACCCTCTATTTTTGCTTTGTCTCCTGCTGGCCTGGCGACTTGTGTCTTGCTAAACGCCCGCAAAAATGCGTCCGACGTCTTGATGGAAATGTCGACCGTCGTTGAAGTCAGCAGCGCATAAGCGTGTGCTTCGGCAAACGATATTTTCCCGTCGGCATCGTAGTCGGGTCGCTCGATCGGATCACCGGTGCGGGTCTGCCCGCGAAAGGCCTGCCAGAAATAGCTGCTGTATTCCCGGTAATTGTCTTCGTTGATGTCGGGTGTGCAGCCCGCCGCGGGCCGAGAGTGCGTCGTGGCAAAGAAACCACAGCGGATCGCGTTGGCGAGACCCTTTTTCGAATCTCCATTGTTGAACAACATGTTCGCAAATCCGCCGCAGTAGCACTGTACCATCACCGTGGTAACGGCGACATCGTCGGGCAGCTTGCTCAACTGATCCACCCATTCCTTCATTTGCAGATTCCGCGAGTTCCAGAGATAGAGTTTGGTGTTGTGAGGTGCTTTCTTGTCGGTGGAACGGCCGCCATGCGCGGTCACATACACAAATAGCCGATCGTCCGCTTTCAAGGTACTGCCGACTTCATCGAACCACTTCGTAATATTATCGCGGCTCGTCGCACCTCGGACATTCGGAACCTCGTGGGTTCGATACCGGTTGCGCAGGTATTTCGTTTGGCGAAACACTTGCGCCAACAGCAGGTTGGCACGCGGGATATCCAGTTCGGGATCTTCAAACTGAATGTCCCGCGCAGCGTCGTTGCCATCGCTGAAGAACAGGTCATGTCGAACTCCGCCAGGGTATTGCTCCTTGAGAAACTGCTGAAAGAGCACGACGTTTCGTTCCAGGGAAATCTGATTTCCTGCCGGCGAATAACCACCGCCGATGGTGAGGAAGTAATCATCCGCCAAACCTCGCCCGGTGACCGACGAGATAACGAGGAAAAGCGGGGCGCAGGCGACCGCAAGATGACGACTCATGGCTTAATCTCCGCAACGGCGGGGGAATACAAGGCTATATGCAAGCTAACTAACCCCGAAGTTACGGTCAACTGCCTGCCGATTAGCCGGTCATGAGTACGGCCCGTAACACCTTGAAAACGGTCCGAATTGCGTCCCACTTTCAAATTGGAGGCTACCGTCTCCGCGGGACAATCAACACCACTTTGCGTCAAGTTTATCGCCTGCGCTGCACGGTACCGTTTAGGTGATCTAGGCGCAAATGAGTTGTAAAACTCTTAAGTCTATTCCGCGCAAAAAAAAGGCCGCTGACTTTCTCCCGGAAGAGATAGCCGCAGCCTGTTTGTCAAACGGTCGGTCTATTGCGACGGTGGAGGTCGCTGCGAGAAAAGCGAGGGTCGGCCGCGCTTCGCACTAGCCATTATTGACCCTGGCCAACGCTAATTATTAGGTTCCTCCGACGGAATGGTGACCGAAACGTTCAACGTATCTCTTAAATTGTAACTTGGAATTTCAAATTGTGTGGAAGTATCTAGCAAAAGTTACTCCACTGCGCCAAGGTGTGCCTAACGCACGTTCTTTAATCGGCAGATTTGCCGCGCCGATTTGTCGAATTTAGTGAGAATCGCATAAAACTTCGGCGCGCGGTTTGCTGACAGGCATGATCCCGGCGGCCGTCTTTTTAAGAGCAGGAAGAAAAAACTGTACTCTTTTCGTTTTCTCTCGTTTTTTTGTTCACGATGTTCAAGCTACTGAATGAATGCTAGCAGCGGCAGGCTCGTGATTAAGCAAACAAACCCGTAAGCGCGTCGCCTTTGACTAACTCGCGAGGCTGGTTTAGGTGATTGTGCATGATGGCCCGCGGGTTGATTCCGAACGCGTGATAAATCGTTGCCAATAAATCCCGCGGATGCACCGGATTATCTTTCGGCGCGGATGCGGTTTTGTCCGACGATCCATAAACAAAACCTCGCTTCACGCCGGCACCGGCGATGACGCACGAATAGCAATAGGGCCAGTGATCGCGGCCGTCGGCACTGTTTTCGTTGCCCGAGGTACTGAGGCCGCGCTGGGGACTGCGGCCGAATTCTCCGATCGCCACGACCATCGTTTCTTTCAACAGGCCGCGCTGGTCGAGGTCTTCGATCAAAGAGGCCAGGCCGGTATCCAGCATCGGCGCGGACAACACTTTCATGCGCCGAGTTAAGTCGACGTGGTGATCGAAAGAGTGATTGTCGGAATTCGCCACTTTAGGCCAGATGACTTCGACCACTCGCGTTCCCGCTTCGACCAAACGCCGTGCAAGCAGGCAGCTTTGGCCAAACGTGTTACGCCCGTACCGGTCCCGCACCGCATCCGGTTCGGCGCGCAGATTGAACGCTTCGCGGGCGCGGCCCGAGGTGATCAGGCTGAGCGCCTGCCTGAAATACTTGTCCAATTCATGTTGACGGACCGCTTTTTCGACATCCGGCATGCTGCTGTTGATAATCTCCCGCAGCCGCATCCGCCGCGCCATCCGCGCCTTGGAAACTTCGGGGCGCAGCCGCAGGTCGTCGACTTGGATCTTGTCCAGCTTGTTCATATCCATGTCGTCGCCGGGCGGGTACAGATAATACGGGTCGAACCCGCGTCCCAGAAATCCGGCCGTGCCGGCTTTGCCAATGACATTGCTCTCCTGTAGCGGCCGGGGCATCATCACCAGGGGCAACATCGGCACGCCGGACGGTTTGAGCCGGATGATATTTGCGCCGAAGTTCGGAAAGTCCTTCGGTGAGGGCGGCTCGAGCTGCCCCGCCGGGCTGACTTTGTCCGCGGTGTAGCCGGTGAGCATCTGGTAAATGGCTGCCGTGTGATTAAACAGGCCGTTGGGCGAATAGTTCAGCGAGCGAATCAATGACACACGATCAGTGACGGTTGCAAACCTCGGCAACACTTCGGTCACGTCGAGGCCAGGCACCTTGGTGTGGATGCGCCGGAATGCACTGCGGACTTTATCCGGCACGTCGTCCTTGGGATCCCACAAGTCGATATGGCTCGGCCCGCCCTGCAGGTAGAGCAAGATGATGCTGCGGGCGCGATTCCAACCGGGACCACTGCCGAAAAACGCGTCTTGCTCTTTGGGTTCTTCCGCCGCAGCCCGCTGCAATTTGATCATGTCGGCCAACGTCAACCCGAGTATCGCTGATCCGCCCACACGCAAAAGATCCCGGCGCGTCGGGCCGGCGTCCGCATCGCAGATGTCTTTCCCGTGTTGTCCGGGGATGATCAGCATTGGTGGCCTGCTTGGTAGACAAATTCGGTGCGGTGCGAATGGGCACGGCCACACGCACCGTCATGAAAAGCCATCCTAAACTATACCTCGCACTTATTCCTTCCCTTTGACGGGGCGAGTCGGGCCGGAGGGGGTGACTCACGCGCAATCGAGATCAAATCGATCCCCTCCTCACCGGGTGGAGGGAACACGGTCGCATTCGGTTTCCGGTTTTTCAGCTTATTCCGGCTGATCCAGGTTCTTTTGAATCTGTTTCAGCCGCTCGATTTGTCGTTGGAGCTGTTCGACCTGTTTTTCAATCGCTTCGCGACGGAACTTGTCAGCCCGTTTTTGCGCCGCCCCTACCTTCTGTTTGGTGGCTTCGGCCCGATCGTCGGCTCCGTCGTCGGCTTCGTCGGCTTCGTCGGCCTCACTTTCTTTTTCGGCCTCATCGCCGTCCTTTTCAGCTTTTTTGGGGGGCCCGATTTGAATTCGGCCGTTGGGTCCGATCTGGATTCGCGGCGGACGAATCGGCACAACACCGCCGATGCCGATACCTTTAATTTGAAAGCCCTTGTTATTGGAATATTTTTCGTACAGCTTGTGCGCCTCGGGATGCTTCTTTTTCAGTTCATCGGCGTTCTTCGCTTCGTATTTTTTCGTCTCCTCTTTTCCGTCCTTGTTTTTTTCGGTGACCTGGACTTTGATGCCGTCTTTGGGAGATTCCTTAATCGCGATTTTCTTGCCGCCCTCCTCGACCGTGATATCTTTGACGCCGTTGACGTTCTTGATCTGAATTTTTCTGACGCCTTGGCCGCCGACGGCCTGCACCCGGATTTGAATCTGCGCGTTGCCGCCGATCCGAATCGGGCCGCCGACCCGGCGTCGTGGTTTATTCTGCGGATCTGCGGCCTTGGCCAGCAACTTGGCCGCGCGGCTGGAAGCCACGTCGTTTTTCGATTCGGCCAATTTCGTCAGCGCCGCGCGGACGGCGGCGCTGGTTTTCGCGTCGCCCTGGTTGATCAGCTTTTCGAAAATCGAAAACGCCCGGGTTGTCACTTCCAGTTCATCGCCTTGCGCAGCCTCGGCAAGCGGTTCGATGGCATCCTTGCCGAGTTGCGTCAGCTTGCGCGTGGCGTCCTGCCGCGCGGCGAAGCGGTCATCGTTAAGTTGTTTGATCAGTTCGGCGATCTGCTGCGGTTCGGCGGGCCTCTCGCCCTCGACCGCGTCCTCTGCCGCGGCCTCGCCCTCTGCCAGCGCATTTTCGGCCGGCTCATCGGCGACGGCACGGGGCAGCGGCAATAGCAGCATTAGTCCGAGACTGAAAACCCAGCGGCTGGTAGACATGATTTACTCCTCGCCTGATTCAATGAGTTGATTATCGACACCCGACAACTAAGACTGTTGCCGCAGGGGACTATTTTCTTGCGGTTAATTATAGCTGATAGAAACGGCCATTCCTGCCCCATTTGCGGGCGGTTCTGCCGGCCATTCTCTCTTGCGTTCGGATGTTGAAGTCGCTAAAAGTCGCGTCCTCGTCCTGTCTTTGCGGTTTAGCATAGCCAGCATTCGCACCAGAGAATTCGTCGTCGGGAGCCTGTCATGAGCTATCGTCCGATTTTCCGCGGAGGTTGTCTCGCCCTGGTTGCCGTGCTGTGGTCACCGGTCGTGATCGAATCGAATTCATCATCGGCCGACGAACGGCTCGATTTCGAAATTGAGACGGTCCAACAGACCCTGGAAGTCGGCCTAAAAGCGCGGCGACCGCAGGACTTTAAGTTCATCGCCCGGGTGGTGCAGCTGGTTCAAATGGGGCGGCTGCCAATAGAGATGATCGAGACCACGTTCCATTGGTCCCGCCGGCAGCACGCCCGTTATCCTTTCCCTTACTTTGAACACGGACTGCGGGTTCGCGCGCAGCGGATCGGCATCGCGATCTAGTCCGCCGGCCTCTCCGTCTGAGTTCGGGTGACGCAACCCGGTGTTAAAACGGCGGTCGTTCTCGAATCCGGCCCCCCAGAGATTCGCCACGGCCTGCTCGCTCCGTATCCGTAAAATCTTTGCCGTTTAGTTTGTTCTATTCATCTTGCGTGACGGCAAGAAAATTTTCGAACAGTTGATCCACGGACTCGATTTCAGCCGCGCGGTGGTCGGCACGCAGATCGGAAATCGCGTCGAGTACATCTTCGTCGTCGCCCAGCGCCGCGGCCGTTTCCATCAAGATCCGGTCGTCCCCGCGATCGGCTGCAGCGGCTGGCGGTAGCCGCTGGCCGGCGGCGAATCCGGCAAAAAGGCCGCCCGCGTCGTCGTCGATCGAACTGCCAAATTCCGCGAACAGCCGATCCGTAGCCGGTACCAGGGGCCGCCAGGCTGCGGTGGGATTGATGCGGGCGGCTTCCGGGCCGGCCGCGCGGCGAACTCCGCTACCCAGACTGCCGGCCATCAGATCGTGCGGATGCCCCGCGGGATCCAGATCAGCCAGGCCGAGTATGTGGCCAAACTCGTGCTCGACGACCGTCAGCAGGTCGATTGAATGTGAATGTTGAATTGCGGAACGGGGACCGGAGTCCCATCCGTGTCCGGCCGCCTTCGTGTCCAGCCAGATTCTGTGTGTCGACCGCGAGGCCAATCCCAGCGCGCCGCCGGGCAGGTCCGCCACTCGGACATCGACCGACGATAGCGCCAGCCGCGCCCGGTCATCGACCGCCGCCCAGTTGTTGATTGCGGTATCGACAATGCCCTGCAGCCGTGCCGGATCGAGGTGGCCGGTTGATATGCCGCTCGGCGCGGCGGCGGACTCCGCTGCCATCAGCGAAGGCAGCAATTCGATTCGAACCGCGTCGGCGACGACAAATTGGTTGGCGCCGATATCGGTCAGGCTGACCACCAGCGTGGTTCCGGACACGTTGGCGATCCCGATGTCCTGGAAGGCCGCACCCGACTCGACGGCGTCGGCCGCGGGCGCCAATTCCTGGTTGACGAGAATCGCCGGGCCGCGGTCGATCGCGTAAGCGGCGTTGGTCGCGCGGTTGGGATGCGGCGACCAGGTGGCCGCGACGCTGTAAACGCCGGGAACCAGTCCGCTGAAATTCCACGACGCGGTCTTTCCCGAGTTGGCCGCGCTGTAGCGCATGTCGTTTTGGAACCCCAAGCCAGTAAACAGGGTAAAACCGCCGGACGCGAAGCCGGCGTCCCCGTCGTCGAGAACCGAGACCGCCGCCGCCGGATTGACGCTGCCGGTGACCGCGATATCGAAGGGATGCTCATCGCCGTCGTTGTTGCCGAACGAGATGTCCCCCGCGAAGGTGCCGTCGGCCGCGGCGTCCAGCTGGACCGTAAACGTCGTCTGCGCTCCCGGCGGCAGCGTGGTGCTGCCGAAACCGGACGCCACGCTGTAACCGGCCGGCAGCCCGATCGGTTCGGACAACGTCAGCTCGCTGGTCCCTGCGTTGAGCACGGTAAAGGCCCGCTGCACCGCCGCGCCGACTTCGGTGCCGCCAAAATCAATCGTTCCCGCGCCGTCGTCGATATCGGCCAGCTCCTCAATGCGAATGGCGTCGGCGATCACGTACTGGTCGGCGTCGTCCGACAATCTGACCACCAGCGTGTCGCCGGCGATGGTAAAGAACCCCAGATCCTCCCAGCCGCTTCCCAGATCGTTGAAATCGTTGGGCGGCAGTTCCTGGTTGACGTCGACCGTACTCAGCACCGCCCCGCCATCCAGCACGGTATACGGCGCATCGGTCGCGCGGTTGGCATGCTCGGTCCAGGTAGCCGAAACCCGGTACGATCCGGGCGTCAAACCGCCGAACGTCCACGTCGCCACGTCGGTGCCGGCACCCGCCGCGTTAAAATCCAAGTCGTTCTGTTGGCCGTCGCCGATGAAGTGACCCCAGCTTCCCACGGAGTTGTAACCGCCGTCGCCATCGTCGATGACCACCGCCGCGCCCGAGAGGCCCAAGACCTTGATTTCGGGCTGCACGGCGGCGACGGTTGCGGAAATCGTAAAGTCGAACGGGTTCTCGTCGTCATCGTTGTTGGCGAACGAGATGTTTCCGCCGAAGTCGCCCTCGGTGGTCGCGTCGGCCTGAATTTGGAAGGTCGATTGCTGGCCCGGCGTGAGCGAGTTGCTCCCGAATCCCGCCGCCACGCTGAAGCCGGCGGGGACGGAAAGTTCGCCCAGCGTCAGATCCGCGCCGCCAATGTTGACGACCGTAAATGTGCGAACCGTCGCTGCGCCGACCGGGACCGTGCCCAGACTGATGCCGCCGCCGTCTTCCACGTTCGTGCCGCCGTCGAGCACTTGAATTTCGGCCGGCCCCACCGCCCGTTCGAGCCGAACCGCGTCGGCGATGACGTACTCGTTGGCCCCGTTGGCCGTCAGGCTGACCGTCAATGTCCCGCCGGCGACGACGTAACCGGTAGCCAGATTCTGGAAGGCCGCACCCGACTCGACGGCGTCGGCCGCGGGCGGCAATTCCTGGTTGACGATAATCGGCGCGCCGCGGTCGATCGCGTAGGCGGCGTTGGTCGCGCGGTTGGGATGCGGCGACCAGGTAGTGGCGATGGTGTAAACGCCGGGAACCAGTCCGCTGAAATTCCACGACGCGGTCTTTCCCGAGTTGCCGCCGCTGTAGCGCATGTCGTTTTGGAACCCCAGGCCCACAAACGGGGTAAAACCGCCGGACGCAAAGCCGGCGTCCCCGTCGTCGAGAATCGTCACCGCCGGCGGCGGATTGACGCTGCCGGTGACCGCGATGTCGAAGGGATGCTCATCGCCGTCGTTGTTGCCGAACGAGATGTTCCCCGCGAAGGTGCCGTCGGCCGCGGCATCCAGCTGGATCGTGAACGTCGTCTCCGCTCCCGGCGGCAGCGTGGTGCTGCCGAAACCGGACGCCACGCTGTAACCGGCCGGCAGCCCGATCGGTTCGGACAATGTCAGGTTGGCAATCCCTTCGTTGCGTACGGCAAAGGTCTGTTGCACCGCCGCGCCGATTTCGGTGCCGCCGAAATCAACCGTTCCCGCGCCGTCTTCGACCGCCACCGGCGACCCCGACGAGAGATTCAAGACCTCGATCTCGGGCTGCACATCGGCGACGGTTGCGAAAATCGTAAAGTCGAACGGATTCTCGTCGTCATCGTTGTTGGCGAACGAGACATTTCCGCTGAAGTTGCCCAGAGTTGTCGCGTCGGCCTGGATTTGGAAGGTCGATTTCTGGCCCGGCGCGAGCGGGGCGCTCCCCAGTCCTGCCGCCACGCTGAAGCCGTCGGGGACGGAAAGCTCGCCCAGCGTCAAATCCGCGCCGCCAATGTTGGCGACCGTGAATGTGCGAACCGTCGCCGCGCCGATAGGGATCGTGCCCAGGCGGATTTCGCCGCCGTCATCCACGTTCGTGCCGCCGTCGAGCACTTGAATTTCGGCCGGCCCCACCGCCCGTTCGAGCCGCACCGCGTCGGCGATGATGTAGTCGTTGGCCCCGATGGCCGTCAGGCCGACGGTCAATGTCTCGCTGGCGACGACGTAACCGGCAGCCAGGTTCTGGAAGGCCGCACCCGACTCGACGGCGTCGGCCGCGGGCGGCAATTCCTGGTTGACGAGAATCGGCGCGCCGCGGTCGATCGAGTAAGCCGCGTTGGTCGCGCGGTTGGGATGCGGCGTCCAGGTGGTGGCGATGGTGTAAACGCCGGGAACCAGTCCGCTGAAATTCCACGACGCGGTCTTTCCCGAGTTGGGCGCGGCATAGTGGATGTCGTTTTGGAACCCCAGTCCCGCAAACGAGTTAAATCCGCCGGACGCGAAGCCGGCGTCCCCGTCGTCGAGGATCGTCACCGCCGGCGGCGGATTGACGCTGCCGGTGACCGCGATGTCGAAGGGATTCTCATCGCCGTCGTTGTTGCCGAACGAGATGTTCCCCGCGAAGGTGCCGTCGGCCGCGGCATCCAACTGGATCGTGAACGTCGTCTCCGCTCCCGGCGGCAGCGTGGTGCTGCCGAAACCGGACGCCACGCTGTAACCGGCCGGCAGCTCGATCGGTTCGGACAATGTCAGGTTGGCAATCCCTTCGTTGAGCACGGTAAAGGTCTGCTGCACCGCTGAATCTACGTCGGTGTCGCCAAAATCGACCTTCCCCGCGCCGTCCTCGATGCCGGCCAGTTTTTCGATGCGAATGGCGTCGGCGATCACGTACCCGTTGGCGTCGTCCGACAATTCGACCACCAGCGTGTCGCCGGTGATCGTAAAGAACCCCAGATCTTCCCAACTGCTTCCCAGGTCGTTGAAATCGTTGGGCGGCAGTTCCTGGTTGACGTTGACCGTTTTCAGCGCCGCCCCGCCATTCAGCACGGTGTACGGCGCATCGGTCGCGCGGTTGGCATACGGCACCCACGTAGCCGAAACCCGGTACTCTCCCGGTGTCAAACCGTCGAAGGTCCAGGTCGCCACGTCGTTGCCGAATCCCGCCGCGTTGTAATCCAGGTCGTTTTGATGGCCGGCGCCGGTGAACGGAATCCAGTTTCTGACCGTGCCGTACCCGGCATCCCCGTCGTCGATCACCAGCGGCGCGCCCGAGAAAGTCAGGACTTTGATCTCCGGTTCGCTCGCCGCCGTGTCGTCGTCGGTGACCTCCAGCACGGCGGCGTCGGGGACGTGTCCGCCGGCGTTGGCCGTGAACACGACCGTCTGCGTGCCGTCGACGATCGCGTCGTCGACCGCGTCGATATCGAATTCAACACTGGCCGCTCCGGCGGGAATGGTCACCTGTTGCGGTACGTCCGCTTCGCCCGCATCGTCGCCGGAGAGCGTGACCACCAGGGCGTCGGTCGGATCCGTGTTACGGCTGACCGTGCC
>JAYGDO010000430.1:0-4290 GCA_046582885.1 Pirellulales bacterium | reverse complement strand
CCCGGCGCGCAATCACCTGGACCTGTTAAACCCCCAGTCCTCAGCCCCTGACGAATCCAGATTTACCGTCAAATCGGCGCGAGTCGGAGACGGCCACGACCACACCGAGAAGGTCTGGAACGTTGTTGTATGAAGTGTTCGCAGTGGTCGTAGCGAGCCCCGACTACCGAAGTCGATGCAGCCGACTGCACGAAGAACAAGTAGTTCAAACCAGCGGTCTGAAGACCTCGGCAGGTTTGACGGCACAATTTGCGAGCCGATTCGCCCTCAGGCCAACAGATCCTTTTTGACCTCGCCGAATTCGTCGGTCAATCGGTGGTCGCGCCCGGCGTGGCGATAGGTCAGTTCCTCGTGGTCGAGTCCGAGGAGGTGAAGGATTGTGGCCTGAAGATCGTGCACGTGAACGGGATTCTCGGTGATGTGATACCCGAGCTCGTCGGTCGCACCGTAGGTCAGGCCGGGTTTCAGGCCGCCGCCGGCCATCCAGATGGTGAAGGCGTGTTTGTGGTGATCGCGGCCAGCTCCCTGGTTGTTGAACCTGCCCTGCACCATCGGTGTCCGCCCGAATTCGCCAGCCCAGATGACCAGCGTTTCTTGGAGCAACCCGCGTTGCTCCAGTTCGAGTACCAGGGCGGCCAGGGGCCGGTCCAGTTTTGCGCACATCTTCGGCAAGTTGGTGAAGATCTTGTCGTGGTGGTCCCAATCCCCATCCCGCAGTTGCACGAAACGCACGCCGCGCTCGACGAGCCGCCGGGCGAGCAGAAGGTTGCGCGCCAGAGACGACTCGCCCGGCTCCTGGATGCCGTACGCATTAAGCGAATCCTTCGTTTCTCCCGACAGGTCGAGTAGTTCCGGCACCGCGGCCTGCATGCGAAACGCCATTTCGTACTGGGCGATGCGGGTCTCAATCTCGGGATCGCCCACGACGGAGAGCCGCTCGCGATTCAGGTCGTTGATCGCGTCGATGGTGCTCCGCCGGTCCTTGCGGCTCATGCCTGCCGGATCGGAAAGGTAGAAGACGGGATCGGCTCCGGGACGGAGCGTGACTGCCTGGTAAACGCTCGGCAGAAACCCGGCCGCTTTAAGCGGCGACCGAATCCGGTCTTTACTGGTGGGCAAATCGACGAAGGCGGGGAGGTCACTGTTCTGCGAACCGAGTCCGTACGTAACCCATGCCCCCATCGACGGTCTGCCTTCCCGCTCGAATCCGGTGGCCATCAATTTCTGGGCCGGCCCATGATTCACGTTGTCGGTCCGCATGCTGCGGACCAGGGTGGTCCTGTCAGCCAGGCGGGCCAAATTGGGCAGCAGTTCTGAAAACGGCACACCGGAGTCGCCGTGTTTTTTGAAGGCGTAAGGAGAGCCGAGCAGTTTGGACTTTGGGTTGATGAAGGCGAACCGCTCGCCTTTGGCCAGCTCGTCGGGTAGGACCTGGCCGTGCCTTTCCTTCAGCTCGGGCTTCGGGTCAAACGTATCGAGCTGCGACACGCCTCCACCGGCGAAGAGAAAGATCACGTTCTTGGCCCGCGGCGCGTAATGGGCCAGCTTGGGCGAGAGCCGGTTTGCGCCGGCCGATTCGCTCAGCAACGTGGAGAGCGCGATCCCGCCAATCCCCAGCCCGATGTCTTGTAGCAGAGCCCGTCGCGTAAGCAGAGTTGACAAATCAGCAGGCACGCTATTTATCCCCGAGTTATCGTTTCATCAAGATTCAACAGTACGTTCGCCACGTGAAACCAGGCGGCCAACTCGGCAATCGCACGGTCGTCGCCCATGTCGACACCCGGCAGGCGATCTCCGCGCACCGACTCGATCAGTTTCCTCGCCTGTTTCGGGTCGGCCGCGAACCGTTCGAGCCGTCCGTCGTACAGCTCCACCAGTCTTGCAGTCTCCCGTTCCGATGCGGTCCGTGTGGTTGCCATGCGGAAGCCGCGCGCGATTCCTTGCTCTGTGCCGCCATCCAAGCTGCTCAGTTTCCCTGCCAGCTCGAAGGCGGCTTCCAGGTAGATCGGGTCGTTCAGCAGTGTCAGCGCCTGCAGCGGCGTGTTGGATCGCTCGCGATCGACGGTGCAGGTTACGCGATCCGGGGCATCGAACACCGCCAGGCTCGGATGCAGGTAGGTCCGCCGCCAGACCGTGTAGATACTACGCCGATAACGGCTTTCGCCCTGCGAGGTTTCATACTTGGGTGACTTTTGGTCGCGGATCCACCACAAGTTGGGTGGCTGTGGCGGGTAGACAGGCGGCCCGCCGACGGTTGGTGTAAGCAGGCCGGCGATCGAGAGTGCGTTGTCGCGGATGGCCTCGGCGGAGAGACGGAGCCTCGGTGCTCGCGATAACCAGCGAGCATCCGGATCGGCCTGGCGCGCGGTAACGCGGGATGATTGAGCGTATGTCGAGGAGAGAACGATGGTGCGAAGAATGTGCTTCATCGACCAGCCACGCTCGACCATTTCAACCGCCAGCCAGTCGAGCAATTCCGGATGCGTCGGCCGATCACCCATCGCGCCGAAGTCGCCGATCGTGCGTACCAGTCCGGCTCCGAAGACCTCGGCCCACCAGCGGTTGACCGTCACGCGGGAGGTCAACGGATTTGCCGGGTCGACGATCCATCGGGCCAGCCCCAGTCGGTTGGCCGGTGAATCTTCGGCCGGGGCATGAAGAAAATTCGGCAGCACCGGACTGATGACGTCACCCGGCGTCTCGTAGTTGCCGCGTTGGAAGACACGCGTTGCGCGGGACTTGGCCATCTCCTGCATAACGAAGGTCGACGTGCCTGCCACTTTGAGCTGCGGTCCCGCCATTCGAATACGACCGGGGCCGACGTCTCCGCCCGATTCGTCCGGCGTATTGTTGAAAAAAGCGGCCAAACTGTAGTATTCCCGCTGCGTCAGCGGATCGTGCCTGTGGTCGTGACATTGTGCACATTGGAAGGTCGTGCCCAACCAGACCGTGCCGGTAACATTCACCCGGTCGAGCACCTGGCGGGTCCGGCGCGCCTCTTTCGGAGTGCCCGCTTCGGTGTTAAGCGGCGAGGCACGGTGGAACCCGGTGGCGACGCGTTGCTGTAGCGTCGGCCCGGGAAGCAGATCGCCGGCAAGCTGCTCGACGGTGAACTGATCGAACGGCATGTCATCATTTAGCGCGCCGATGACCCAGTCCCGCCAGGCCCAGGTCGGACGCAACTCGTCCTCGTGGATGCCGGTCGAATCGCCATACCGTGCCAGGTCGAGCCAGGGCTGGGCCCACCGTTCGCCAAAGTGCGGTGAACTTAGCAGGCGATCCACGGCCCTCGCCTTGACTTCGTCGGAAGAGTCGGTGAGGAATTGTTCGATTTCGTCCGCCGAGGGCGGCAAGCCAACCAGATCGAGGCTCACGCGGCGCAGCCACGTCGCGCGATCCGTCTCGGCACTCGGCTGCAGCCCGCGGTTCTCGAGCATGGCCAGTACGAAATAATCGATCGGAGTGCGGCACCAGTTCGGGTCTTCTACCTCGGGCAGCGCGGGGCGTGCCGGCGGCGCGTAAGCCCAATGCCGCAGCGCATCCTTTGCGTTCTCAGCGCTGAGCGAAGTTGTCGCGAATAAAACGCCGCAGGCAATGGAGAACGCTTTTTTCATTTGAGGGCTTCCTGGTTAAATCTCCCCGCGCCAGCCACGGCACATACGATCGCTATTTTGGGTTGATTTGCTACGCCTTGGCAACAGCTTAACCAACGTAGAGTGTAGAGCAATTGTCCTCAGTTGCTTCCGGACCGGCAATTTACTTGGAATTTTGGTTGCGCGGCGGCGACTGACTACCCCCCCCGCCCGGTTCGCACCCAGCAAGACACCGCAGCAGACAAACAAGCAGTCGTTTCATGGCATCACCTTTTGAGTAACAGCCGCATACGACCCCCCGATTTTAGGCGTCGGCAGGAGGGCATGCCACTAGCCAATGCACTTCGACCGCCAGAGCGAGACTAGATGGGTGCCCGCAGCCGCAGCCCCGCCTCGCCGGTTTCGGGATTGCGAATACCCGTGGGGCCCCTCGGAGATACGGCATAACTACTTGGACTTGTCCAACGCCGAGGCATCCCGGACCTTCACCGTCTTGTCCCCACTGCCGCCGCGCAACATCCGACGTTTACAATCCGGCAAACGCTTCATCGGCGATGGCTGCACTGGTGGACGTTCTTCGCATGCCGGGCTGCAGCCAGGCGTACATCAGGTCGTCTTCGTCGTCGGCGCCGTAGAGATCGTCCAGCCCGGCAACGTGGCCCAGCTCGTGCATGACGACGGTGAGCAGATCGATTTC
>JAYGDO010000422.1:0-1996 GCA_046582885.1 Pirellulales bacterium | reverse complement strand
GTTCGGCAGGGCCGTGATCCGGCGTTGGTGCGTTGCGGGTTGCGCCGTTACGGGACACAATAGACGTACTTTTGCTTTTTCTCCCCCCGCTAGTGAGGCCTAATCCCATGTACCTTCGTCGTACTCGCCTTCATTGCCTGACTCTCCTGTTGACGCTGAACGTCGCGGCGGCCAAAGCCGACGAATCGAAAATCTTAAAGCTGAATTTGCGATTCCGCGTGGAGACGGCCGACGGTAGCGGCAACTTTCACGCACTGACGAAGCCTGCCCATTGGAATTCCAAGGAGACGGCCGTCGTCATTTGCGATATGTGGGATAAACATTGGTGCCGCGGCGCGACGCGGCGTGTCGGCGAAATGGCGCCGCGGATGAACGAAGTCGTTCGCGCGCTGCGCAACAAAGGTGCGCTGATCATTCACGCGCCAAGCAGCACAATGGATCACTACAAAAACACACCGCAGCGAAAGCTCGCGCTGCAGGCGCCGAAAGTGGAAACGAAAATCCCGCTGCAAGGCTGGTGCCATCTCGACAAGGCGCGGGAGGGCAATCTGCCGATCGACGATTCCAACGGTGGCTGCGACTGCGAGCCGCGATGCAAAGGCTACGCGGCTTGGTCGTCGCAGATTGCCGCCATCGAAATCGGCGAAGGCGATGCGATTACCGACGACGCGCATGCTTACTATCTGATGCGGCAGCGCGGCATCAAAAACGTGATCGTCATGGGCGTACACACCAACATGTGCGTGCTGGGGCGGCCTTTTTCGATCCGTCAAATGATTTATCAAGGTCAAAACGTCGCGCTCGTCCGCGACCTAACCGACACGATGTACGATCCTCGCAGCAAACCCTTCGTCAGCCATTTTACGGGCACGGATTACGTCGTCGAACACATCGAGCGGCACTGGGGTCCGACGCTGACCAGCGCAGACCTCATTGGCGGCAAGGAACTGCGGTTCAGAAACGACAAACGGCCGCATTTGGCGATCGTCATGGCCGAACAGGAATATCAAACCGACCGGACGCTTCCCGTATTCGCTCGCCATCACCTGGGCAAATATTTTCGGGTCAGCTACGTGTTCGCCGGCACAAAGGACCGAAATAATCTGCCGGGCGTCGACGTACTCGACCAGGCTGACATCGCCCTGTTCAGCGTCCGCCGCCGCACACCGCCCAAAAAGCAACTCGACGCAATACGCCGATTTGTTGCCGCCGGAAAACCGGTCGTTGGCATCCGCACATCCAGCCACGCCTTCGCACTGCGCGGCGGTCAGCAACCACCGAAAGGCCACGACCACTGGCCTCAATTTGATGCCCAGGTCTTTGGCGGCAGCTATCATTTGCATCACGGTAATAACAAACCGGGCGATCCGCCGACGATGGTCTGGCCCCAGCCGGGTGCGGAATCACATCCCATTTTAGCCGGCATTCCGGAAGGCGAATTTCGGGTCGTCTCTTGGCTGTATAAAACCGAACCACTCGGGCCAAAAACGAAACTCCTGCTGATGGGTCGCGTCGGCAACCGCACGCCGCACGAGCCCGTTGCCTGGACCAACACGCACGTCGGTGGCGGTCGAGCGTTTTATACTTCGCTCGGGCATCCGAAAGACTTTGAAGAGGAACGATTCCAAAAGCTGTTGCTCAACGGAATTCATTGGGCCGCCGGTAAAATCGCGAAGAAATGAGTCGAATTGTTCCCCGCCAGGATCATCATTTAGGAAATACGTTTCCCCGGCAAAGCCCTGGAAAGAAACCAGAGACCATCACGGGGGCCTTCCGCCGGGTCGTAGCAAACGTCCCGCCGGGGATTCCGTCCTCCCAAACCGAAAAGAGAGTTTTTAATGCCCAACCCATTTCCTTTCGTTAGCGTCTTTGTTTTGACCTTGCTTGCGGTTCCCGCTGCGCCGGTCAGCGGCGATGTGCAACTCGCAGGCTTGTTCGCCGACAATGCGGTGCTACAGCGGGGCCGGACGATTCCGGTGTGGGGCACGGCGGAGGC
>JAYGDO010000349.1:0-1736 GCA_046582885.1 Pirellulales bacterium | reverse complement strand
CCCGGCTTTTTTTGCGTGAACGAAACAAGGATCCCTGCGGACAATTGCTTGCGCAGCTCGCGGTCGATTCGATACGCCGGAATCTCGACGACCTTTGTCGGCAAAGGGCGATGCTCAGTCGTCTCCTCGCCGACGGTGACGGAGCCCAAGGTGATCAACGCGAAGGCAATGGCATTGCGCAAGCGCTGGTTGTTCATCTGTCGCCCCGATTAATCACCAATCACCTGGTCGCCCACGACGTTAATCGTTGCCATGACCTTGCGCTTAAAAGACGTGCCGTCAGCCGCTTTCACAGCAAACTCGATCATCATTTGCTGCACGGGCTTCATGTCGTCCAGTTCCAGTTCCAGCAGGCGGCCGTCGGCCGAGAGGGTGGCTTCCAGCACTTCAACTTCGTCCTGCCCTGCTCGTTTGGGGTCCTTGACACTGTAGTGCTTGGATCCGTAACCGCGGGTCCAGCGGTAGTTCCAGCGCTGAACCACATAGTTGTCGATATCCTCGGCACTGGACTTGTCCAGTGCGTCGGAAAACGTCAGTTGGACACCGTCTTCGGTCGCGTGCATGTTCACCGGAACGTAAAGCGGCTTGCCGTTATAGCGAACCCGATAAAAACCGCCCGGCTGGGATTTATTGGAACTCCAGCCGACCAACCCGCAAAGATAAAGCTGCCCGTCCTGTGGGTGGAAACGGCCGCGCATGATTCCGGTGGGAAAATCCTTCAGCGGCAAGTCGATCGAAGCACCCTGATACAATTCGCCCGCTTTTTCATACATCACATATCGCACCATGCCCGTACCGTACGAAAACGAAAGCAGGCCCCCTTTCAGCGGTGCCCACTTCTCGCTGGTGACCCACAGTTGTTCGGCCGGAGAACGATCGTAGTTTTTGGGCAGCCAGACAACAGGGCGATCGTAAGTTGTTGGCCGTTCGCCGCGATGGTAGGTGTACATGTTGCCGTAAAAGCCTCCGGGACGGCATAAGTTAATCCGGTTGGCGGGCGTCCAATGCCCTTCTTGGTCGCTTGTCGACACCAGACCGTCCGGTCCGATACCAACGCCGTTCGCCGCGCGAAAGCCGTTGCAGACGATTTCGCTCGTGCGACCGTCCTTGGCCACCTTGATCAGCGTGCCGTGGTGCGGCACGAGTGAATCGAGGGCGTGCCGGGCACTCTTGGCATAATAGAAATTTCCTTCAGCATCCGTTTGCAGATCCATCGCGAATTCGTGAAAGTGCTCCGTCACTTGATGGTCGTTGTTAAAGCTTTCATAAAAGTCGGCTTCGCCATCGTTGTTCAGATCGTGCAGTCGGGTAATTTCATCGCGGCAGCAAACATAAATTTGCTCGTCCACGACTTTTACGCCCAGCGGCTGAAACAGTCCCGTCGCAATTCGGCGCCAGTGCAGTTCATCAAGGTCGTCGTCGAGGCCCTCGACAATCCAGACGTCGCCATTCCAGGTGCCCACCGCGGCGCGGCGGGAGTCCTTGAAAAAGTCGAAACCGCCCAGTCGCATCCAGCTTTTCCAGGGGTTGTCGGCCGGCCAGGTGATGGTGTCGGTAGTCAGCGGTCCTTGCTCAGCGCCCAGTTTTCCTTGCGTTGTCAGCGTTTGAGGAAATCGGGATGGTCCGCCTTTCGTCAGCGGCGTTAGATCCTTTGGCCCGCCGCTCTTGCTAACGGCGGCATGGAACGCGGCGGCTCCCGTGGCGGCGACGTTGCCGTAAACTAACTTCAAGCGACA
>JAYGDO010000165.1:0-24132 GCA_046582885.1 Pirellulales bacterium | reverse complement strand
CGCTCTGTGGGGAGAGCCCCGCTTTTGCGATCAACTGTCGGAGCATCACTTTTTACCTTTTGTCTTCACCGGCAGCATCTTGCAGCCTTTCGCCGAAGAACCTCGCCATACCCTTATTTTGGCGGTGGCGAGCGACCTGGGCCCCCGGTTTCCGTTAAACGGGATGTGGTGTAACGCTAGGGGCTGGCTTAGAATGACGCCTGGATCGGCCTTGAACCGCGGCCCGGCCGAGAGCAAGTCTCGGAGTATCTCCGCGTTCTCGGCGGCCTAGTGATTTAGTGAACAATTGTCTCCGAAAAGGTGACCGATCATGAACGAAACCAAACAGACCGAAACATCGCGCCGTCAGTTTCTAAAGAAAACAGGAACAGCGGCTGCGGCAACGACGATGGTCGCAGCGGCCGTACCCAAAGTCCATGCGGCCGAGGACAACACGATTCGGGTGGCCCTGGTCGGCTGTGGTGGACGTGGTGGTGGAGCGGCGGCTAACGCTTTGTCGGTAAATAACGGCCCGATAAAATTGGTCGCGATGGCGGATGTATTCGACGATCGGGTGAATGCCAGTCATGCGAATCTGTCGAGTCGATTCGGCAAAAAGGTGGATGTGCCGAAAGAACGACGCTTCGTTGGATTCGATGCTTATCAAAAAGCGCTGGATTGTCTGCGGCCGGGCGATGTCGCAATTTTTGCTACCCCTCCCGCGTTTCGGTGGGTCCACTTCGGTTACGCCATCCAAAAGGGCCTTAACGTCTTCATGGAAAAGCCGGTTACGGTAGACGGACCGAGCACGCGAAAGTTGCTCGCGCTGGCTGACAAATCGGAGAAGAAGGGCCTGAAAGTCGGCGTGGGCCTGATGTGCCGCCACTGCGAGGCCCGTGGCGAGTTGTTTGACCGCATCCAAGCGGGCGAAATCGGTGACCTTAATACACTGCGGGCCTACCGTGTCACCGGACCGACCGGTACGGCATTCACCCGCGCCATGCCGGCGAATTGGAAGCATGGCGAATTGCTTTACCAGATCCGAAATTTTCACGCGTTCCTGTGGGCCAGCGGGGGCGCGGTTAGCGATTTTCTGATTCACAACATCGATGAATGCTGCTGGATGAAAAACGACTGGCCGGTCACCGCCAAAGGTTTCGGTGGCCGCCATTATCGCGGTGGCTACGTCGATCAAAACTTCGACACCTATCACGTCGAATTTACATTCCGCGATGGTGCAAAGTTATTCCTTTACGGCCGCGGCTCGGCTGGTTGCCACAACGAATTTTCCAGTTACGCGCACGGCAGCAAAGGGTCGGCGATTATTTCGATTTCGGGACACAGTCCGGCGAAATGTCGTATCAGCAAAGGGCAAAATCTCGATGACAAGGAGGCGGTCACCTGGTCGTTTGGGCGGCGAGAGCCTAATCCCTACCAGCGAGAGTGGGATCACCTGATCGATGCAATACGCAGTGACAAAGCGTACAACGAGGCAAAGCGCGGCGCGATGGCCAGTTTGGTAACGTCAATGGGACGTCTGGCCGCGCATAGTGGTAAGGTGGTCACACTGGATGAGATGCTCGCCCATCCGCACGAGTTTGCGCCGGGAGTAGACAAACTGGCACTCGATTCGTCACCGCCGCTAAAGTCCGGCAGCAATGGCCAATATCCAATTCCACAGCCGGGTCTGATCGGCAAATGGGAATATAAAGTTTGACGAAACCGCCGTGGCCTGGCGGGACGATGTTCCCGCCGGGGTGCGGAGCCGCGTGGTAATGGCTCGGCGGCAGTTCGGCTGGCCCAGCCGGCGGCTCGGGCTTGCGTCGTTGACAAGCCCACAATTCGAATTTATCGTTGATAGAAGAGACGAACACGGATCTTTTCTAAATGTCACAATTGCCCTCGACTAAATCTGCTTTACTCAACTACGCTACGGCGGCTTGCGTTGGCATGCCCGTTGTTGTTGGAGTGATTATTGTTGGCATTATTATTAGGGAGAACTATTGGTCTTAGGGCAAACGAAACACCAAAAACAATTCAAAGCCCTGAGGCCGAAAGGTCTCGGGGTTTTTTTGTTGAAGCTGTTAGCGGTCGGCAGTCAGCTTTCAACAACCAAAAGAGAGCTGATTGCTGACCGCTGAAAGCTTAGATAATGCGACACATCGAAATCTACGATACGACATTGCGGGACGGCACTCAGGGAGAAGGGGTTAACTTCTCGCTACAGGATAAACTGTTGATTGCCGCTCGCCTGGACCAGGTTGGCGTTGACTTCGTCGAGGGTGGATATCCGCTTTCGAACGAAAAAGACATACAGTTTTTTCAGAAGGCCCGCGATCTTAATCTCAGTCAAGCCAGGGTCTGCGCATTTGGCATGACGCGGAGGCGTGGCGTTGCAGTCGAAGACGATCCCGGCATGCAGGCACTGATCGATTCCGGGGCCGGCGTGATAACGATTGTCGGCAAAACCTCCGATTTTCACGTTGCCGAGGTGCTCCGCGTTGGAGAGGACGATAACGTCGAAATGATCGCCGACACGGTCGAGTTTCTTCGCGGGCAGGGTCGCGAAGTTATCTACGACGCAGAGCATTTTTTCGACGGCTGGAAATCGAATCCCGCTTACGCCGAAAAAACGATCCGTGCTGCGGCCGAGGCGGGGGCGCGAATGGTCGTGTTGTGCGATACCAACGGCGGAAGTCTGCCGGAGGAGATTGCCGAGTTGACACGCCAGGCGGTTAGCAGCCTGGAAATTCCGATCGGCATCCACTGCCACAACGACTGCGAACTGGCGGTGGCCAATTCGCTCGCGGCCATTGATGCCGGCGCGAGCCAAGTTCAAGGCACAGTCAACGGTTTCGGAGAACGCTGTGGCAATGCCGATCTGATTTCGGTCGTAGCGAATCTGTCGCTAAAAAAGAGCGGCTACGAAGTCCTTGGCGACAACGGCCTCGAGCACCTCACAGAACTTTCGCGATTTGTTTACGAAACGGCCAACATGCACTTTCGCTCCAATCAGCCATTTGTCGGTACAAGCGCTTTCGCCCATAAGGGCGGCATGCACGTGCACGCGGTCAACCGAGTGTCGGCCAGCTATGAACATATTGCGCCGGAAAAGGTTGGCAACGAGCGGCGTGTGTTGGTCAGCGAGCTTTCTGGCCGCTCGAATATCATTGCCATGACCACCAAGCACAACATCGAGGGAAACCGCGACCTGATGGACCGCATCTTGCAGCAAGTGGTCGAGTTGGAAAATCGAGGTTATCAATTTGAAGCTTCCGAAGCTTCGTTTGACCTATTGGTAAAACGTTGCGCCGGCACATTCACGCCACATTTTGAGCGGATCAAGTATCATGTGAATGTCGAGATTAACGAGCAGGGAGAGTTAACGACGGAGGCGACCGTTAAGCTACGGGTCGGTGATCGCGTGCGGTTTGAGGTGGCGGAAGGCGACGGCCCCGTTAACGCTCTGGACGCAGCGTTGCGTAAGGCATTAAATGGCAACTTTCCAAACCTGGAAAAGATGCAGCTGGTTGACTACAAAGTTCGCGTCATTAACTCCGAAGCGGCCACGGCCGCTGCGGTTCGCGTTGTCATCGAAAGCGAAGACGAATTCGACATGTGGGGCACCGTTGGGGTCAGTGAGAATGTCATCGAAGCCAGCTGGATAGCGCTCGTTGATAGTTTTGAATACAAAATATACAAGGACGAAAAAAATGATGAATGACTAGAGAACGACGAACCCGAATAACAATTCCCATCGCGGCGGACGAGTCCGAAAATTGGTAATTTGGGATTCATCAGGCATCATTCCCTTTCTGTTATTTATTGTTTGTAAGTTATGGTCGTCGTTAGTTTCTACTTCCCACAAGACTAAATGAAATCCGATCTCCCCAAGCAATACGATCATGTCGGCGCGCAAAATCGCTGGTATCCCTTTTGGGAAAAGAGCGGTTATTTTCACGGCGAGCCGGACAGCGGTCGCGAGCCGTTCGCGATCGTAATTCCCCCACCAAATGTCACCGGCGCGCTGCACCTCGGACATGCGCTGAACAATACGCTGCAGGACATCGTTGTCCGCTTCAAACGCATGCAGGGGTTCAACACGTTGTGGATGCCCGGCACCGACCACGCCGGCATCGCCACGCAAGCGGTCGTCGAGCGTCGTTTACTTGAAGAAGAGGGCAAAAATCGCCACGATTTGGGTCGCGAAGAACTGGTCAAACGCATCTGGGACTGGAAAGACCAATACGAAAAACGGATACTCAGCCAGCTCAAACAAATGGGCTGCAGTTGCGACTGGGACCGTACCCGATTTACGCTCGACGATACCTGTGCCCGCGCGGTCCGCCAGACGTTTTTTGATCTGTTCCGCAAAGGTCTGATCTATCGCGGCAAACGGATGGTGAACTGGGATACGCACCTGCAGACGGCGGTCAGCGACGACGAAGTTTTTCACGAGGAGGTCGCCGGCCATTTCTGGCATTTTAAATATCCGGTCGTCGCTCCCGAACCCGGCGAGCCAACGCACGTTTCCATCGCCACCACGCGGCCTGAAACAATGCTCGGCGACACTGCTGTTGCTGTTCATCCCGATCCGGCTGCGGCGCTCGACAGGCTGGAAAGAGACCTTCAAGAAAAGCTGGTCGCCGTATCCGTTAAGGAAAAACCGGAAATCGAGGCGCAAATCGAAAACGTCCGACAGCGGCGAACCACGCATTTGCCGCGGCTCGAAACACTGCGCGAAATGGCACGCCGCGGCCGCAAGGTTCGGTTGCCGTTGGTGGATCGCGAGATTCTGCTTATCGCCGACGAATGGGCCAAACCGGAACTCGGTTCCGGTTGCGTCAAAATAACGCCGGCTCACGACCCAAACGACTACGATGTCGGGTTGCGGAACGACTTGCCGATGGTCAATATCCTCAATCCGGATGGCAGGCTCAACACAAACGCCGGCGCGTATCAGGGCGACACGATCAAGCAAGCTCGTAAAAGGGTTGTGGCCGATCTGGATGCTCAAGGTCTCGTAGAGGAGATCGAAGACCGCAAGATTGGGCTGGCCCACTCCGATCGATCGAAAACGCCGATCGAACCCTATTTGGCAGACCAGTGGTTCGTCAAAATGGATGACCTCTCGCAATCGGCGATGGATGCGGTTAGCGATGGCCGGGTCAAGATCGTACCGTCGCGTTATTCGAAGTCGTATCTCGATTGGCTCGGTGAAAAGCGTGACTGGTGCATCAGTCGCAACCTATGGTGGGGACATCGGATTCCGATATGGACTGCAAAAAGTTCCGCCGAGAACGAAAAGTGGTTGTGCGATCTGGCCGAAGACAACGCTGCGGTTTCAGTTGAAGCTCTCGATGCCACCGAGGACCGCGCCGCAACGATGTTGGTCTGTATTCAGCCGGGGCACGAACAGATTGAAAGTCGACTCGAAGAAAACGGCTTCGTTCAGGAAGAAGAGGTCCTCGACACTTGGTTCAGCAGCGCACTGTGGCCGCACTCGACGCTTGGCTGGCCTGAAAAGACGCCGGAACTTGAACACTACTATCCGACGAGCGTGCTGATCACCAGTCGCGATATTATTACGCTTTGGGTCGCGAGAATGGTTTTGACGGGCTTGAACAACATGGGCGCCATTCCGTTCCGTGAAGTTTACATTCACCCCAAAATACTCGACGGCTACGGCGAAACCATGTCGAAGTCAAAGGGCAATGGCGTCGATCCGCTCGACGTGATCGAGAAATTCGGCGCCGATCCGCTGCGATTTGGCATCGCCTACATGACGACCGAGACGCAAGATGTCCGCATGCCGGTCGAATTCGAATGCCCACATTGCCAGGCGACGATCGAGCAAACGAAGAAGAATCGATTGCTGTCAGCGATCGAGTGCAAAAAATGCGGTGAATCGTTTTCGACACAGTGGGCAGCGACGGACGAAGAGAAAGCACTGCCTCGAGGAGCTGTTGTCAGCGAGCGATTCGAGTTGGGCCGCAATTTCAGCAACAAACTTTGGAACGCTTCGCGGTTCGTACTGATGAACCTGGACGATTACGAGCCCGGACAGGTCGGCGGCGAAGACCTGCAATTGGAAGATCGTTGGATTCTCAGCCGCTTGTCGAGCGTGACCGCAACAGTGACCGACGCGCTGGAGAATTATCGATTCGCGGAAGCGGCCCGAACGCTGTATGATTTCGCCTGGGATGATTTTTGCAGCTTTTATGTTGAGATGGCCAAGGCGCGATTTGACGATTTACAGGGTGGACCAATCGCCCGCCGTGTTCTGGTTCACGCGCTCGATACACTGCTGAGGCTGCTGCATCCAACGGTCCCATTCTTGACCGAGGAAGTCTGGCACCGGCTGGCCGAAGTTGCGCCGAGTCGCGGGTTACCGGAACCAACCGCCGCCGCCGAAAGTGTCATGATCGCGTTATGGCCAACGGCCGATGTGGCGGACCGGGACGAAACGATCGAGGCCCAGTTTGCGAGATTCCAGGCGGTGCTGGGCGGCATCCGCGAGATTCGTGCCCGCCAGGATATCCCGCCCCGCAAAGAAATTCAGTTTGCTGTCCGCTGTAACGATGCTACGGCTGAATTGCTGCGACCCATGGAGCCATATTTTCAGTCGATGGCCGCATCCCGTGCGACGGCATGGGGTCCCGACACCAAAGCGGCGGAGTTGTCGGCCACCGTCAGCCAGCCGGGCATCGAGATATTCGTCGATCTAGCGGACCTGATCGACGTTGACGCCGAAATCGCGCGCAACGAAAAGGAGTCGACCAAAATTGAGGCCCTTATCGGCAGTAAGGAAAAGAAATTGTCCAACGCCAATTTCGTCGACCGCGCGCCTGCCGATGTTGTCCAGCGCGAACGCGATTCGCTCGGCGAGCTGCGCGAGCAGGCTGTTGCCATCCAGGTGACGCTTGAAAAGTTGCGTTGCAGTAGCGAGTAGAAAGATCGAGGAGCGCGTAATTGAGGTCATTCCCGATGGGAGGAAAATGAGAGCCGTACTGATTGGCCTGCTGATACCCTCACTCGCGACTGTCGTGGAAGCGGAGCAGTGATTTAAATCTCAGCTATGTTTGTCCAGCGTGGTTGCTGTTGGGCCGCGGGTAGTGAGCGGGGCGATTTCCCGGTTGGTCGTCACGGTTGAACCGAGATATGCCGGGGAGACTCCCGTCGATATCGTGATTCGAGCGAAGGACCGGCGATTAAGCACCAAAATTACCAAATACCTAATAACCATGCGCAAGGCGATTTTTCGCGGTCATTGGAACTTGGCTACTTGGCCGTTCGATTCGCCGCTGGGTATTTCCGCACCTTTTGCTTCGGTATAATTGAACCCGCATCCGATTTTTCTTTGAAATACGACGGCAAAAGGTTCGATCATGCCTCTGCACATGGAGTTGGCGCGAATCATCATTAACGAGATTAATGACCAGCAGGTGATTTATCTGCGGGAAGTCGATGGCGATCGGACGTTCCCGATTCTGATCGGCATCTTTGAAGCCACCAGCATCGACCGTCGCGTCAAGCATATTCCCGCTCCGCGACCGCTGACGCATGATTTGCTGGTCAACACCATTGAGCAGATGGGCGCCGAATTTCAGGATGTGATCATCAGTGACCTGCGCGATCACACGTACTATGCGGTGTTGCGAATTCGGCATGAAGGCGAATTGATCGAAATCGACGCGCGACCGTCCGATGCCATCGCCGTTGCGGTCACTTGCGATCCGCCGTTGCCAATTTATGTCAACGAAGACGTGCTGAACGACGTGCTGGGCGAACCGGAGTAGGGAGTAGTTGGCACGTTCAACCGTGACGGGCGTCTTGGTTAAACGACACTAGCACAACAACACGTCCGCAAACGCTGTTTGTAGGCATTCGAGACCGCGTTGCCCGTGCTCACCGTCAACAACTACGTTCACTCGGACTTCGCTAGTGTTGATCATCTCGACGTTGATTGCTGCGTCGGCCAGCGCCTTGAACATGCGGATAGCGACACCCGCATGACTTCGTAGCCCAACACCCGAAACGGATAGCTTGGCGACTTGTGGGCTGCTGGTCACTTCACCGCAGCCAAATTGTTCGGCCAGCGATGTGGCTACCTCTGCGGCTCGGTCCAGTTCGTCGCGTGGAACCGTAAAACTGAGATTGGCGCGACCGCCGTGGCCAAAACTCTGGATAATCATGTCAACAAAAATGTCAGCCTTGGCGATGTCTTCGAATGTCTTTGCGGCAACGCCCGGTTCATCAGGAATCTGGCTGATCGTGATCCGCGCCTGCGAGTCGTCCAGCGCCACCTCGTCGATCATCAGGTCTTCCATTCCAGCCAATCGTGTTACCACATCGAGTGCGTCGGAGTTTTCCACTCGCGTTGTGGTATCGCCAGTCGACTGCGTGGATTCGGGAACTTTCTCTAATTCAAATGCGGAATGCACGGCACGCAAGGCGTCGAGCGCCTGGTCCCGCTCAACCAACGCCGAGATTTTAATTTCGCTCGTCGTGATCATGAGGATATTCACGTCAGCATCGGCCAGTGCACGGAACATGCGGTCTGCGACGCCGGTCTGCCTCGCCATTCCCATGCCGACGACCGAAACTTTGGCAACGGTTTCGCCGACTTCAAATTGACCCGCGCCAAGTTCGTCGATCGCCGATCCTACGGCGCCGGTTGTGGACGGCAAATCGTCGCTGAGTACCGTGAAGGAGATGTCCGCTTTGCCGTCCTCGCCGATATTCTGCACGATCATGTCGACCGCAACGTTTTGTTCGGCGATCTTGGAGAACACGGCATAACTGGTGCCGGGTCGGTCGGGAATTCCTTTCACGGTCACGCGGGCTTCGTTGCGCGTCAGCGCGGCGCCGCCAACCGGTTGGTCGGGTACCTCGGGGTCGGCGACGACGAGTGATCCAGTCGTGTCGGAAAAGCTACTGCGAACGTGAATTGGCACGCCGTACTTTTTTGCAAACTCGACGCTGCGGCTGTGCAGAACACCTGCGCCGAGGCTGGCCAGTTCGAGCATTTCGTCGTAGCTGGCCTTGGAAACGCGGCGCGCTTCGGGCAGTGCCCGCGGATCGGTCGTGTAAACACCGTCAACGTCCGTGTAGATTTCGCAGGTGTCCGCTCCCAGCACGGCGGCCAGCGCAACGGCCGTCAAATCGCTACCGCCACGGCCGAGCGTGGTGATATCGAGGTCTTCGTCGATGCCTTGAAATCCGCAGGCGATCACAATGTTGCCCTCGTCGAGCAGTCGCTGCATGCGTTCGGTGGAAATCGAGTTGATCCGCGCCTTGGTATGCGAACTGTCGGTCTTAATGCCAATCTGCCCACCGGTCAGACTTACGGCTTTGTGGCCGAGCGAATCGATGGCCATCGCCATCAGTGCTACGCTCACCTGTTCACCGGTCGAAAGCAGCATGTCTATCTCGCGGGCCGGTGGATGATCGTTGATTTGACCAGCCAGATCGACCAGCATGTCGGTGTTTTTTCCCATTGCGCTGACAACCATCACGACTTGATTACCTTGTTGCTGCGCGCGAATGGCCTTGCGCGCAGCAGCAAGAATTTTTTGGCTATCAGCAACGCTTGAGCCGCCGAACTTTTGAACAATAAGTGGCATAATGTCGAGTGCGGTTAATTATTCTTGGATGAACGGGCGATTTTAATCGCGATCAGCGAGGTGATAATTCCCAAAACAAAACCACCGAGCGGATACAGCGCGAAAATAGTGATGATCTGATTGCCGTCGAACGACTTTACGGATTCGACGGTCATGTAGGCGACCAGTAGGCCGACGAGCATGAACGCGATCGTCGTCACGATTAAGGTTACAACGCGAAACATGGCCGTTCCATTTCCTTCCCCGCTAGTGGGAGGGGGTACAGGTTAATTCAACTCGGATCAATCCTAACTCAAAAAGAAGTCCATTAGCCTCCAGCCTTCTTCAAATGTCAAATCTGAGCCCGCCGCGACGATGTCGTCGTAAGTTTGGCTGCCGTCCCGTTTGACGCCGTTGCCCGATATCGCAAACGGAACCGCGCCGTGACTGTGTGTTTTTGTCCGCAGTGGCGTTGGATGGTCGGGAGTCACAAGGATGCGGAAATCGCCCTGCGCTTTCAAGGCCTCGTGCAGTGGCGCGACGATGTGTCGGTCGATCTCCTCAAGCGCTCGGATCTTGGTGGCCTCGTCGCCTTCGTGAGAAGCTTCGTCGGTGGCTTCGATATGGACGCAAATAATGTCAGTGTCCGGCAAGGCATCGATGGCGTGTCGGCCTTTTGCCGCGTAATCGGTATCGGTGTAGCCCGTCGCGCCGGGAACTTCGATGCGCTGCCAGCCAATTAGTTCGGCGAGTCCGCGCAGCAAATCGACCGCTGTGATCATTGTTCCGCGTTGCCCGTGGACTTCAGCAAATGGCGTTAGCGATGGCGACAGACCTTGGCCCCACAGCCAGACATTGGTCGCCGGCAAACGTCCCGCTTCGCGCCGCGCGGCATTGACCGGATGGTTGGAAAAGACAGCAACGCTTTCGGCCATCAGTCGATTGAGCCAGCCGCTACCCGGTCCGCGCGGGTAGTCGTCCAGTACGGATCGGTCTATCAGGTCGTGCGGCGGCGTTGTCCGTGTGTCGTTGCTGTTATACGGTGGCGTGGCGTTTCCGCTGCGGTGGATCATCAAGTTTCGATAGCTGACTCCCGGAACAAACTCCAGCGATGGATCAGCGACGGCCTCGCTCAGCGCCTCCAGCAGTTGCTTGGCCTCAGCGGTCGAAATGTGATCGGCGGTGAAGTCGCACATAACCTGATCTTCGATCGTGACGAGATTGCAACGGACGGCCCAGTCGTCCGGCCCGAGTTCGATTCCCTGCGCGGCGGCCTCCAGCGGCGCGCGGCCCGTGAAGTGTTTCATCGGGTCGTAGCCAAGCAAACTCAGGTTGGCCACGGCTGAGCCGGCCGGCAGGGATAGCGGAACATTGTTGGCGCTACCGACGATCCCAGTGGCGGCAATCGTATCCATCGCGGGGATGTTGGCAGCCTGAAGCGGCGTGTTTCCGCCAAGCGAATCTTGTGGTTCGTCGGCGCAGCCGTCGGGAATGACGATCGCGTATTTCATAGTGAAAACTCCCAAACGCCGTGACCAAATCCTGGCGATCAGGATTTCGTGAGCCGCGCGGCCACCGGTCCCGGGGATTTGGTCATTGATTATTGCGGCAACCCCGCCTCCCTTTAAACACCTCTCTGCTAATGAACGTAACCGACGTGGTAGGCCAGGAGCTAATCCAAAACGCGAATTTTCACGTTTTTGCTGCGGACGGTGTTTAGCTTGTCGATCTCGTTCGCTGCTTTGGTCGCTGCGCCTTCGGTGGTCGCGTGCGTCATGATAACCAACGGAACAACCATCTCGCCCGATTCGCTCGGTTCATGTTGAATGACCGACGCGATTGAAATGCCGTTGCTACCCAACGCGCCGGTAATCTCGGCCAACACGCCCGGATGATCGTCCACACTGAAGCGCATGTAAAACCGGCTCGCGACGTTTTCAAATTCGCGCTGTGTTACACGCGGTGGCCTCTGCGACCAGAGTTCCATTGTCTTGAATGTAATTTCCGTGCGTCCGACGACAGTATCGATTAAGTCTGCCACGACCGCCGAGGCCGTCGGCATCCGGCCGGCGCCAAGCCCGTGGAACCAGACGCGGCCGACCGCGTCGCCCACGACTCGGATGGCATTATAAGCGCCGCCAACATCAGCAAGTGGCGATTCGCACCGCACGAGTTGCGGCGCGACGTGCAGTTCAAGGTCGTCGTCGATCATCTGCGCGACGGCGAGCAGTTTGATGCGGTATCCCAATTCGCGGGCGAACTTCAGGTCGGCGGGATCAAGGGCCTCGATCCCCTCGCGTGGAATGTCTTTCCAATGGATCCGCGCGCCGAAAGCAAGGTGCGCAAGGATTGCCAATTTTTGCGCGGCGTCGCTACCGTCCACGTCCATCGTCGGATCGGTTTCGGCGTAGCCGCGTTGCTGAGCTTCGCGCACCGCATCATCGAATGTTGTGCCACACTCGTCCATTTGCGAAATGACGAAATTACAAGTGCCGTTGAGGATACCGTGCAGCGAAGCGATTTTATTTGCGGAAAGGCATTGACCGATATTGGCAACGATTGGCACGCCGCCGGCGACGGAGGCTTCAAAGGCGATCGAGCGGCCCAAATCGCGGGCCAAATCGAACAACTCAGGTCCGTGCTCGGCCAAAAGTGCTTTGTTGGCCGTGACAATGTCCTTGCCGCTCTTGAGCAGTTCAATCATGATCGATCGCGCCGGCTCCAGACCGCCGATCAGCTGACATACGGCCTTTATTTCCGGATCGCCGGTCACCGCCTCAAGGTTGTCGGTCAGTACGCCCTGGGGAATGTCCGCGTCGCGAGGCTTGTTTAGGTCGCGAACGACCGCTTTTTCCAGCCAGAGGATTTTTCCCGCATGCCGGGCGGTGCGGTCGCCGTGATCGAGCAGCAGCCGCGCGACCCCCGTGCCGACGGTTCCAAGTCCAACGATGGCGATCTTTGTTTTGTTCATATCCGTTCGCACCAATAGTAATCCTTCATCGTAGGCTGAGAGCAGCTAACGTCAAGCGTCGCTGAGCGCAAACGGTACTTCGTTCCGTTTACGAGCTTGACGGCTTCCTTTAGGATGGTCGCCAGGGATCGGCTAACTGATGAAAATCACACGAACCGGAATCATTGTTCCCGCCTCGACGTTTGTGGTTGCAGTCGACTGCCTGCCGAACCACTTGAATGTTTTGCCCGGAGCTAATTTTGCCTAGCTGTTCCCAGTTGTCGCGGTGCTGTTTTCAACTTTGCGGCGAACAGGAAAAATGTCAATCGGTACATCAACCCTCTGTAATTCCTCCCGCAACCCGATTTTTCGGAACGGTTTAGAACAGGAATAAGAGATCACAAAAAACTCAGATAACCTAGACGGATGAATTTATGGAAACCTCGGCCCTCGATTTTTTGAAGGAGATTTTAGAAACACCGAGTCCATCGGGTTACGAGCAACCGGTACAAAACGTGGTCCGTCGTTACGTTGCTGACTTCGCCGACGAAGTATCAACCGACACGCACGGCAACGTGATCGCGGCGAAGAATCCGGCGGCGCCGCTGAGGGTAATGCTGGCCGGACATTGCGATCAAATTGGACTGATCGTCCAGTACATTGACGAGAACGGTTTCCTTTATACTTCGGCGATTGGTGGTTGGGATCCGCAGCAGTTGGTTGGCCAGCGGTTGACGGTGTGGACCGCAGGTGGTCCGGTCGTTGGCGTGATCGCGCGCAAGCCCATTCATTTGTTGACGGACGAAGAACGCAAGCAAGTCCCGAAACTCAAGGACCTCTGGCTCGATATTGGCGCAACCGACAAAGAAGACGCCGCGTCCGTCGTTCGGATTGGCGACCCGGTGACGTTGCAGCTCGGTTTTCAACCGATGAGGAACGGGCTTGCCAATGCGCCGGCAATGGACGACAAGACAGGATTGTGGATCGTCGTCGAGGCGTTGCGCCGCGCCGCCACCGCCGATCTGAAGTGCGCGCTGTACGCCGTCAGCACCGTGCAGGAAGAAATCGGTCTGCGCGGCGCTCGGACCAGTGCCCACAGCGTCGATCCGCATGTCGGCATCGCTGTGGATGTCACGCATGCAACGGATTGTCCAACGATCAACAAGAATCAAGAAGGCGACATTACTTTGGGTGGCGGGCCGGTCATCTATCGAGGGCCAAACAATAACCCCATTGTGGTCGAACGCCTAATTCAAACGGCCGATCAGCGTAAAATGTCCTATCAGCTCGGCGCGGTCGGCCGCGCGACCCCCACCGATGCGAACGCGCTGCAGGTTACTCGTTCCGGTGTGCCCACCGCGTTGGTCAGCGTACCGAACCGTTATATGCACAGCGCGGTGGAGACAATTTCGCTGGACGATATCGACCGCACCGCAGACTTGCTGGCGGAATTTGCGTTGGCACTCAACGGCGACGAAGATTTTACGCCGTAAGCTCGGCGGTGGTCGGCCTGCTTTCATCCGGTCCAGTTCTTCATTCATCTCACCGACCGGCCACAGGCCTCGTCTGCCAAAATGGCATTTTCGGGTCTATTTCAGGCTTTTGGATTAATCATGTCGATTTCTCGCTCAATTTTGCAACCATATATACAACAGTCGTTTACGTTGCGGATGGTGGAACTGGCATAACCGTTGCATTCCTAGTTACGAACTTGGTGGTCTGGCTGCCAAAACGACCGGGCTGCGTCCGGCCAAATTACGCCGGGAAACCGTCAACAACGAGATGGTCTCGGGCGAGCGACGAAAGTCGCCGTCAGAAATTTCCAATCCGATTATTCCACTGATTCAAACTTCGCATCCCGCTGAGGAGGATCTCGACTGTGGCGAAACTTATTGTATTCGACGAAGAAGCACGCGGGCCCTTGGCCTCAGGTATCAGTAAACTTGCCAAGGCCGTGCGCAGTACGCTCGGACCGCGGGGTCGTAACGCCGTGCTCGATAAGGGCTGGGGTTCGCCCAAGGTCACCAAAGACGGAGTGACGGTAGCCGAGGACATTGAGCTTGAAGATCCCAACGAGAATCTGGGTGTGCAATTGGTCAAAGAGGCCGCCACCAAGACGAACGACGTGGCTGGCGACGGGACGACTACAGCGACCGTTCTGGCTGAAGCGATCTTCAAGGAAGGCCTAAAGATGATCGCCGCCGGTGCGGACGCCATGGCGCTGTCGCGCGGGATCGGCAAGGCCAGCGAAGCTGTCGGCGCCGCGGTTCTCAAGATGGCGACCAAGGTCGATGAAAAAAACAAGAAGGAAATTCAGCAGGTTTCCACAATTGCCGGCAACAATGATCCGTCGATTGGCAGTGTTTTGGCCGACGCGTTTTTGAAGGTCGGGAAGGACGGGGTGATCACGGTCGAAGAAGGTCGATCGGCCGAAACGACAGTCGAGGTCGTCGAAGGCATGCAGTTCGACCGCGGGTTCCTTTCGCCGCACATGGTTACCGACGTCGACAATCAGGTTGCCGAATTTTCGGGTTGTCTAGTGCTGATTTACGAAGAGAAAATCTCCAACGCCAAGAAACTTGTACCGTTACTGGAAGCGGTCAGCAAAGCGAACAAGCCCCTACTGATTATCGCCGAAGATATCGAGGGCGAGGCCTTGGCAACGCTGGTTGTCAACAAGATGCGCGGCATCATCAATTGCTGTGCGGTGAAGGCACCGGGTTACGGTGATCGCCGTAAGGCAATGCTCGGCGATATCGCAGTTCTGACTGGCGGCACGGCGATCTTTAAGGATCTTGGCATCGACCTAGAAGCGGTCAAGATTTCTGATTTGGGCAAAGCTCGAAAGATCATCATCACCACCGACAACACGACCATGGTCGGTGGCGCCGGTGAGAAAAAGGAAATTGAAGGCCGTGTTGACATGATCCGCAAGGAGATCGAAGGCACCGACAGTGAATATGATTGTGAAAAGCTGCAGGAGCGGTTGGCGAAGTTGGCCGGTGGCGTTGCCGAGATCAATGTCGGTGCCGCGACCGAGACAGAAATGAAGGAGCGTAAAGCGCTGATCGAAGACGCCAAAAGCGCTACACAAGCGGCGCTTGAAGAGGGTATCGTTCCGGGCGGTGGCGTGACGCTGATCCGCTGTTCCAAGGCGCTGGATAAACTGGAACTGCCCGGTGACGAAGCGCTCGGCGCCGACATCATTCGCAATGTCCTCGATTACCCGCTCCGCTGCATCGCTGAAAATGCGGGACTCGACGGTGCGGTCGTCGTTAACCGCGTGCGTCGGCTTAAAGGCAAGACCGAGGGCTATGACGCTGATAAGGATCGGTATTGTGACATGGTCGAAGCCGGCATCATCGACCCAGCCAAGGTCGTCCGCATTGCGCTGCAGAATGCGGCCAGCGTGGCGGGTCTGTTGCTGACAACCGAATCGCTCATCACGGAGATTCCGGAGGGAGAGGAAGAGGGCGACCATGACCACCACGACCACGGCATGGGCGGTGGCATGGGCGGTGGCATGGGCGGCGGCATGGGTGGCATGGGCGGCGGCATGGGTGGCATGGGCGGCGGCATGGGAGGCATGGGCGGCATGATGTAAGCGATGCCAATACACCCCCCCAGTATCCAATGACCAAGAACTGAAGCAAATTAAGGAACTAGAATTATGAAACTTCGTCCTCTTGATGATCGTGTTGTTGTCGAACCTGTTGACGCGGAGGAAACGACCGCTGGCGGCATCGTGCTTCCCGATTCGGCACAAGAAAAACCACAGCTTGGTACGGTGGTCGCAATCGGCCCTGGCCGGCTGCTCGACAGTGGCCAGCGTGGGGAATTGTCGGTTGCCGTCGGCGACAAAGTTTATTTTGGCAAGTATGGAGGCGTCGAACAGGAAGTCGACGGTAGAGAGTTAAAGATTCTGCGCGAGGGCGATCTTTTGGCAAAAGTGATTGATTAACGACTGGCTGGAAATTGGTAGTCAGGACAAGCGTACAGCGCTGTACTGGCAATCGTCGACATCGCTGCCGGAACTGCCTTATATTCGTTCCGGCCTACACAAGAACATAAAGGAACAATTTCGTGGCTAAGCAATTACTGTTCGAAGATCAGGCTCGTTCCAAGATGCTCAAGGGCATCGATAAACTTGCGGATGCCGTTGCCACAACAATGGGCCCTGCAGGTCACAACGTGATCATCGACAAATCATTTGGCGGTCCGACGGTCACTAAAGATGGCGTGACAGTTAGTAAGGAAATCGAGTTGGAAGATCCATTTGAGAACATGGGCGCCAAGCTTGTCAACGAAGTTGCCACCAAGACGTCCGATCTGGCCGGTGACGGAACAACGACTGCGACCGTTTTGGCCCGCGCGATCTACAAGGAGGGGCGACGAAACATTGTCGCGGGCAGCAATCCAATGGCCGTGCGACGCGGTATTGAGAAGGCCGTCGAAGCGGCCGTTGAAAAGCTCCTCGACATGGGCCATCCCGTTTCCAGTAAGGAGGATGTCGCCAACATTGGTGCGATCAGCGCAAACAATGACATGGCAGTTGGCGAGTTGATTGCCGATGCGCTGGAAAACGTTGGCAAAGACGGTGTGATCACTGTCGAGGAAGGCAAGACAACCGACACGACAGTCGAGTTCGTCGACGGCATGCAGTTCGACAAGGGTTTCATTTCGCCGTATTTCATCACGAGACCTGCCGAACGCGATTGCTTGCTGGAAGACGCACTGATTTTGATTTATGAAAAGAAGATCAGCAATCTTCGCGATCTCGTTCCGTTGCTCGAACAGGTTGCGCAAACCGGCAAGCCCCTGTTGATTATCGCCGAAGACCTTGAAGGCGAAGCGCTCGCCGCACTCGTTGTGAACAAATTGCGAGGCGTGCTCAACATTTGTGCGGTCAAGGCGCCCGGATTTGGCGATCGTCGCAAAGCAATGCTTAGCGACATCGCTATCCTCACCAACGGCGAAATGATCAGCGAGGATTTGGGCATCAAACTTGAGAATCTGACGCTCGAGCACCTGGGCAATGCGAAGCAAGTCACGGTTGACAAGAACTGCACCACGATTGTTCGCGGCGCCGGCAAAGAGAAGGATGTGAAAAAGCGCATCGACCAGTTGCGCAATCAGATTGAGGCGACCGACAGCGAGTACGATCGCGAGAAACTGCAGGAGAGGATGGCGAAGCTGACCGGGGGTGTGGCGATTATTTCGGTCGGCGCGGGAACGGAAACCGAAATGAAGCAAAAGAAAGCTCGCATCGAGGACGCCTTGCATGCCACCCGTGCCGCCGTCGAAGAGGGCATCCTTCCCGGTGGCGGTGTCGCGTTGATTCGTTGCCGCGAAGCCATCGAAGCAGCCAAAGCAAAGGCCAAAGGTGAAGAAAAAATCGGTGCCAATATTGTGCTGAAAGCCATCGATTGGCCGCTGCGGCAAATTGCCGACAATGCGGGCATCGATGGTTCGGTGATCGTTGACGAGGTCTCGCGAAAGCCACTCAACACGGGCTACGATGCGAACAAGGGCGAATACACCGACATGCTGAAGGCGGGCATTATCGACCCGGTCAAAGTCGTCCGTACGGCGCTGGCCAATGCGGCGAGTATTTCGGCTTTGATGCTGACGACCGAAGCTCTGGTCACGAACTTTGATGAAAAGGACGAGGACAAGAAGCGGGTGGCGGGCGCCATCGCGTGATCGTCGGCACGACGCCATAGAACCGTTTTTATGGGCCACTTCTGGAATACGGGAGTGGCCTGTTTTGTGTGGCTGGGTGGGTGCGTGTTGCGTCGTTTAACGGCGATCCTACGGGGGCTGAGTGCGGGCGGTTTACTTCGACGTGCGTCCGCCGTTGAATCGCGTTTAAACGAGCGACTAAACAACACAAAATTGCGATAGGGACGATCACCGGCCGCGACCTATAATTTTCCACCATGTCGGACAAACGTGACTATTACGGAGTGCTTGGCGTCGAGCGCGCGGCAAGCGACCAGGAGATTGCTGACGCTTACCGTCGGCTTGCCATTGAAAACCATCCGGACAAGAATCCGGGCGATGATGTGGCCGTAGCACGTTTCAAGGAGGCGGCCGAGGCGTTCGAAGTCTTGCACGATCGCGACAAGCGGTCTCGGTACGATCGATTTGGCCACTCCGGTGTTGACGGCGGCGCGGGCGGTGGCGGTCAATTTCGTGACATCAACGACATTTTCGAAGCATTCGGCGACATATTTGGTGGTGGGGGTAGTATTTTCGGCGATATTTTCGGTGGTGGCCAAGGTCGGCGCCGCGTTCGTAAAGGCGCGGACGTTCATTGCGAATTGACCATCGATTTGCTGAAAGCCTCGCGTGGTGCAGCGATGGCGATTGAATTCCCGCGCCACAAAAAATGCACCGCCTGCAATTCCACCGGCGCGAAAGACGGCACGGCTCTAGAGGAGTGCGGCTACTGCGGCGGTCGCGGTCAAGTGATTCAGTCCAGCGGTATCCTCCGCGTGCAGACAGCGTGCCCTTCGTGTGGTGGCAAAGGCAGGGTAATTCGACAAAATTGTGGATCGTGTCGCGGCGAGGGATACGTGCAGGAGCAAGTCGAACAGGAAATTAAGATTCCTGCCGGAATCGACGATCAAATGCGGATTCGCGTATCCGGTCAGGGTGAACCAAGCCCCAACGGCGGACCGCCGGGAGACTGTTATTGTCATATTCACGTCCAGCCGCATGTGCTATTCCACCGCGACGGCAACGACTTGATAACACCCGTGCCGATTACGTACTCGCAGGCGGCACTGGGCGCGACGATCGAAGTCCCCACGTTGGTAGGCGTTGGGGAAATGGAAGTTCCACCCGGTACGCAGCCTGGCGAAGTGTTTACATTGCGCCGCAAAGGCATGCCAGACCCGCGGGGTGGTCGTGTTGGTGATTTGAAAATTCATGTGAAAATCGAAGTCCCCGACCGCCTCGACGAGCGGCAGGAAGAGTTGTTGCGTGAGTTGGCTGAACTCGAACACGCCAACGTCTCGCCTCACCGCAAGAGTTTTTTAGATAAATTGCGCGACTACTTTGTGCCCAACGAAGATGAATGACTAATTCCCTCCCCGTAATGGGGAGGGCAAGTGAGGGGGGAATTGAACGGATCGATTATCGTTTAGTGCAGACGAAGTTCCGTTTCTCCGATTGCCCCATCACGAGCCGAGAGTAACACGAATGACAATAGAGGATTCTAAAGTGGCGGAACAGAAAGCCGGCCGGCCAGAGGGAACGGAACCAACGCCCGATCACGACGAGGCGCCAGCTCCAGACGATCATCAAGAAGTGCCGATCATCGAATTGCTTGGCGACGAGCGGTTGCAAGAGGAACTAGACAAAGCAAAGGCAGAAGTCCTGCGCGCGAAGGCGGATCTGGAAAACTATCGCAAACGGGTCCAACGCGACTTACAGCAGGAACGGCGTTTTGTGGCCATGCCGCTGTTGCGTGATTTGTTACCGGTCGTCGATAACATCGGCCGAGCGATCGAGGCGTCGGAAAAATCGGCGGATGCGACGGGATTGTTGGAGGGGTTCAAGTTGGTTGCCCAGCAGATTGAGACGATCTTCACACAGCATGGTTGCCAACAGATTCCAGCTGCTGGTGAAGTGTTCGATCCGAATTTGCACGAAGCGATTTCACAAATGCCTAGCACCAATCACCCGCAAGGCGCGATCGTTCGGGTGACGCAGGTTGGATACGAACTGAATGATCGCGTTGTGCGACCGTCGCAAGTGATTATCTCGTCTGGCCCGCCGACAGCGGCCGGCGGCACCGAAGACGAGCCAACCGATCAATAGGAGCAGACATGCCAACGTACGATTACGTCTGTGACCAGTGCGGGTACGAGTTCGAGTTGTTCCAGTCGATCAAAGACAAGCAAAAGCGCAAATGCCCGGAGTGCAAGAAACTAAAGCTCCGCCGTCTTTTCGGCACCGGCGCGGCGGTGGTTTTCAAAGGTTCCGGGTTTTATCAAACTGACTACCGCAGCGAATCCTACAAGAAGGCCGCCGCCAAGGAGAAGAAAGCGAGGGAGACCGCGGCTTCAGACAAGAAGGATTCGTCATCTAAGACCGCCGGCGATTCGAAGAAATCGGATACCAAACCGAAAAATTCTTCCGGCGATAAATGACGCGCAAACCCGCGAATACGCCGGGAATCCGAACTTGCCGAGCGACGGTAATTCTCTCGTTAACGTCGGCACCACGCGGGCTTCACAACGATCGGTTACCGATTTCCCGCGCCAGGAAGCAAAATCGGCAAGGAAACTACAATCGGCAATGGCACGCAGTTGGTCGCAGTAGATGTGCGGGGATCGACGGTGCTCTTCAGATTCGCCGCTTTGCATAACATCACCATTCATTGCGCCGGGGTTTAGTGGAAAACTGGACAGTCGTTTGCGGCCGAGGAAGTCGAGCTGATTTCCGATTGCAAACAATTTGTTGCGGCCGGTGTGTAATAGGTTGCTTGTTGGGCTTTTCAAATCGCGGCAATGCGGTGTTAGAATGACCCGCTTGACTTGCAGGCCTATCGCCATCTGGCACACCGGTTATGAAAGCAATTGCATCCCACAACGGTTTGATCGCGACAGAGCGCGCGATCGACATCTTGCAACGGTCTGGATCGTCGCTGGACGCTTGTGTCGAAGGCGTCACTTTCGTCGAAGATGATCCCGAAGAACTGACCGTTGGCTACGGTGGGCTTCCCAATGAAGATGGCGTGGTCGAACTCGACGCTGCGGTGATGGATGGTATAACCCATCGAGGGGGAGCCGTCGCTGCACTGCGCAATGTTCGACACGCCACCAAAGTCGCGCGGTTGGTAATGGAGCAGACCAATCGAGTGATGCTCGCCGGTGACGGTGCGTCGCAGTTTGCGTTGGCCAATGGATTCGTGGAAGAGAATCTACTGACGGAAAAATCGAGGCGGATGTGGCACTACTGGCGACGTCGCCGCTCCGCGGCGGGTGATTGGATTCCGCCGGATGACGAAAGTGAACTTGATCTGCAACAGTGGTTCGACAAAGAGTTCTACGGCGGCGGTACGGTTCATTGCGCGGTAATCAGCGGCGACCGTGATATTTCGGCGGCCACGAGCACCAGCGGCCATGCCTTTAAGTTGGCGGGTCGGGTCGGCGATTCTCCGATTCTCGGCGCGGGACTTTATGTGGATAACGAAGTCGGTTCCTGCGGCGCGATCGGTCATGGCGAGGCATCCATGCAAAACTGCAGCAGCTACGCCGCGGTCGAATTGATGCGGGGAGGACTTGCTCCTGAGCAAGCGGGGCTGGAAGCGCTGCGCCGCGTCGTCGCGAAAACGCCAGGCAGTGATTGCGACGCGGAAGGGCGGCCCCGCTTTAATCTACAACTCTATTTGCTGGCCAAAGACGGAGCGCACGCGGGAGCCGCTTTGTGGGGCCCCAAGCAACTGGCCGTCAGCGATGACCGTGGCACACGCCTGGAACCGTGCGCGGCGCTATATCAGCGGGAAAAGTAACCGGGCACGCTACGTGGTCGCGCTACGTGGTCGCGGCAGTCTGTCCGTGAATGCTCTCAATGGTCGTGCCGCCTTTGCGGGCATTGCGCCACAGCGACTTTAGCACGATCCAGAAGCTCGGATATTCGAGCTGCCGATACAACGCATTTTCGGGCAGCTGTTCCATCAACCGGCGGTGCGCCTCGCCGAGATTGTGATAAGGCATCTGCGGGAATAAATGATGCAGCGCGTGGTAACGAAGACCCACGGGAAACAGCAATTCGGTAAAGAGGCGGTGGCCCTTGATGTTGATTGAATCGAGCAGTTGTTCGCGAAAATTCACGGCTTGGCTGTCACTCACATAGTGGTGCGCGCCGAGCGACCGAAAGTAGTGCAAGAACAGCGTAAAGATTACCAACGCATACAACTGCAGCGGGCGGAAGTAGGCATCTCCGCCCTGAATCACGGGCGCGACAAATATCGCCGACGTTCTCAACCAGCAGAGTACATCCATCAGCAGGTAAAACCGGATTGGAGAGTCGTGCGGAAGTTCGTGGCGGCAGCCCCAATCGAAGACGAATTTCGAAAATCGACTTTGCGCCCAGCGCCTGATGCCCGGGTGCAGGAATGCGATCGGCGCGACAATTATGAAACGCGTGAATACATAAAGCGGCTGCAAAAATAACTGCCCGAAAAAACGTCCAATCTTTCGTATCGGCCCTTTACCGAGCGGCAAATATTCACAGTCGGTTCCGGTCCCGTAGTGCTCGGTGGTGTGGTGCGCTAGGTGCGCTTCGAAGAAATACGACGGAATCATCATCGGCACTCCGGCCAAGATGTTCCATCCGTAATAAAACGACCGCATCGATTTTGTGCGCCGAAAATGCGCCAGTTCGTGCATGAAGTTTGCTACACGATGAAACGCGAATCCGGCGATGACGAAACACGCCACCTGCTGCGGCGACCACCAGGGCGCAAAATCGGGTGTAAAAAAATAAATGCCGGTGGCGGTATAGCCGATCGCGAGCGTGATTAAAAAATCGACCCAGTAAACCAACGGGTTTGGCTTCAACAGATCGTGCACGATTGCGCGCGACTCGGGGATCAACAGTGATTCGGAGCTGCTAGTGGACATCGTGGCGGACTCGACCGGTGGTAACTTAAGCGAATCCGTTCGTCGGGCAACTTCCCCGGCCCTGCATCAACCGGGCTGTCCATTATAAAAGCTGCCGTTTGACGTAACCAGTCCGCAGGCGTCAACGAATGACGTCACCGTCGATTTCGAGCAATTGCGAATTTGGGACGGAGTTGCCAAAAATGCTGAATTGATCGAAGGTCCAGACGACTTTTTTGGTTTTCGGTTCAATTTCGATCAACAGCGGGTTCTTCGGGCCGGCATGGCAGTTGCCGATGACGTAGTTTCCGTTGGGCAGCACCTCGAGTGTCGTGACCCAGGCAAGCGTAATGCCTGGCAGGTCGTTCTGATGGAGCTGCCAAACGATTTCCTTTTTTGGAGTGACTTCCAAAATGCTGTGTCCGTTTCCGGTGGCAATCAGTGTATTGCCGTTGGCGAGCCGTACCGCGCCGAAAACCTGGTTGCCGAACGCTTCTGGGCCGTGTCCGCCGCGGCGCGGTTTGTCAAAGAGCGGAATGGGGAATTCCCAGACAACCTCGCCAGACTTGCCGTCGTATTCGCGGACGACGCCGTCACCTTCATGGCAAACGAGGTAGTTGCCGCTGGCAACCTTTCGCGCCAGTCGCGTGTCGCGATGTGGATGCGGTTTGCCGATTTTTAGTTTCACCTGCTGCTGGATTTCTCCTTTGCGATTGACCTCGATGATGCGGCCTGCGCCCGATTCGGCGATCATCACGTTGCCGTTGGCCAGTGGCTGAAAAGCGTGTACTTCGATTCGTTTTCCCTGGTTGCCGTTTTGCTGCGAGGCGTCGTACGACCAGACGACTTTCTTTGTCTTGGGGTCGATTTCGACTACCTTGCGCATTCGATCCTGCACCATGATGTTGCCGTTGGGCAAGACATGCAGGTCGTGAATACCACCCCACCTCATCTCCCATTCGATAGATCGGGAGAGCACACG
>JAYGDO010000150.1:0-2798 GCA_046582885.1 Pirellulales bacterium | reverse complement strand
CACGCTGGCCTGATTTCCAGCGCGCACATTCAACGTCTCGTGATGGCGGCGGACGGTCGCTTCATCGAGCACGTCGTCGTGCACCAACGTGGCCAAATGAATCATCTCCAGTACCGCAGCCAGCAACAGATGGTCTCGATTCACCTCGCCGCAGGCTTTGGCGGCCAGCAACAACAGTGCCGGACGCAACCGCTTGCCGCCCAGGCGGACGCCGTGCCGCAGCAGCTCGTTGACCAGTGGATCGCGGCTGACGAGTTCCCTTTCGAGGATGGCTTCGACCTGGACCAATTCGTCGGCCACGGGGGCATAAAGTACGGTACAATCGGCCGCTTGGAGCCGGTCACGCCCGGTGGCCGCAGCACGGCTGGTGGGCGCCTCGACGGTCGCGTCCTGAACTTCGTCAATCAATGATGTCACTGCTCCTCGCTTAACCAGTTGAATGCGCCGCCAACCTCGTTGTGGTTCAGGCTGAACGGTCACGCTCCGGCGACGCGGTTCGTTGATAGTGGCCGCTGCGACCACCCGATTTTTCCTCTAATTGCACTCGCTCGATGGTCATCCCGCGATCAACGGATTTGCACATGTCGTAAATCGTCAGCAACGCCACACTGGCGGCGGCCAGAGCCTCCATTTCGACGCCCGTTTTCGCGGTCACCTGAACCGAGGCCTGGACCTCGATCGTCTGTTCGTCGACAAATGTGAAGTTCACTTCAACCGCGTCGAGCGGCAGCGGATGGCACAGCGGAATCAGATTTGCCGTCTGCTTGGATGCCATGATCCCGGCCAGTCGAGAAACCTCGAGTACATCGCCTTTGACGACGTTGCGGTCGCGAATCAGTTCCAAGGTGGCGGCCGCCATGCGGATGCGACCGCTCGCCCGTGCGCCGCGCGAGCTGACTGCCTTGTCGCTAACGTCGACCATGCGGCTGGCACCGTTTTGGTCAAAGTGGCTGAGACCGGACATAAGCAGATGGGGCCCTCAATTGTCGGAAAGCGTCCATTGTAGGCGGCAAACGGCCTGCGTCGAGTGGCCGGTCTAGGTGGCCGGCTGACCGCTAATGAGAGAACCGCATTTCGAGCCGCGGCGCAACGGGCGGGTCGAAATTAGGAGGACTCGGTTGCGGAGAAAATCCAATCTTCGACCGTGCTAAATGCGTAGTCGAGGTCGGCTAGTTCCCCGTTCAACGTGTTGACACCACCCGAACCAATCAGTTCGACCTCGTCGAAATCCTGGCCGAGATTGCGATAGCCCATCCCCATTAGATAGAAGACCTGGCGGCGTCCGAAGAAATCATCGTCACCCGGGCTGTCTAGCAGCCGGGCGACGTCGTGACCGCCTTGACCGACATACGTTAGCGTCCGGCCATAACCTTCCGCCGCGAGAGAATATCCCGAACCGCTCAGTACCGCGCTGTCGGCACTCGCGAGCAACTGATCGTCGCCAGTCGAGCCATACAGCCTGGCCACGTCACCGCCGCCATGGAGGGACTGCGCCACGAAACTTTCAAAGCCGATCAGATCAAAGTCGAAACCGGAGCCGATAAAGTCGATTTTATCGGGCCGCGCAAACAGACGGTCCTTGCCGGCCGAGTCGGTTAGCGTTGCGGCGTCGATGCCACCGCGAACCGCTTTAACGATCACCCGCGGGAAACCTTCCGCCACGTTGGAAAAGCCCTCGCCGACGATCTGCACGCGATCCGGGCTGGCCGTCAACGTGTCGTCGCCCCGCGAGTCCCAAATGGTCGCCTTGTCGGCGCCGGTCGTCGAAACCACCGTCACGCTATTGAACCGGGAGACGTAACTGGTAAAGTCCGACCCCCGCAGAATCTGTTTATTGTGCTTGGATATTAGCGTGTCTTTGCCCGCCGAGTCCTCGACGCGGGCCGTGTTGTTGCCCGTCGAACCGAAGGCGTAGACCTTGCGGGCGTTGACGGTCGAGAATGCGTGCCCGGTGCCGGTCATTTCGCCCGTCCGCGGACGGATCACGACGCTTTCATCGCCGGGGCCGTCAAACATCTTGACGATGTCCTTGCCGCCATTACCGTCGTAATGGATGGTTTCGGTCCCGCTGACGGTCAGGTCGTAGGTCGCACCGTAAACCCGCAGTGTGCCCGGAGTATATCGCACCCGATCTCGGCCGCCGGTGCTGATGACGGAGATCGCATCGTTGCCTCCATTGCCCTCGACAAAGAACTGTGTGTCGGTGTGTGCATCAAATTTAAAGTCAACGCCGTTGACCGTGACCAGATGCGTCTCTGTACCGGCGGCAAACCGGATGACGTCATCGCCTTCCGTACCGACGACGGTTGCGGGGCTGTTCACCTCGATCAGGTTCATGAAGTTGAGCGTTGCGTCGGCATGGCTGCCTTCGATCTGCACGAAGTACGTGCGGCCGGCAACCGAATCGAATTCCACTTGCTTGGCACCGTCGGCGTAGGCGGCACTCTGGGCGACCAAACCGCTGTCGTCGAACACCAGAATGTCCAAATCACCGTTCTGCTCGTCGTAGGTTGCCGTGACCGCGAAACGCCCGGTCAGGGCCGCCGTGGCGGCATACCAGGAACCGGGTTCTTGGATGTTTTGGTTGGCGAGTGTCACATCGCCGACCACGCCGACGTACGTGGCATCCAGCGAAGAGGTTTGGGGCAAAATCGCGATCAGATAATCCTCGACTTCGCCATCCCGCGCTGGGCCCTCATCGCTAATTCCCGCCTCCGTGCTGATGCGGAAACGGGCATAGGTCGGCCCGACGGCCGCATCTGCGGGGACGGTGAACGTCAGGCTGTTCGCGGCGGGCG
>JAYGDO010000131.1:0-4334 GCA_046582885.1 Pirellulales bacterium | reverse complement strand
GTATAAATGGGGCAGCAATGAGGTAACGGCCTACGGCACGTTTACCGTCAATGGCATAAATAACAAATCCGCTGGAGCAGCGTACGATGTCCTGGTAAAGAAATTTCTCGGCGTGGGGCTGCTGAGCACCGGATCCGACTCAGCCGGCACGACCCTTCACACCGTCGGCGTGGCGGATGCCGAGGGGCACAAGGCCGAGGCCGTGGCCCGCTGGAACGCCGTGCTGCCGGACTCCCAGCCGGTGCCGCACGAATCCATCCAGTTCGCGGTGGAAGATCTGCCGGGCCAGCAAATCGCGAACACGAGCGAGGCCGGCGGCACCTTTACGATCACGCTGGACGTAGACGCCGGCGGCAGCGGCTGGTTTATCGACCCGACGCCGACCGGCGACACCGAGTTTGCCGCGGGCGGTCCGCCGGGCGCCGATCTGCTGACGGCAATTATGCACGAAGTCGGGCATATCGTCGGTATCGGGCATGCCGACGTGCCCGATCCGGGCGACCTGATGAGCGACGAGCTGGACACGGGCGTGCGGGTCAATCCGAGCCCGGCCAATGCCGCCACGGGCTTGTCGGCCGAGGATAAATTGGACGCCGGACTGCGGGAGTTTGGCGACTGGGCCCCTGCCCTGGCCGAGCGGGTCGACACCTACGTGCAGGATGTGACCACGATTCCCTTCACCGACACCAGCCTGGCCGATTTGCTGGGCATTGACTTCGGCCAGTTCAACACGCACCTGGAGGACAGGATCGAGTCCGTCCGCACGGCGGTGGGCGACTACTTCGACACCGCCACCGACCCCGACACGAACGACCTGCTGTTGGCGCTGCAGGGAATCTCGGCAGTCACGGTGACCGGGACACCAGGCGTGCAGCAGTTCGACGTCACCATCACGCTGTCGGAATACGAGCAGGCAATTTCACTGAACCTCGACACGCTGGAGCTGGACCTCTCGGAGTACGGCATCGACCTGCCGCTGCCGTTCGATTTCGGCCTGGATGTCACCCAGAGTCAGCCGCTGCAGTTAAATGCCGATGTGACGCTCTCGTTCGCCTTCGGACTGGATGACGGGGGCGAGTTCTATGCGCTCGATCCGAGTTTCGACGTCGGCCTCGACTTCGGCGAAATAAAACACACCCTCACCGGCGTCATTGTCGGCGACGAAGACGTTGCAGGTACGGGCGGGTTCGTCGTTGCCGGTGACCGTACGGTGCCGGCCGGACGGGTGAATTCCGGTCACGGGCAGTTTCTGGCGGACGACCGGCTGGTGGTGGCCGGTTCCTCGGATAACGACGCCGCCTACACCGTCGCCCGGGTCGTCTACGACGTCTACACCGACACGACGACGATTTACGTGGACGAGAGCGTCGCTTCCGCCATCGTCGATGGGGCATTGGTCAAGACGATGGACTTCGGGGTAAATCTCGGCCCGTTCGGGCTGCAGTCCAACGACGCGGTGGTTTCTCTCAGCGCGTCGGCCGGCCTCGGCGTCGATCACAAGTTGAGCATGACCGATTTTAGTGACGGCGGTCTTGCCGCCAGCCTGCTCTCGGGCGCCACTCCCGCGATAGGAGAGGACACGTATTATCAGCTGGTCCTGCCGATCGAATGGGCCGGGCTGCTGGACGGCGTCAACGACGGGGTCGGCTACATCACGGCCACCAGCGCGCTGGTGCAGCCGGGCGGGTCGATGGGCCAGTTCCTGGCCAGTGTGCCGGCGTCGCTGAAATTTGTCGACATGGGCCAGCTTTTTGAGTTCAACGGCGTCTCGCTGGACATGATTTTGGGCACGCTCGAATCGCTCGTCGACGATCTGGTCGGCATGGACCGCGAAGTGCTGGGGCGGCATATCGGCGGCGGCGAGTTCGCCGTCTATAGCGAGCGCTGGGCGGCAACCGGAACCACCCTGGCTCACGCTGCCTACACGGCGGTGCCCGACGCCGATAACCAGTCCGGCAAGCAGGTCACGCTCGAAAACGGCGACGTGTTCCGGCTGCAGCGATGGAATAACGGAGCGGAGGATGTGTGGGGCGTCGAAAACGGGCCGCAAGGATCGCAGACGGTTCTGGTCTACGAGCATCGCTCCTACGAGCAGACGGGGGTCTATGAAACCGATGACGTGGCAGTTTCCCAGATTGAGGCGGACAGCCATCCGGCGGCGGCTGTCAATGGCGGCGGCAGCGTCGACCTCGGCAGTTATCGACTGCGGGGCGGTTCCCTGTACGACGACATCCCGTTGATCGGCGTCAGTGTCGCCGACGTGCTCGGCGAGGGCGCGGTCAGCTTTGCCGCCGGTCTGCAGGATGCAATTCACACGGTCCGCGACACGGCTCGCAACATCGGTGAATTGCAGGATAAGCTCAACGAGGAAGTCAAGGGTTTTCTGACGGATATCGGCGCCCCGGTGCCGGCGGCCGATATCATTACGATGACGTACGCCAACTCGGCGTTCGATTTTGATTTCCATCTCGAATATTTCGTGATGGAGATGTACAGCCTGGATCTGGACATCGCCCAGTTGCAGCTGGACCAGTGGCTCGGGTTCGATCCGGCCGATCTGCTGGATATCGAAGTCAGCGCGGAACTGGAACTGGAGGCCCGGGCGGCGCTGCATCTGGGATTCGGGTTCGACCTGAGCGACGTCATGCAGCCGGTGCTGTACGTCGACCAGGCCAGCGGAATCAGCGCGAGCGTACACGGGCAGGCCACCGACCTGGACTTTAAGGTGGGCTTCGACGTCGGCGGCATTACGCTCGGATTGCTGGCCGAAGACGGGTCGGCGACCATCGACGTCGGTTTTTACGCCGACCTGGGCGACCCCAGCGCCGACGGCGACGGCGACGGCGTGCTGGACTTCGGTGAAGTCAGGACGGCTTTTCAGGCCGAAGTCTACGGCGATGCGATGTTGGACCTGCCCCTCTATTTTCCGATTAAGGCCCTGCCGTTGGGCGGCACGACGGCGGACCGCGACGGCGACGGCTTCGCGGACAACGCCCTGCACGCCGACATCGGCTTTTCGATCAATGAAAATCTGCAGCTGAGCACGAACTACGATTTCGTGCTGCCCAGCTTCAGCCTCGACTTTGGCATTGCGGCCGCCCTGCTCGCCCTGCTGGACGACCCGGTCGCGTTGCTGTCCGGGGTGGAGGGGTTCTTTTCCGCGATCGACGCCACGGCCGACGGCATCGACTATATCGATCTGCCGCTGATCGGCGGCGAACCGTTCGACGATCTGGCCAACGCGCTCCGCAGCCTGCGGACCGGCGTCTTGGGCGATAAGAGCGGCGAGACCTACACCAGCGGATTGGGCCTGTTTCTGCAGGAGGCGGCGGCCTCCGGGACCAGCACATCCGAGGCGGTCCTCAACGCGATCCGGCAGGCTCTGTACGACGGCCTCTCCCCGATCGACGGCGAGCTGTTTCGATTCGTGGTGCCCGACTACGACGAGGACGACGCGGAACAATACGACTCGACCGGCAAGCTGAAAACCATGTCGCCCCGCAACGCCGACGACATTGAACTGCTGCTGACCGCCAACGGGCTGCTGACCTTCAACCTGAAGTTCGCCGGCGTGCTGGTAGGCGAAGGGGACCAACCGGCGAGCCTGCCGATCGACTTCAGCGGCGGGCTGCCCGGCCTGAACATCGATATCGACGCGGCGCTGCAGGCCCGTATCGATTACCTGATGGGCATCGGTCTCGGCATCGGCAACCTGGCGCCCGCAGGAGCCATCATCCCGCAGTTCGGTGTGTTTCTCGATACCAGCGGCATCAACGAGGCGGGCGAAGAGATCTCCTTGGACGTCACCGCCGGGCTGGCGCCGGGCTCGCGGGCCGAAGGGACGCTCGGATTCCTGGCAATGGAATTCGTCGACGTGAATCCCATCGGCAGCGGCCTCCGCGGCCACTTCGGCCTGGACATCAAGGATGCCGGCGGGGACGGCGCGCTGACGCTCGGCGAGAAGCCGATTCTGGAAATGAACGCGTCGGCATACGCCGAGGCGGATTTCAGCGCGGTCGTCTCGACAACCGCCGGAGATGTCCTTCCCTCGGTCAGCACGACGATACATTACGACCAGCAACTCGGCGACTTGACGATCTCGACCGATACCGGAATCACTTTCGACACCGGATCGCCCCAGGTTGTGCTGGAGAACGTCACACTCGATGTCGGCAGTATGTTCGACAGTTTCCTGGGCGACACGTTCTCGGTGATTTACGACATCGTCTCGCCGCTGAAGCCCGTTGTGGATTTACTGTTGCTGGAGATTCCCATGGGCGGCATCGCGGACCCGCCCATTCGCATGATCGACATCGCGCGTCTGAAACTGCCCG
>JAYGDO010000569.1:0-10835 GCA_046582885.1 Pirellulales bacterium | reverse complement strand
CGAACGGAGTTGACCCGCTTTACGACACCGGTCGGCACGCTCCGCGTAATGTTCGTCGGTTTCCTGCACCCGCCGAGTTCCCTTGCGGCCGTAAACGGCATGCGCGTTCAACCAACCGTCCTCGCCACCCGCCGGGTTGTGACACGATTCGCATGAAATTCCAGCAATTGTCCGATGGCGGCCGGCAGCGGCGATCCGCGGAGTGCCGTGACAATTGACGCACATCGACGAATGGGTGACGTCGTCGGGCCGAATGCCCATTTTTTTCGCATATTCGTCCCCGCTCTTGCTGCGCAGCAAATCGAAAACACTCCTGGCGTGCTTGGACGCCAGCCAAGCGGAAACTTCTGAACGGTGGCAGTCGATGCACGATGCGTGGCCTTCCACTTTGCCGGCGTCGAGTGCCGCGCCGCTGGTCGGCTGCGCCGGCCTTTCTGCTGGCGGATCCGCCAACGAACTGGCCACGACTGCCGTGGCCACACCAAAACAGATAAGCCAGAAAAATGCTGTGCGGCGATTTCTAATCATTCTAAAAAAGCGATGACGCATCGCCACGCTCTAAATGGGTTAACCGCCCTTGTACGACTCGCCGAGGGCACCATCCGGGACGTCGACTTCACCCAGATCGCTGCCGTCGCTCGATTTCGAAATCTTGCGGGCCGCGGCCGCGACGGCATCGGCCGCCTTGCCGTAAAGTTCCTTGTCGCCAGCTCCAAATGTTTTCAGCGCCGTGCGGTCAATCGTCTTGACCGCCGCCAGCGCCTCGGCGACGGCTGGAATGTGTGCGAGCTTTTTGAGCTTGCGTTGGACGGACGAAATCCGCCGGCCAACGACGGTCGCAAAATCGCCCTCCGTCGAGGTCGCCCGGCTTCGCAAACTAACCTCCAAATCTGCCAACTGCCCGACGACGTACATCACCTTCTTCCGATTCTCCGAAGTCCGCCCCGGGCCGTTCCAATGCGGATCCAGCCACAATGACGGCGACCCGGCATTGACGGTCTGATCGATTTTGAAATTGTGACGCACTTCGCCTTGTGCCCACTCCACCAACTCAAAACGGCTACTGGTCGGGTGACCGGCGTTAACTAGCTTTTCGTGCGGTACGGTGTGGCACGACAAGCAATTCCTAGCCAATTCATAAATCTGCGACGAACTGTTCATGCCTGCCGCGTGTGCGGCCGCGATTCGTTTTTTCTGATGGCCTTCGGTTTCCTTCGTGCGGTCGGTCAATCCTGCGCCGTAATCACTGTGGACACTGAACCAGCCCTTAACATTCTCCTCCGGTCCCGCAGCACCGTGACAACTCTCACATGAGACGCCGTGAATTGCCGTTTCGGCCTGCTTTGTCGCATGACAGTCGCCACATACCGACTGTGCGAGATTGCCAGTGACTCCCAGTGCTTTGGCAAACTCAGGCGCCTTCTTGTCAGATAACAGGCCAAATGATTTTTTGGCGTGCGAAGACAGCTTCCAGGCAGCGGCCTCCGACTTGTGACACTTGCCACAGCGATCGTGGCCCAGCACATTGGTCGCATCAACCGCCAGGGGCAACGCGACACCTGTCACGATCGAAGTCGGCGGTATGGCGGCGTGCGAATCAGGAGGATTCGGCGGAACCAAAAAAACAATCGCGAACATTGTCATAGCAACAATAGAAGTTACCAAGCAGACACGACCGCGTCTGGCGACAAGGACACGTTTCATCGGTTCAGCGCCTCAGTTGTAGATCGTATTCGTTAAACAGCCACCCGGAGGAGGTTGCGTAGAATCCGCAGATTTTAGCAAATTATCGGATCCGGCGGCGCACAAAATTCTTTCTTCAAATCCGGAAAATCGCACTCTGCATGGGTTGCTCGTTTCGCAAGGCGGACGAGCCTGTCGGACCGAGAACTCGCCAGACGACCGTCTGTCACTCATTGTCGTGCTGCCAAAGATCACGCCTGTTGCCTCGCGATTTCGACCAGCGTCCGGACCAATGCGCCCGTCCCGCCGCCGGCAAGCCAGGGCAGCGGTTTGTCTGCGAAAGCAGGACCGGCAATGTCGATGTGCGTCCACGGCACATCGCCCACGAAGCGCTCGAGTAATTTCGCCGCTGTCATCGCGCCGCCCCAACGGCCTTCGCCCGTGTTTTTGATGTCGGCAACCTTACTTTTGATTTGCTCGCCAAATTCGTCGAACATCGGTAACTGCCAGACCGGCTCGCCGACGGCGTCGGCCGAGTCCATCACCACGTCGCACCACTCTTGGTTGTTCGTCATCACGCCCGCCACGTTTTCTCCCAGCGCAACGACACACGCACCGGTGAGCGTGGCCAGATCAATAATCGCTTCGGCGCCTTGATCGACGGCGACCGCCAAAACATCGGCCAGGACAAGCCGGCCCTCGGCGTCGGTATTGTGGATTTCGATCGTCGTCCCGTTGCGAGCCGTCAACACGTCGCCCAATTTGTAAGCGGCCGGGCCTGTCATGTTTTCGACCAGGCCCATGTACCCGGTCACGTTGATCGGCAAGCCGAGCGCCGCAATCGCCTGGATGGCGCCGAGCACCGTCGCGGCGCCGGCCATGTCGCATTTCATCGCCTTCATACTTTCGCTGGGCTTCAGCGACAGGCCGCCCGAGTCGAACGTCACACCTTTGCCAACCAGCGCTAGCTCCGGTGCATCTTCAGCAGCGCCGCGATATCGCAGGATCACTAACTGCGGTTCGCGGCTGGAACCTTTCGCCACGGCCAACAGCGACCCGCACCGTTCTTCTTCCAAGCGGGCCTGGCCCCAGACGTCGATCTGCAATGAAAAATCGTCCGCAACGCGACGCGACTCAGCGGCGAATGATTCCGGGTACATTCTGTCGGCCGGTTCGTTAACTAAGCGACGAGTTAGATTGATGCTCTCACCAATCCGGCGGCCACTGTCCAGCAGGCTGCCATCGGCTGCGACGAATATCTGTTCGAATACAAACGACTTCTTGTCACCGCGATAGAGATCCTGGCCCACGCAACCGACAACCACACCGGCCACCGCACTCTCGATCATCTCCGCCGACCATTGCGGGTCGGGGCAAAACACCACGCTCGAGCGGCGCTTGGAAGAAAGCTTCCTCGCGGCCGCCGCAAAGGCGCGGAACGTCACGCCCACATCGATCTGTCCGCGGTCGCCAAGACCCACACAGACAATTTGCCTCGCAGCGACGCCGTTCGGTGCCAGAATCGGCGTAACATCCAACGACTTGTCGCCAACTTCGTCTGTTTCGCGCAAACGAGTGATCACGCCGCCGGTCGATTCATCCACCTGCTGCGCCGCGCCGGCGAGCGGTTCATCCTGATTGAGTACAATGACAATCGCATCCGCTTCTACTTCGCTGATTGGCTGCTGGAGCGGGCATACGTTCATGGCGGGTTGCCTCCACGGCTGGACTGGAATCCGGATATTCTAACGCGGCGATGGGATTCAAAGTAGCAGGCACCGCGGTGCGCGATTCCGGCAGGTGGACCGCGGCGTGACCCCGCTACTTTACGCTGCTATGATTGCAGTGTCATGGGTTATCAAAGTCTCAAGCAATGCGTCGACGATTTAGCGGCAGCGGGGCATCTGGTACGGATCGAAGAGGAGATCGACGCCGAACTTGAAGCGGCAGAAATCCACCGCCGCGTCTTCCAGGCCGGCGGTCCCGCGATTTATTACCCGCGGGTCCGCGGTTGCAAATTTCCAATGGTCAGTAATTTGTTTGGAAAACTGGATCGCGCCGAGTTTATCTTCCGCGACGCGCTGGAGGGCGTGCGGCATTTAGTCAATTTGAAAACGGATCCGTCCGAAATTGTGAAGCGTCCGTTTAAGAACCTCGGCGTGCTGCCCACGGCGATTGGAATGCTGCCTAAATCAGTCCGCACCGGCCCGATTACCGCAAACAAGACGGCGATCGACCAATTGCCGCAGCAAAAATCGTGGCCAAACGACGGCGGCGCATTTATCACTTTGCCGCAAGTCTACACCGAAGACGTCGAACGACCCGGTCTGGCGTCCTCGAATCTGGGCATGTACCGCATCCAACTCTCCGGAGGTCAGTATCAGCCCAATCGCGAAATAGGCCTGCATTACCAGATTCATCGCGGCATCGGTGTGCACCAAGCAAAAACTAACCGCGCGGGCGTTCCGTTGCGCGTGAACATTTTTGTCGGCGGTCCGCCCGCCATGAACCTAGCGGCGGTCATGCCCTTGCCGGAGGGATTTTCCGAACTACGCTTTGCCGGCGCGTTGAATCGTCGCCGAGTTCGCATGATCCGCCGGTCCGATGGGCTGCCCATTTGTGCAGACGCTGACTTTTGTATCGTCGGCACGGTGATTCAAAACAAACTACTGCCCGAAGGTCCGTTTGGCGACCACTTGGGTTACTACAGTCTCGAACACGACTTTCCGGTGCTGCAGGTCGAACACATCTATCATCGCGACGACGCCATTTGGCCATTTACGGTCGTCGGTCGGCCACCACAGGAAGACAGCGTCTTCGGCCAGTTAATCCACAAAATCACAGGTCCGGCGATTCCGGCCGTAATCCCCGGCGTCAAAGCGGTACATGCCGTCGACGCGTCGGGCGTTCATCCGCTACTGCTGGCTGTCGGTAGCGAGCGTTACATGTCTTTTTCCGAAACCGCTCGCCCGGCGGAATTGTTGACGCAGGCCAACGCGATTCTCGGTCAAGGGCAGCTTTCGCTGGCGAAGTACCTGTTGATCGCCAATGAGAACGACGAGCCGCAACTTGACATCCACGACGTGCAGGCATTTTTCATGCACCTGCTACGGCGTGTCGATTGGAGTCGCGACTTACATTTTCAAACCTGCACAACGATCGACACGCTCGATTATTCGGGCACGGGATTGAACGAAGGCTCAAAAGTCGTCATGGCGGCGATTGGCCCGGCGCGGCGCGAGTTGCCCACGGAGATGCCCGGCGACTTGAAGTTACCGGCCGGTTTTTCAGATCCCAGAATCGCCTTTCCCGGGGCGCTCGTCGTCCGCGGCCCAACGGGCGGTGAAGCGGCCGATCTCAACGGGCGATTCGATGCGGATCGTGGCCCCGATGGTATTGGCGGTTTTCCGCTCGTGGTCGTCGTGAACGACAGCGAGTTCGCTGCCGCGTCGTTGTCAAACTTCTTGTGGGTCACGTTTACGCGCAGCAATCCGGCAACTGACATTTACGGCACCGGATCGTTCGTCCAAGATAAACACTGGGGTTGCCGAGGTTCACTTGTAATTGATGCACGGACGAAACCCCATCACGCACCGCCCTTGGTCGAAGACCTCGAAATAACACGGCGCGTGGATCGACTAGGTGCGGTGGGCGGTCCGCTGCATGGAATAATTTGACATAGCGGTCAGTCGTCACCGGTCAGCTAAAAACCGGACTGGCCACGTATTTTCAATTTAGCTGATTGCCGGTCGCTGAATGCTGATCGCTATGTCAACCATTGATTGGCTCGTTTTGATTTGGCTGACCGTGCTGGGCGGCTGCATCGGCAGTTTTCTCAACGTCGTCGTTTATCGGCTTCCACGTGGCGATAGCCTCCAGGGCCGATCGCATTGCCCAAAATGCAAACATCAGATTCGCGCGTACCACAACATTCCCGTATTTGGCTGGTTGATGCTGTGCGGAGCATGCCATGACTGCGGCAAGCGGATTTCATCTCGCTATCCGCTGGTCGAAGCAGCGACGGGAATGATTTTCGCGGCACTGTTTTTCGCAGTCTTCAAAGTTGGCCAAAAGACTGGCGATCCGCTGGCTCAAGCGAGTCCCTGGGCCCTGTATTTTTGCACGGCAATTCTTTGTAGCGGGCTGATCTGCGAGGTGCTGATTCGATCGGACCGCCAAAAAGTCCCCCGCACCGTTCGCGGGGTACTCACCCTAAGCGGACTCGCCTGGGGCCTGATGGCGATCCTCATGTAGCCCCGCTACCCCCAGGCTCGGAGAAAGCGCCTAGCGGGAATCGAACCCGCAACTTCAGCTTGGGAAGCTGACGTGATACCACTTCACCACAGGCGCGACGTCGGGCCCGCATTCTAATCAATCCAACTCTTACGAATCAGCCACCCATGTGGCCGCCGCTGCCATTTAGACAGCCGGTAAGCGGACAGATTGGCAGACGCACCAAAATCCAACACGTGAAAAACAGATCTTACCGACGCCGCAACCCGAACTGCATTAGACAGTTACAGGTGTTTGGGGTTCATGAAATGGCAGCGGACGGCGCGAACTGGTATCGAACTTGCCGCACTTCGTAAGGTACAAGTTGTTCAAACACGCAGGGCAGAACCTTGATCGTATCACCCTCTATCCTGATTACGGACGATGACCCGGTTTTTCGGGACACTGTCTGCGGAGTGCTTGAGCCGGACGGGTTTCACACGTTGGTGGCCAGTTGCGGTGAAGAGGCTTGCGAGATTATTCAAAGCGAAGAGGTTCACGTCGCGCTGCTGGACATGCACATGCCGCGGTTGTCGGGCCTGGAAACACTGCGGTTGGTCAAACAATTCAAGGCGCTGCTACCGGTCATCTTGATGTCGGCGCAATTGGACGAAGCAATTCGGGCCGAGGCCCAGCGCGCGGAGGCTTTCGCCGTGTTATCAAAGCCGGTCAGTCGGTTTGACTTGACTAGCAGCGTGCAGCAGGCGCTGCACTGCGCGTACGGCTGGGGTTAGCCGCTTTCTTCCAGCGGCTCAACGTCTTCTTCATCGTCTTCTTCATCGTTCGCTTCATCAAGCGCAACGACCTCGCGCGGCCGACCTCCATCGGCTGGAACCACCGCATCGGTTCCCGGCACAATTTTCGGCTGGGGCGAAGTTTTTTCGACAATCTCCTGCAATTCGTCCGAATCAATCGTCTCCTTTTCGAGTAGCTGTTCCGCCAGTGCTTCGAGCGTATCGCGGCGAGAATGTAGAATTCGCCGCACCTTTTCGAGGCCCTCGTCCAAGATGCGCTTCACTTCCAGATCGATTTGGCGAGCCGTGTGCTCGCTGTGCATCGGCGCACTGGGCATTTCGCCGCCGGAAATAAAGGCGCTGCGGCCGCTGTCGCGGAAGCTGACGCGGCCAAGGCGGCTCATGCCAAAATCCATGACCATGCTGCGGGCAATTTGTGTGGCCCGCTCCAAATCGTTTTGTGCACCGGTCGAAATATCGTCGAAAACCAGTTCTTCGGCAATCGTGCCGGCCAATAGCACTTGAATACGGCTTTGCAGTTCGCCCTTGGTGACCAAGTAGCGGTCTCCTTCGGGCCGCTGCATGGTGTAACCCAGTGCAGCCAGTCCGCGCGGGATGATCGAGATTTTGTGCACGGGGTCGGTATTCGGCAAACTATGAGCGACCAGCGCGTGACCCGCTTCGTGATAGGCAACCCGCTGTTTTTCGTCCTCGTGGATTATCCGCTGCCGTTTCTCTAAACCAGCCGTGACACGCTCGACGCCTTCATTAAATTCCTCCATGCTGACCGCGTTTTTGTCGTTACGCACGGCGAGCAGCGCGGCTTCATTGACCAAGTTCGCCAAGTCTGCGCCGACAAAGCCCGATGTGATCGCCGCGATCTTCTTCAGATTAACGTTGTCATCAAGTTTGACGCTTTTGACGTGAACTTTCAGGATATCCTCGCGACCGCGTATATCGGGCCGATCCACCAGCACGTTGCGGTCAAAGCGTCCGGGTCGCAGCAGCGCCGGATCGAGCGTCTCCGGACGGTTCGACGCCGCCAACACGATGACGCCGCTGGTCGAATCGAAACCGTCCATCTCCACCAATAGCGCGTTGAGGGTCTGCTCGCGCTCGTCGTGTCCGCCGACCACGCTTGACCCCCGCGTTTTGCCGAGCGCGTCCAGTTCGTCGATAAAAATAATGCAGGGCGCTTTCGATTCGGCCTGCTGAAACATGTCGCGGACCCGTGCCGCGCCGACACCAACGAACATTTCCACAAAGTCGCTGCCCGAAAGGCTAAAAAACGGCACATCCGCTTCGCCGGCAACGCTCTTGGCCAATAGCGTTTTGCCGGTTCCCGGCGGACCGACCAACAACACGCCTTTGGGAATCCGCCCGCCGAGCCGCTGATACTTTTCGGGACTCTTGAGAAATTCGACAATCTCTTTCAGTTCTTCAACAGCTTCTTCAATGCCGGCGACATCATTAAACGTCACGCCCAGGTCCTCCTGCGCGTGGAGCTTTCCAGGGCTGCGTCCGAATGCCATCGGCGATCCCGCACCGCCCAGCCGCCGCATCATGAAAAAAAAGATGAGGATAAAAATGCCGGTGACCATCAACATCGGCCCCCATTGACTCCAAAATCCCGGGCCATCGTCACGATCGTAGTCCGCAAAGCTTACTTCTTCAAAAAACGCTTCGACACTGCGGTCCAAATCCGGCGACTTATTGACGACAAATTCGACGTCCTTTGTCCGTTCGTGACTGGGCAATTCCGAACCGTCGGGGGCAAGATAAGTTTGGTGGATGGTGCCCGTGATCTCACGGTCGCCAACGATCACTTCGCGAATCCGCTGAAAACGAAGCTTGCTGCTGTTTACCTCAATGTCAACATAGGCGGTCGCGCCGCCGCTGTTACGAATCAGGCTTTTGAATTGTCCATACGAGATTTTTATCGGTTTCGGCAGATAGAGCCCGATGACCATAAACGCGATAAAAGCGACAACGATCAGGTAGAGGACGATCTGTCCGCCGAGAGGGGGGGATTTTTTGTCCGCCGGCTTTCGATCGTTTTCAAATTTGTCTTGCATCAAGCGAGATGGGCTGTAAACGAGAAGTTTGCAGGAGTACTCAACGAGTTAGGTTCATTATACAAGGCGTGTTCATTTGACGAGTCCAGTAGAACGGTTCCCCAAGGGCAAACTCGCACTTGCCGCCCGAAATATGCGAACTTACAATGCCCGCGATCGCCGATAATCGATTCGATTGCTGCAATCACACCAACCCGACGCAAAAAGTAAACCGACTCGCTTCGGTTGCCGTAAATCAGGCCTGTGAGAGAAACAGGTCTGTAAACTCGTCCTACAAGAGCCCGCTATCACGCGCGGCGGTGAGCCATGACCTCGCAACCTCGACACATCGCGGTACTGGGATCGACCGGCAGCATCGGCCAAAGCACCCTGGATGTGGTGGCGGCTTCAGGTGGTGCAATACAGGTTGCGGCGCTTTCGGCGCATCAACGCCTCGATTTACTGGTCGAGCAGGCGCAACAGGTTGAACCCCGCTGGGTCGTGGCGACCGATGCAGAGGCGGCGCTGGATCGTGATTGGAAAGGCTTGCCCGCCAACTGTGAACTGCTCACTGGAACCGAGGGTCTGACGAAAATTGTACAGCACGAACAAATTGCCGTGGTGGTCGCCGCGATCGTAGGATCAGCCGGCCTGCGTAGCACCTGGGCGGCGCTGGAGGCCGGAAAAATTGTGGCCCTGGCCAACAAGGAAACACTCGTCATGGCCGGGCCGCTGGTGATTGAGTTGGCCGCCAGAACCGGCGGCAAGCTGTTGCCGATCGACAGCGAACACAGCGCAATTTTTCAGGCCATGCAGGCGGGCAAGCGGAGCGAAGTGCGGCGGGTGGTGTTGACCGCCAGCGGCGGACCCTTTCGAAATATGACGCTCGAACAACTGCAAGATGTAACCGTCGAACAGGCGCTGTCGCATCCCACCTGGGACATGGGACCGAAGATCACGGTCGATTCGGCCACGATGATGAACAAGGCGTTAGAAATCGTCGAGGCGCGATGGCTGTTCGATTTGCAGCCGGAGCAAATCGAAGTGGTCATTCACCCGCAATCGATGGTCCATTCGTTCGTTGAATTCGTGGACGGTTCGGTGATCGCGCAGATGAGTCCCCCCGATATGAAAATGCCGATCCAGTATGCGCTGACGTGGCCCGACCGCACGGCCAGCGTGGCCGTGGAAATGGACTGGTCGACAGCCTTCAGCCTCGACTTCGAGCCGGCTGATCACCGACGTTTCGCCGCACTACAATTAGGAATCGATACCGCGCGGGCCGGGGGCACGGCCGGCGCGGTTTTGAATGCCGCCAACGAGTCGGCAGTGGCCGGATTTCTAGATGGCCAGATTGGATTTGCCGACATTGTGCCGGCGTGCCAGTCTGTTGTCGACAATCACCCCTTTCAACCGCAGCCCGATTTGGAAACCCTGATCGATCTGGATCGCTGGGCCCGCGAGGAGGTTTTTCGAGCGTGTACATAATTGACTTATTTGCCGCCAGCGTGCCGTGGTACTATCCAGAAAACTGGCCTTATATCGCGATGGCCATTTTCGGGTTGGGCATGGTGATCTTCGTCCATGAGTTGGGACACTTTTTGGTCGCCAAGGCGTGCGGCGTGAAATGCGAAAAGTTTTACGTCGGTTTTGACGTGCCGATCAAACTGGGCTGGGGGAAATTCGGCATTCAACTACCCGCCGCCATCTGGAAAAAGCAAATCGGCGAAACCGAATACGGCGTCGGCATGATCCCCTTGGGCGGCTACGTGAAAATGCTAGGCCAGGACGACAACCCCGGCCGCCAAGCCGAAATGATGCGCAAGGCGCACGATGAGAAGCAGCGGCAAAGTGCCGGAGATGCTGCCGCAGAAACCTCCGAGCCACCGGTGAACGACGCGCCCGAAATAACCGATGCTGCGGATGCTACGGACGCCACCGGCGATGCCGACGAAAACTTCGTCTACGATCCCCGCAGTTACATGGCGCAGACCGTACCCGAGCGGATGGCGATCATTTCGGCCGGCGTGGTGATGAACATCATCTTCGCCTTCATCTTCGCCGTGGTGGCTTTTTCAATGGGCGTACCTTA
>JAYGDO010000490.1:0-1883 GCA_046582885.1 Pirellulales bacterium | reverse complement strand
CCCGGCAGCAGCCTTGTCAATGGCGCGGCACTGGCGGTTGTGGTTTTTCACCAGATCGCCGTGGGAATCCCATCCCATATCGTAAAGCTGCACGTACCGCACGCCACGTTCTACCAATCGCCGCGCCAACAAACAGTTGTTTGCAAACGAAGAGCCGTTCGGATCTGCGCCATACAACGCCAACGTCTCGGCAGATTCCTGCCGCAAGTCCACGGCTTCCGGCGCGGCGGCCTGCATGCGAAAGGCCAATTCAAATTGTTCGATCCTTGTTTCAATTTCGGGATCTGCGAACGAATCCAAACGGCGCCGATTCATCCAGTTAATCAAATCGATCTGTTTACGCCGCTGCATCCGGTCGATGCCGGCCGGATCCGACAAAAACAGGACCGCATCGCCGCGGCGGCGGAACTCCACGCCTTGATGCCGTGTCGGCAAAAATCCGCTGGTCCAGTAATTCGTCAGTAACGGCTGCACTTTGACACCTGAGGTGAGCACCACAAACGATGGCAACTCGTCGCTTTCGTTGCCCAGTCCATAACTGAGCCAGGCACCCATTGTTGGGCGGCCAACACGTGAATCCCCCGTATTCAGCAGACACACTGCCGGGTCGTGATTAAACGTCGTCGTGCGTAACGAACGGACAACCGCCATTTCGTCCACCATCGACGCCAGATTTGGCAACAACTCGGAAACCAACGTTCCGCTTTGACCGTGCTTCTGAAATTTGTAGGGGGAAGCTTTCAGCAGCGGCTGTTTCGTCCTGCGGCTGATCTGGGCAAAGTGAACGCCCTTGATGAACGACGCCGGAATCGGCTGACCATCGAGTTTTTGTAATTCCGGTTTGTGGTCAAACGTATCGACGTGGGAGGGACCGCCCGACATAAACAGGTAAATCACGCGTTTGGCACGGGCCGCAAAGTGAGGCCGCAAGGGCATGCCGGCCGCCGCCGCTGGGTTAGCGGCACCATTCGGATTCAACAGCGACGCCAGTGCCGCAGCGCCGACCGCGCCGCCGCAACGCCCGAAAAAGTGGCGCCGCAACACCCGCTTTCGCGTGTCTGCGTCAATGATTGAGCCCGGAATGTGTAAAACTGTCATTCTCGCGTTAAAGTTTCGTCGAGGTTTAAGAGCACCTGTGCTAAGACCGTCCATGCCGCCGATTCTGCGTCGCCCGCGTCTGCGGCCCGGTTCTTTTGCGCCGTGTAGAATTGGGTGAATCGTTTTAACTCCTCGCGGTCCGGACGCCGGCCGAGCGCAATGCGAAAGGCAAACTCGATGCGCGCTCCGACGTCTGCCCGCCCGGCCTCCCCCAAAATTCGCTTGGCAAACGCCCTCGCCATTTCAACAAACACCGGATCGTTCAAGGTGACCAACGCCTGCAACGGCGTATTGGTTGTGGAACGACGTACGCAGCACCGTTCGCGACTCGGCGCGTCGAACAAAATCAGCGACGGGTACGGCGACATCCGCTGCCAAAATGTGTACATTCCGCGGCGATACCGCTGAGTGCCGGTGCTGGTACTCCACTTGCCCGCCGTCGCGTCGCGAAATTGCCCCACACCCTCCGGCTGCGGAGGAAAAACGCTCGGGCCGCCGATCTGATTGTCCAGCAACCCGCTGACCGCCAAGCCGTTATCGCGAATTTGCTCGGCCGAAAGTCGGAACCGCCCACCCCGCGACAACAACAGGTTCTGCGGATCACGCGCGATTCGTTCGCTAGTTGCTCGCGAAGTTTGCCGATAGGTGGCGGACGTGACGATTAACCGATGCAGCGATTTTACATTCCAGCCGCTGTCGACGAATTCCACCGCCAACCAATCCAATAACTCCGGATGGGACGGCGGATCGCCGCGGACACCGAAATCATCACCGGTCGGCACGAG
>JAYGDO010000489.1:0-1986 GCA_046582885.1 Pirellulales bacterium | reverse complement strand
GTCAAAAACGAAAGTCAGGCCCCCGTTCTTTCCTCGTTCAGCCGGCGAAATCGACGCCGCGATTGCCGGGATCGGTGCGTATTTTCGCAGCCACAACCCGAAACAGATTAGCGACGACAAGTCGGACAAACTGGAACGATTGTTCGACATCCTGAAAGTGCAATACAAAACCGAACCGGAAGACTACGCCAACTTTCCCCCTATGTCGCAAGACAAGGACGATGGGACGTACGGCGTTCATTGACGACTGCGGACGGCACAAACCGCGGGCGGAATCGGAAACGACCCGAATGTGACGCGGCATCCGGCAACCGAGGCATCAGCGAATCCAGCCACATTTTTATTCAGCGCTGAACGCGATAGCCGATTTTCGCGAGCAATTCGCGAATACGGTCCGTGTGGTTTCCCTGGATTTCGAGAAGTTCGCCCTTCAACGTGCCGCCGGCCCCACAGGCCGTCTTCAGACGCAGCAGCAACGACTGCAGGTCATTTCCCGCAGCCGACAAACCCCGGACAATGGTAACGAGTTTACCCTTGCTGCGTTTTTCGACGGTGACGCGAGCCGTTTGTGTTTGCGGCGCAATCAGCGTTTGGGGAGCGGGCGGGCAACGGCAATCCTCCTCCAACTCTCCGCACTGTTCACAACGTGGGGGCCGATCCCACGGGGTACCCTCAAACAGTCTCATATTACTCGAACCGGCTAAACCTGCTTATTTGAAAGTGAGTAGATATTTCATTCGATCGGCCATCGCTGACGGAGATATCTGCTTTTCGCCTCCTCCGGTTCAGTCGAGCCGTCAATTGGCTGCCGAGTAATCTTGCGCCGCTGTCCTGCGGGACAAAGCCGCTAAAGACTCCTCAGAAATGCCAGCAGAGCGGCCGCTTCGTCGGCGCTTAGGGGCTCGCTCAGTTGGTGGCGGTTCTTTTGAATGACGTCTTCGACCCGCGAGCCACGACCATCGTGAAAAAAGATGTCTCGTTGCCCCAGTCCCCGCAGTGACGGCGGATTGAAGTGCTGCAGCCCCGCTTCGTCCTTGAGCCCGACATCAAACGTATCTGCGGCGGTGTACTCCGGCGGTGCGTGGCAATCAATGCAGCTTCGCCTCTCGAACACCCGGCGGCCGCGGCTTACCAGCGCCGCGTCGGCCGCAAACCTCGACGGTGGCGGCCGCAGGCTCTCTAAAAACGCCACTAGATCGCCTGCCTGAGCGTTGGAGAGCCTGCCGCCATGCATCGTTGTCCGAACGGACTTGCGCACCTGCGCGTCGAGCGACTTCACTTCACCATTCCATGCCCATGGTCCGGTCGCTTTAGTACCCAGCAGCGATGGAATCCGTTTCGGCGCACCAAAATCGCCGTCGCCCAGGGTGTCGGCCAACAAGTTGATCGTGTGTCCGTCCGAATGGCAACTGTGCCAGCTCATCCAGCGGTCGTGTGACAGTCGGGCGTCGTAAAACAAAAGCTCGCCGCGATCCCGGGCCGAAAGTTTCGTCGGCGGTCCGAGCGAAATTGGTTCGTACACGGTTCCCGATGGCAAATCGATTACAGAAATGGAATCGTCAAATTGATTGGCAACGAATAGACGATTGTCCAACGAGACCATGGCCGACGGGCGACGCCCGACCGGCAACGTCTGTGCGTAAGATGAGGCGTTGATCCTGACTTCACCAACACCGCACAGCGCAATGGCCTGGCGGCCTTTTTCATCGATCAATATCGGCCCGGGATCGCCGGCGGCTCTACCGACCAGACCGAGTTTTTCGAGCCAGCTTTCCTTCACTACATCCTGCTGCGGGTCGAGCAGCAATTTGACGTTGAGTCCGCGAACCGCATTGGATAATAAAATGCCCCAATGTACGCTGTCGCGATCTGCCCACGACCGCGAGGCAAGCATCTGACATGAAAGCAGCAACGTCGACCCGTCAAAGCTCAGCGCCAGCCCGCGAATGTTATGCGCCGGCAAATCGTGGACCCTTTCAACGTCCG